>JADKDV010000005.1:0-300000 GCA_016718315.1 Candidatus Obscuribacter sp. | reverse complement strand
ATCTCTAAGCACAAGTTACTGCAAGCGGTAACTTGTGCTTACACTGTTTAAAATCAATAGATGCAGCGCGTTCTAATAGCTTGTTTTAAGGTTGCCGTGGGACTCTCAATCATTAGCGATTCCAGTTACGTACTTGGGGTTTTGCTCCCGTGCCGACTCGACCCACACCAGCTCTGCGTATACCACCACCGCTTGGGGTGAGATTATTGACACGTTTTCCACTGTTGCCACCGACACCGGCTCTAATATATGGTCCATTGGATTGGGTTGAAGCTTGAGTAGAGGCGTTGACGCTGGATTGGGAAGCTGGTTTGCCGCCAGCTTGTGTTGCATTGCTGGTGGCGGCCTTTGTTTCATTTTGTGAGCCAGCTTGCGAGCTGGCTTGGCTGCCAGCCTGACTGCTGGACATCGACGTTGCTTGCGATTGCGCTATAGCGCAGCCGGCAGAGATGCTCATTGTCAGCGTCATGGCGACAAGCGCGTATGCCGTGTGCATAACCATTTTTTGTTTATTGCTTCTCACGATGAACTCCCATTGTCTTATCTGATATCGCTTAGGACTGCCTAGAGGTCATCCAGTTCCCCTGACGACTGCACTGGTCAATACACCTGCCTCACAGTCATTTTGAGCCCAAACAGTCTTACTCCACAACTATTTCAAAAGCGCTTTCCCTCAGACTCTACTAATCCATACAATACTCTCAATCAAAAAAATTGACCGCCGGCTCGCAACGTTGATGGGCTTATCGTTTCTCGGATCCGGCGCAGTAAGCGCTGTAGTCCAAGTCATCTTCAATAGTCGTGCCAAGTCGGGAGAGAAGCGCATAGTCTTACTCCATAACTTTTTTGTGAATGAGAAGGCGAAGTGGTGCACCCACAAAGTCCTGAGTGCACCACTGAGTTATGTTTTAGTGCGCGTCGACCGGCACAAGCGAAAGACGACCGGTGGCGACACGGCTTTGCATGGACGCAGCCGGCTTGGCAGTTTTGCCGTGAGCAGCGGCCAGCTCGCCTACAGTCATGGTATGACCGTCACCGAGGTGGTTGCGGTCGCCAAAGCTGGTGTGAATCGCGGTCTCCTGGTGGGGCGCCGAAGAGCGGCAAGCAGCAACCGGAGATGCGACAGCGGCAGGCATGGCATCATTGACGATGACACGCAGACCGAGAGCATTGCGACGAGCAGCGATGACTTCGGACTTCTTAGACATGGAGGTATCCTTTCGACAGAGGTTAGAGAACTGTTGGAATAGTTCTTCGCTCATGTCCACAGTCTGTGCCAGGCCCACCGACAAAAGTCGAATAACAAGTGAGCATTGATAGCGAGGCAACTGGGCTGGTGGAGATTTTGTTTTTGGAATTTGTATTGAGTGAAGATGCTAAGAATCTGCCATATACTCGATGCTGCAAAAAGGCTTATTTACGTATACCTACGTAGAGACCGTGCATAAATAGCTCAAAATCAACTCTCGCGGCACTGCAAGATATAAGCGTTTTGTAAAATCAACGCAAAAGCTCGCGCGAGGCTCTCTATTAGTGAGACTTCTCACTGCGAAACAAATCATCGATATCTTCTTTTTTGAGGACACCGTCCACCGAAAAATATAGTGCCGATTTGTCTTTAGCCGCCTTGAAGTCTTTTGGCACGACAAACCGGTCCGGTCTAAAGGGCACAGCCTCGAGAGACTTGTAAGCAATCATAGTGCGCCAAACTTTGTCGGTAGGGTTAGTGGTGACAGTCAGATCGCGTCTCTTAATTGACTTGTTGTGCCTCACCGTTACAGGCATGCCATATTGCGGCTCAACAAAAAATATGCGACACCAGGCCTGCACCATCAGTGGTGACACTTTTAGATCAGGCAAAAAAACCGCCTGGACCTTGTACCCACGCCTGGCAGTTTGAGCGTCAAACATTATTTGACTGGCCTTGCGTCCATCAGGCATGACCACTGGAGTTGGACCGGTCTTAACCGACCCACTGAGGTCCTTGAGACCACTGCTGATGTCGTCGATATACTCATCGAGAGGCACGGTCAATACTGTGCGATTTTCGGTGTTGAGCAACTGTACTTTACCAGGCTCTTTGTCACGCCAGATCACAAGACCATTGCTGTTGAGGATGCTAAAGCTGTGCGGAGCAAAAAAAACCTCTACCGGACCAAGCATACTGCCAGTGCATTTAAGCAGGAGCATTTTACTGGCTGTCGGCTCAAGCGCACAGACAGGCTGGACTGCAACCAGAGCTAACGCCACAAAAGCCAGCGCGATCAACCACACTCTAAACTGCAAAAACATCCATCACCTCTTACTCATCCAGCACTTGCGCTCAAATGGTGTAAGTCATCGATTATACCCAATGCTCAGACAGCCTGCTAAAATCAACCTAACAACAAGTAGCTGTATTAATGGTGAAAGATGCAAGGTAGAGAGACATTTGTTTTTATAGTACTGGCTCTGATTGTAGGCGCTCCCGCTAAAGCCGCTGATACCTGGCAAAACATCGCGGCACAGGGTCGCAGTGCTGAAATTCAAAATAATCCTCAGCGCACAATAATGCTATTCGAAAAGGCGCTGTCTATATTACCGGCCGCCAATCTGGAACAAAAAATCAAAATCGAAGGCAGCCTGGTTAACGCCTACAGAGAATTAGGACAAATCAGCAAAGCCTCGGCACATTGCAGCTCAATGCTCCAGGCAATCAATGCCATGAAACGCACTCAGACTCTTAGCTCTGATGTTATCTATACAGTGCACGAAGTGGTAGATGCACCCGAGCATCCGCTGCCAGACAATATGTCGGAAGCAGCGCGCAAAAAGGCCAATTTAACCGTTCAGCTGGAGAGCATGGACCTCTGCCAGGCGGCCAATCCAGAGTTTATAACCACTAGGCGCCTGCACAATTTGGCCCACGCATATGTAGGCACAAACAATTTACCAAAAGCGCTCTATTGGCTCAATCAGTGCATAAAACAACCTGGCTTAGCTCAAGATAGCAAAGAGCGCTACATCCTCGAAAAGTCCATATTGGAGGCTAAATCAGGGCATCCAGAGGCTCTCAAGAATCTCAAAAAACCGAATTCACCAAAGTCCAGTCAACAGCTTGCTTTTGCCGCAATCTTTGCCCAGGATTACACACTGGCCAAAGCAACACTTGACAATGCCTATAAGCAACTACCCAAAGGTAAAAACAAAAGCGAAGAGTACTACTTGCTGGGTGATTATATTGAATATTTTGAAGATCGCAATGACAAACAGGGTCAGGAAATATATTTGCGCAAACGAATTGCCCTTTTACAGTTACCGCAATGCGGAATACATGACGCAAGCATCCAACTGCCTAACCAGCTTGATGCCTTAGCCCAATTACTTAAAACTCAAAACAGAAACCAGGAAGCACTGCAAGCGTTCAATCAAGCAAACGCCATAAGATTTGAACGTCGTAAAAGAGCCAAAAACCTGGGTGAAAGAGAGTTTTTCTTAAGCGACAAAGACAAAGAAGAACTGGCAAAAGTGAAAGAAAAAAGCACTAAGTAAAAGCCAAAAGAGAGAGCCTTAACGACTCTCTCTTTTGCTAAATAACAGCTATAACTCAGGCTGTAACTGAAGCATTGGCTTCAGCGTGGGCCTTACGCGCAGCGCTCAGAGCTTCTTGCAGCTTAGCTTCTTCTTGCTTAGAGAGGTTAGTCTGCAAAATTGTGCCGCCAGCTCCTTGTAACTCGGCCAGGACTTTATCTGGAGTCATCTGGCGAATCAATACGCACAGAGCCGAACAACCTGGTTTAAGTGTTTCGCCCAGTTGCTTCATAAAGTCATCATTGATGCCAACATCAGCAAGAGCACCAGAAAGCGCGCCAGTAGCCGCACCCAGAGTCATACCAAAGAGTGGACTGAAGAACAAACAGCCAATCAATGTGCCCCAGAAGCCACCCTCAAGGGCGCCCATTGCTGGCAAACTGACGATTTGATGTAATTTTACTTTGCCCTTTTGATCCCTGACAACAACAACAGCGTCCTCAAGGTCGACCAGGTATTCACGTTGTAATTTGAGGAGATTGCCTCTCATTACTTCTGCTTTTGCTTCATCATCGTAGCCGATGACAACAAGTGTGCTCATGTGCGTTCCTCTATTTACGGGGCTTGAGTTAACAAGCGCCGCTATCAAACTGTAATGGCGTAAGGTTAGCAGATCGTCCTTTGGATCAACTCAAATTCTAATCAAAGCTAGAGAGCCAGCTCATCAGTTACGACCGGTCATACCATGTCAGCCTTGGTAGAACACGCTGAGCAAGCCACTTTTTCGATAGCCCGATTGAGATTGACAATAGCATCATCAAACCGACCGACATCGACCAGCACAGCACCGAGACGGAGACGGCAATGAATCGCCTGCTTGCAATTGCCACGGTGCAGATTTAGTGCGATAGAAAGTGTGTGACACCACCACATGCGATACCACCAAAGCAAACCAAGCCACTCAAAATCAATCGAGCGGCCGTAAAATTAGTATGTGTAAGTATGCTTACTAGCGTCACAATGTAATTGATTTGTAAATGGAGAAACCATGAAAGCCCTGCTAATTACGCTATTTGCCGCAATACTGCTAACGATGTTGACAGTGACCGGTCAAGCATCTTTGAGCGAGAGTCTCTTTAAAATACCGCCACAAGTCACTGGCGATCCATGGTTTATCGCCACACTCTTTGATGCTTATTGCGGATTTGTCACCTTTTATGTTTGGGTCTTCTACAAAGAAAAATCAATCCTGGCCCGGTCCATCTGGTTCGTATTGATTATGGCGCTGGGCAACATCGCCATGGCTAGCTATGTCCTGATCAAATTGTTCAAACTGCCACAAAACTCCACTCTGAGAGATTTAGTAGCCAACTAACTAACTAACTAACTAACTAACTAGCTCACGAGCTGTTAAAACAACAAAGCCCCCGACAAAATCGAGGGCTTTGCTTTTAGCTCAAATTCTTTAGACCTTAGAGACCAAGCTGCCTGGCAATGAGCAGACGCTGAATTTCCGAGGTACCTTCGCCGATTTCGCAAAGTTTGGCATCACGCAAGAAGCGCTCAGCCGGGAAGTCAACGATATAGCCATAACCACCGTGGATTTGCACGCAGAGATTGCAAACTTTGCTAGCAATTTCGGAAGCATAAAGCTTGGCTTGAGAGCCTTCGAGAGTGACACGCTTGCCATGATCCTTCATCCAGGCAGCATGATAGAGCATCAGTCTTGCTGCACTGATGTAGGTAGACATATCAGCCAGGTAAGCCTGAATCATTTGAAATTTACCGATGGGTTGACCAAAGGCTTCACGCTGTTTGGCATAAGTCAAAGCAGCATCAAAGGCTGACTGAGCAATACCAAGTGCCAGCGCACCGATAGAGAGACGTCCACCTTCCAGGGTCATGAGCGCTTGCTTATAGCCTTCGCCTTCAGCACCGATCATGTTTTCGACAGGGATTTTGCAATCTTCAAATGTCAAAGACGCTGTCGGAGAACCTCTCATACCGAGCTTTTTCTCTACTTTAGAGACGCTATAGCCTGGTGTATCTTTCTCTACGATAAAGCACGAAATACCTTTGCGACCAAGTGACATATCAGTCATGGCCATAATTACAGCAACATCAGCATCAGTGGCATTAGTGATGAATTGCTTAGTGCCATTGAGTATATAGTGATCACCGACACGTTTGGCAGTGGTCTTTTGTGCTGAGGCATCAGAGCCTGTACCTGGCTCTGTCAGAGCCCAGCAACCAATGTATTCACCGGAGCAAAGCTTGGGTACATATTTTTTCTTTTGCTCTTCGGTACCAAATTTGTAAATTGGGTTAGTACCGAGAGAGACATGGGCAGCATAGCTCAAACCAGTCGAGCCACAGGCACGACCAATTTCTTCTACAGCAATCACATAACTGCGATAGTCAGCGCCAGCGCCACCATATTCAGAGCCGATGGGCAAACCAAGATAACCGAGCTTGCCTAGCTCCTTAAAAGTTTCAATCGGAAACCTTGCTTCTTGGTCTACAGCGTGGGCTTTGGGTGCTATTTCGCGCGTTGCAAAATCACGAATTGCTTCACGGATAGCATGATGCTCTTCAGTAAAGAAATCGCCAAAAGGCAAAACGTCGTTGTCGGAAACTGCAGTGCTCACAGTCCTGTCTCCATAGAAGTTTAGTCTGCGAGAAATCATAGCGCCTATAGGCGCATAAGAGAGGACTTTGGCGCTGCATAAAACTTAAAAAATCAGCACTTCTAGACGTGCGCTTCCAAAAACTGCTCAATTACTTCCACGATTTTAGTAGCGGCGTGCCCGTCACCAAAGGGATTAATTGCCTGAGACATAGACTGATACAGGCTTTTGGATGTCATCAGCTCGCGAGCGCCTTCGTAGATTGTATTTTGATTGACACCTACGAGTCTGGCAGCTCCGGCATTAACTGCTTCTGGTCTTTCAGTATTTGTGCGCATCACAAGCACCGGCTTTCCAAGAGCAGGAGCCTCCTCCTGCACACCACCAGAGTCAGTCAAAATAAAATGACAGCGGCGCATGGCTGAGACAAAAGGCACATAATCAAGAGGCTCCACCAGTACCAGGCGCTCCTGTCCAGCAAAAACTGGCTCTATGGACTGTCTCACCACTGGATTGCGGTGGATAGGATAGAGTATTTGCACATCAGGGAATTCTTCAGCAATTTGACGCAAAGCCAGGGCGATTTCGTCCATGCCCTGTCCCCAGTTTTCGCGGCGATGGGCAGTGACCAGCAAGACTTTGTATTTTTCAAAGTCGGCTGCGCCAAAGAGACTTTGATCGATAGTATCTTCGGTTAGTCGGTTAGCCGTATCGAGCAGGGCATCGATGACGGTGTTGCCAGTCATAAAGACGTTTTCGGTAATGCCTTCACTGGCGAGATTTTTTACAGCCAGCGGAGTCGGGGCAAAATGTAAAGTGGCGATTCGCCCAGTCTGACGCCTGGACATCTCTTCGGGAAAAGGGTTATACCGATCATTTGTCCTCAAACCAGCCTCGACGTGACCGACTGGCACCTTATGATAAAAGGCGGCCAGTGCTGCCGCCATCACAGTGACCGTATCGCCCTGGACAAGGAGCAAATCGGGACGGTCTTTTTTGAGCAAATCATCCATACCAGTCAAAACTCGACTGGTCAGCTCAGCCAGACTCTGACCATGCTTCATCAAGTCAAGGTCATAGTCTGCCTTGACATCAAACCATTTCATCATCTGGTCAAGCATCTCGCGATGCTGAGCAGTAATTGCCACCACCGGTGTGAGAGCGGCGGAGTTTTTAAGGGCATGCACCACGGGGGCTAGCTTGACAGCCTCTGGGCGAGTGCCAAAGACACACATGACTCGTTTTTTCATTGTCATAGTATATGATCAAACAAATGATTGGAGAGAGACTGTGGATGTAATAGTTGAAGGTCAAATAAACGCCGAAGAAACCATTAGCGATGTGATTGCCACCATAAATGGCATCAAGACTTGTCAGACACCGATTTTGAGGTTAAATGACAATAAGTCTGATTTGCAGGGACGGGTACTATTCAGCCAGCCTGGCTTTATCCTGGGCGGTAAACTGGCACTGACCGATGAGAGCGGCTGGGATGCCGTGCGCAAACTATTGATGATTACAGATGGCAACTATGCCATCCTCGACCCACTGCGCAAGCAGACTGGTGACCTCAATCAAGCTCTCTGGATCGCCACTGACAAGCTCGTGGCCGCCCTGCCCAATCTCCCTAAAACCGATGAGACTCTGGCTGACAAAGCCCCAGAGCGCCTTAGTGGCAGCGCTGTCAGACCGCACACCGGACAAAAGGACCTGGCACCAGCAATGGCCATGGCCGGCGCCCCCAAAGATGACGGCGGTGCCGACAGCGTGCTCAAGGGTCGCATCACCGGCGAGCACCGCCAAATAACTCACACCAAAGCGCCTTCACGCAAATACAACGAGAGTCGCTGGCGCATGATGAAGTTCATCATGCAAATGACATTTGGTCTGGGACTATGCTTTTTGATGATGACCAACAGCGAAGCAATGTGGGATATGACAGTCAAAATCAGCAAGGCTTTTGGCGCTGGCGATCCGATGAACAACCCAATGTTTGTCAACTTCCAAAAGTCTATGGTGGATGTGATCAGCCAGAAGGCTAAAAAACCCGCCAAAAATACTCACTCAGGGTCGCACCGCTAATGGTGCAATCTGGCATCCTGGCAAAGGCAAAACTCTGGAGTACCGCGCTACTAGCGGTGCTGTCTTTGACTATCCCGCTAGCTAACTGTGATAGCGCACTGGCCAAAGCCAAAAGCAAAATCCAGCCACAAAACGCCCTGGACCCAGTACAGTCGCAAAACAGTGCTGCCGACGGACTCTTTGCAGAGAGAGTGCCATCTGATGGCATCATGCGTGACTTTTATATCCACCTGCCACCACAGGTGATGCAAACAATCGCATCCGGCAACCCGCCTCCCTGCTTGCCCATGGTTATGGTCTTCCACGGTGGACTGGGACTGGCCTCGCGCATGGACCAGATGACCGGGTTTAACAGCATCGCCGACCGCGATGGCTTTATCGTTGTCTATCCACAAGGCATAGATAGGCACTGGTATGACGGTCGCAATGTCGAGGGACAAAACCGCTTTGATGATGTCGACTTTGTCAAAAATATCATTGACCATATGGAGCGCAAATACCGCGCCGATAGCCAGCATATCTATGCCTGCGGCATCAGCAATGGCGGCTTTTTTGCCCAGTATGTAGCCCTGCAACTGCCCACTAAGATTGCGGCGGTAGCCTCTGTGGCTGCTACACTGCCAGCACTCATTGCCAGTGGGCGCCCTTCTCTTAAACCAATGAGCGTCCTTTATATACTGGGACTAAACGATCCTCTTGTGCCCTTTAAGGGTGGACCAATCCACTACAAACATTTTAAAGACCGTGGCATGTTGATATCGGCCAGCCAGGCTGCGGTATTTTGGCAAACAGGCAACCGCGGCAGCAAAGTACCGACATCAATAGATTTGCCAGACACCGACCCGACAGACAACTGTCGCGTCAAAGTGGCGACGTTTGGCGGCGGACTGCGCGGCAGCGAAGTAGTAGTCTACGGTATAGAAGGCGGCGGTCATACCTGGCCAGGCTCAATTCCAACACTCTCAAAGGGCATGGTGGGCGAGACTTGCCGCGATATCAGTGCATCTGAAGTAATCTGGGATTTCTTCAAAAGGCACTAAAAATGTTTGATTATCTCGATATCGCACTCGATGCGGCCAAACACTACGGCGCCACCTATGCAGACGCCAGACTGATAGATCAGTCAAGCGAACTAATCGAAACCAAAAACCTCACTGTATCGGTATTTAACCGCGGCAATAGCCTGGGCATCGGCATCCGTGTCATCGCCGGTGGTGGCTGGGGTTTTGCTGCCACACAAAAACTCAACAAAAAAGCCATCATTGAGTGCGCTAAAACCGCAGTCGAGGTAGCAAAAGCTAGCGGCACACTAATGCAAAAGCCGCTGCAACTGGCGCCAGAACCCATCTACAATGCCACCTGGGTATCACCCCACAAAGTCGACCCTTTTAGTGTCAGTGTCGAGACAAAGTGCGCACTGCTTATCGATTGTGCCAAAACAATGCTGGCAGTAAAAGGCGTCACTTTAGCGCAAGGAATGTTGCACTTTATTCGCGATGACAAATATTTTGCCAGCTCCGAAGGCACAAGAGTAAGACAGATAGCCATTCGTAGCGGTTGTCTTATTGCCGCCAGTGCTAGCTCAGCGCAAGAGAGACAGAGGCGCTCCTATCCCTGCTCGTTTGGTCAGTACGAGTTAGCCGGCTATGAAATGGTACAAAACTGGGACCTCCCCGGTCATGCCCAGCAAATAGCCGAAGAAGCTGTAGCATTGCTCACGGCAGCAAACTGCCCGCAGGGTGAGATAGATACAATCATAGGCTCCAGTCAACTCGGTCTGCAAATACACGAATCAATGGGGCACCCCAGCGAGTTAGACCGGGCTCTTGGGCAAGAGATAAACTTTGCTGGCGCCTCGTTTTTGACACCAGACCTGCGTAACAATCTTAAATACGGTAGCGACATAGTCAACCTCGTGGCCGATGCCACCGCTCCCGGTGCTCTCGGCAGTTTTGGTTTTGATGATGAGGGTGTGGCAGCTCAATGCACTTATCTAGTCAAAGACGGCATGTTTGAGGGCTATCTCAGCAGTCGAGATACTGCTTTATCAATTGGTTTACCGCGCTCAGGCGGAGCCATGAGAGCCGAGAGTTGGAGATTTGTGCCAATTATTCGCATGACTAATATCTCGCTTTTACCTGGTAATGCAGGCACCCTGCAAGAGCTTATTGAGGACACTGGCTCAGGCATCTATATGGAGACCAATAAATCCTGGTCCATTGATAGCATGAGATTTAACTTCCAATTTTCTACCGAGATTGCCTGGGAATTCAAAAAAGGCAAACGCACAAGAATGCTAAAAAACCCCAGCTACAGCGGCATCACACCCGTATTTTGGAATACTTGCGATGCAATTTGCTCAGAGAGCGACTACACCTACTGGGGCACACCAAACTGCGGCAAAGGGCAACCAATGCAAGTCATGTGGACTGGACACGGAGCTAGCCCAGCTAGATTTCGCAAGCTCACTGTAGGCATCTCCGGCTCTGGCGCCAAGGCATAAGAGGACCAATCATGCTCAGTGAAAGCCAGTCTAAAAAAATTGTCGATTTTGTCCTTGAGCTGTGTGCCAAACACTCAAGTAAAAAACATCCGGCTCAAGCAGAAGTCAGCATCACAGGCTCAAACGTCGCAACGTCACGCTTTGCCAACAACGAAGTCACACAAAACCAGGCACCAGACATAACCACTGTGGCTCTAAGAGTCTTACAAGATCAAAGACAAGTACGGCTGGAGACGCTGGATTTAAGCGACAAAGGACTGACCAAACTAGTCGAGAGTGCTTTTGAAGCAGTCAAATTGCTAGACCGTGATGAGCAAATTTTACCGCTACCATCTAAAAGCAAAAAAGACAAAGATGACAAACTCCCCGTGCGCTACGACAAAGCGACAGCCTCAGAGACAGCTGCAGACCGGGCTCAAAAGATTGGAGAAATCATCAGTCTAGCTAAAGCCAGCAATCTATCTGCTGCCGGTGTGTACTGTACTGGAGCCAATTTTGAAGCAATCGGCAACAGCAATGGACTCTTTAACTATTACCGCGAATCCAGCTGCGAATGCAGCTTGACCATAAGCAAAGACGGCATCACCAGCTGGGCAAAAGCTCATGCTCCAAAAGCGCTCGATATAAAAGTAAAAGACATGACTGAGCGTGTCATCGCCAAAACTATTAAAGCGCAAAATCCTGAGAGCCTCCCTCCGGGCAAATACATGGCGATACTGGAGAGAGCCGCCGTACTCGATTTGCTCTGCCAGCTGTGGTGGGACTTTAGCGCCACAAGCCACATCGACAAACTCTCATGCTTGCTCGACAAAGTAGGACAAAAAGTCTTTGGCGACAATGTCACTATCTATGACGATGTCTGCCATCCACTCCAGTGTGGCAGCCCTTTTGACGGTGAGGGGCAAGCCAGGATGAGTCTGCCACTTGTGCAAAGAGGGGTGCTGACAGGACTGGTACATAGTCGCCAATCAGCAGCCAAGATGCAGGCCAAAAGCACTGGACATGCGCTGCCGCAGCCAACAGGCTATGGCGAGATGCCGGCCAATATCGTAGTCGAAGGCGGCACATCGACTATCCAGGACATGCTAAGTCTTGTGCAGGGTAAGGATGTAGCGGTGCTGCTCACTAGAGTCTGGTATGTGCGCGAAGTGGATCCTGCTACCAAACTAATCACCGGTATGACTCGCGATGGTACATTTTTGGTGCAAAACGGCGCCATTGTGAGGCCAATTAAAAATCTGCGCTTTAACATCAGCTTGCTAGATTTGCTCAACAACGTCATCGCCATGGGACCAAGCTTGCGTACTGCCGGAGAAGAAGGGCAACCAGCGGTGGTGCCAATGATGCTCGTGCGCGATTTCAACTTTACTGAGGGGACGCGGTTTTAAGCTCATTTGCAACTAGCCAACCCCTATCGTATAGTAAATCTAGCATTAGGAGAGAAGCTAATGAGTAAGTTACTATTGAGCACTTTAATGGCTGGCTGTGTAGTTTTAGCAGCACCATTTGCTGAGGCTAAATTTCCTTACGATGTGCAAATCAGAAATCACCACCATGTCGCTTCTTTGACTGCGCAGCAATGGTTGGATTTATGCTCTACAAGGCTTTCGGCTCAGTGGCAGAATGAGTCCAATGCTGTATTTAATCGACCAGCGATCTATAGATTTAGAATCGATACAACCGGAACAATTACCGATCTTAAGTTAGACCAATCGTCTGGAAATCCAGCCATTGATAAATCTGCCAAATTGGCACTTTTATCTGTCTTTCGCGATGCCACAATCTATGAACTAACCCCTGCTAGACCACACCCAAAGAGCAATTCGAGAGTTACACCTATAACCCTTTGGGCCAGTATGCAACAAGGATTTCTCGTAAATTTCAAAGACTCCACTCAAGTTGGTATGAGTCGAGTGAAATAGAACGTGACGGGTGAAGCTTTCCGAACCGAAGAAGAAATAAGGGACGGTGACCCGATCGGTCCAAGGATACGAATAACTCACAAATATCCGCTAGGAAAAGCTCCATAGACTCTAAAGCGAGTATGCGTGCAAGAGAAAAGCCGAAGCTGCCTCTGACCAATACTTTGAATTCGATTATGGCTTAGGGAAATGCCTTTTTGCCAGTTTCATGAGTTCTGTCCATGCAGGATCTTTCGTGTATTCCACTATAAATCCGTAGCCCTCTAGTGCAAAACAACCTGCTAGTCATTAACACCGATTTCAGTAAACTGCCATGTACCCTTTTCTTTGTTAAAGTAATAGATATCATCACCACAAAAACCAAGTAGCTGCCTTGATCCGCAATAGCCTTGGCTTTAGCAAAGCATTTCACAGTAGCCTTCGGAAATAACTGGTCGTACTTTGCGATGAACTGTTCTTTGTTTAGTTGTTTGGTATCTAGTAAGTACGGCAACTTTGTCATGGAGGCAACCGCCGCCTTATCTCTTTTGACTACTGATGCCTTGAATTTTACAAAGAAGGCATCAAAGCTGGCATCAGCAAATGCTGGCAATGTACCGAATATCATAGTTAGCGGCAGAAGTAATAAACAAATCGATGGCGTTTTCAAGTCTAATCTCCAAAAAGGGACGCAGCCCCGGCGCTAGTAGGCGATTAATTGTATCAGGAGAGATTATCGAATTTCCGGCAGGTTGTATTGAAACCATTCAGCAACCAGTATCCGAACGGACACTACAGCACTATGCTCACAAATGAGAAAGGGACGAATTCCTCAGAATCCATCCCCTTCTCCAGCCACTTACTATGCGTTGCAGCTATTTCGATCAACTCTCCTTTTAGTTAAACAGAGCCGCATCCCGTGCCGATGCAACGAACCAATTGATCAGTCCCGGCATGGCAAGACCCGCAAGGATCAAGCACACACCAAAAGCGATGCGCTGACCGGATGAGAATTGCATTTCATGGCCCATCATATCGGTGCTCCATCGACCTCTTCTGACGAATCCGTGTATTGCTATCACAAGACCAGCTATGGCACATCCGATTTCGCCCAGGTTGGCGATGATGTTCAGCATGGCTTCAAGATTGGCAAGGTTATTGACTCGTACAGTTCCAGCCGTATTCACACCCATCACGTAGGTGGCATCTGCACCCGCAGGAGCAATGGTGCCGTTTGTGGCTCCTTGTATCGGAGAATTAGACCCACTGCCACCGGTGCCACCGCCACTGCTAAAGCCTGCTCCCAACTGCGTCTGAGCTTTATCGGCTGCAGGCTCGATGGTGTCGTCGGCGTTGTCCTCGGTATTTGCAGCAGAGTTTGTCACCAGGGCACATGACACCGGTGATACCACTCCGTAGGCGACAGCAACTCTTGCCGCTTTGCGAATGTGTTTACTTGAAATAAACCCATCACACTGAGACTTGGCACCTAGAGCCACCAATTCCTGTGCTTCCTGGTCAGATACTGTAGTTCCGCCCTCTGGCAATTGAGTGGTCTGGCAGATGGTTACGGCGTAGTCATTGCTGTTTGGTTTCCATTTTGAGAAGAAGGCAGCAAGATCTGCCGACAAACTATTGGTATTCCTTGGCACCTGACTAAATGGTCCAATTTCGCTGTGGTTTTTGAAGAAGTCGAAAGTATCGGTGTCGCCGCTACCTACCGGCAATTCGTAGAAGGTCGGTGAGGCAGTGTACTGCGACATAATGTAGATTTCTTCGTTGAGATTGGGTTGTGGTCCATGTATCCAGAGCACTGCGCCGCCTTTGCGGTCACCAGCCAGTTCCGACGCGTTGATTACGGACTGCAAATTGTTCTGACCACCGACAAAGTCTACTTTCTTCAGCTCGGCCAGGGCTTGGGCTAAAGGCATTGCTTTGCTAAATTTGTCATGCTCCTGAGAGGCGACAATTACATCAGTGGGTATGCCCGAAGGCAATGTTGTCAGAGCCTGTGTTATTTGTTCGGCATATTGTTTTACAGCTGCCGAGCCGTCTACTACCACCACCAGATGATGCGGTGCTGGTGCAGCCACTCTCGTGACGTTTTGCACAATGTAGTGTGGCGGAATTGTTTTGATGATTTGCTTATGGTTTACTCTGCCAGCGGGTTTGCCGTCGAGAGCTTTGTTGATATCAGCAAGCTGTCCGTTGACACCTTTAGAGCCGTCAATCATCACTATAATTTGACGCTCAGCCTGAGCGGCGTTTGACTCACGAGCCAGTCTTGCCTGTTCAGCGCGTCTTTTTTCATCTTGTTGAGCAAGAGCCACTGCCACTTTGTCTAAAACAACAATGGGCTTGGTCATTTCGTTGCGGGCAACCTTAATATTGATGTTGCTTGCTTGCAGCTGCTCATCTGTAAACGCTCCTTCAAGAGTCTCTAGAGCAGTGCCGCTTGAGCCATTTTTAAAATTGCCCTGGACGCTTGCTAGCTTTAAGGGCGAGCGCAGTTTGAGAAGATGACTGAAGCCTTTGGTCTTAAAATTTGAGGCAAGAATTGAAGGCAGGCTCAGGGTGGCTGCTTTGGAGCCGTCCGGCTTGAGTGGCACCACCAGCTTAACAGCTACTTTCAATTCTTCAGCCGGTGAAACCGGGAAGCAATGCATGAGCATTCTACCGCGACCCAGGTCAGAGATAATGGCTGGGCCGTCGTGGCCTACCTGAGTCCAGTTTGATTCAGCGAATCCCTCAGCTTTACCGGCTGCCGCTATTGTTGCCGGTTGTGGTTCACCTTGCCTCCACAGGGTCAGCCCTGTAACCACTGCCCCTGGTGGCACCATAATCTCGGAGCGCACCTCCTGGGCCTGAGAAGTATCGTTTTTAAATACAAAGGTCCAATTGAGTGTAGATGACAGCGTATGAGGATGCACCGCTCCATCAAGGGTTGAGCGTATTAAGGAGAGTCCTTTTACAGGTTCACCGACGATGCGACGCCTGAAGTCGTCGTCCGGCATGTAGGAGATGTCTTTGGTATTTTCCTCGCGAAAGCTAAATGGCTTACCGGTCACAGCGAAATACAATTCCAATTCGCTGGATGGCTTAAGGGGCATGAATAACCCCGCTAATCCTGCTGCACGCTGATCTGAGCACTCCATGCGCAATTCGCGTTCTGGTGCCAGCGCTCTCAGCTCGCGCAATCCTTCATTGCGCTCCTTAGCCTCGGTCGAGACGGCTTTTACTTGAGCCAGGCGAATCTGCCAGGGGCGTGACTCTGCACCAATGAAGCCCAATACAGATAGGAGAACACCAAAGAATGTGTAGGCCACTACCTGAACGCGCGCTGCGTCAAAGTGTCTGGCGAGACGCATGCGATTGGCTAAGAACAGACCGACAAAAGCCGCGCCCAGAGCCATAAAAGCCAGCCAGCAGAAGCCGGTGGAAAAGTCTGTGCCAATAAAATCTTGCAACTCAGTTGAGCCATTAAACAACGCTGCCAGACAGACCCCAGCTACTACAAGTGCACTACCGACGGAAGCACCGAGAGCGATACCACGGCCAAGGGTGTAGCTTATGTTATTTTTGCACAGCGAGGACCAGATAAACAAAATAGTAATTGGAATTGCCGAGATCAAAAATAGCTCGACTGAGGTCTCAAGTGGATGGTTTAGTAAAAGTAGAGTGATACGCTTGGGCGCCGACGCGCAGCATACAGTTGTGAGTAAGACCGGCAAAAGCACACCAAAGATCATCACCGCTTTGCCATCGAAGCCCTGCCACAGACTGCGCTCCTTAGGTATACCAAGATCATCATGCCACTCGTCAGTGGCAGCTTTGGCAGCGTCTTCAGCGGATGGTTCAGCAGGTCCATCTGTAGGTCCTGCTTTTGCACCATTCTCAGAGTCCTGCGCTACATCGATAGGTTTATTGCCAGACTCGGTGCGACGCGGCGCAGCATCACCACCTTCCTTCTTGCTAGCATAGATACCAGGCAACCCGAACGAAATGCCTTTCCTTGTCTTAGCTCGTGAATTATTTCCATTCCCGTTGCCGTTACTGCCACTGTGATCATGACCAGTAGAGCCATCGACTAGACCGGGCTGGCCTGTAACTGGCATGCCGACCATGCGCACCTGAGCCAATGCCATACAGCAGGAGCAGGGCGCAAATTGATGATTAGGACTATTGGTCCCCGGAGGGCTTTCGTTACTAAGCGTATCTTGGTCATTCATAGAAAAATCCCCTATTTGAAGGTGCGTTGATATGGTCCTGGCTTTTGCTAAAGCAGGACAAAATGAATTTGGAAATTGGAGCCACTTAGTAAAATTTGGTTGTCAGCAGCTCAGCGGCAACTATACGTCAAAGGGCACCACGAGTCGATGGGGTTAACCCTGAAACAAAATCTCTCGATGTGCTTTACCGCAGCTTGCGACGACTAGTGAGACTAATGTCTACCCATGCGCCTTTGCCATACTGCTGAGTCTGTTGATACCATCTGGCTTTGTTACTTTGCCTGCGCGGATTTCGGTTTGTACATCGAGCGCTTGTTTGAGTAATTGCTCGTCGATAACACCCATAGATATGAGCACACCACCAAGCGGATTGATAGTCTCACGTACTTCATCCAGCGCACGGCTGAGCTGGTCTGGACTGACCGCTCCACTAGCAAGCAACAGCTCTCCCAACCTGGCAGAGGGCATTGTCAGCTGTGGATGCCAGCCTAGTTGATCGAGAGCCTGGTCAAGAGTGATATGGTTGCGCGAGGCTGCCGATAGTGCCACAAAGGAGAGTTCTAACTCCAGATGCCCATCGCGCACCAGGGCTTGAGCCTCGACAGCCGCCTGCAAATCTTCTTTGGTGATAAAGCCCGACATAATCAGCACTTTACCAATCATCTGCCCGGTTTCTTCGGCAATGGCACAGGCTTCATCCAGGTCTAGCTTGCGCAATATCCCTGCTCTGGTGAGCATTTCTCCGACTCGGACTGGCTTCACTTCTGACATTGCTTACATCCTGCAAAATGCTCTGCTGCATTACCTCGGCATTATCTTATGCCCTTGATAAGCAGCAATGAATAACAACTATGACGAACAGTTAAAATTCCCGCCGTTCTAGGGCAAGCAGTCCGCAGAGTGCCAAGACGGGCAACACGGTTACAATTAGCTCTTGATCAATCGCTTAAGTTCACAGGATGTTCGCCTTAAAAAGCTAAATTGAAGGGTTAGCCAAGGTATTTTGATATGACGGGCAAAGCCAAATCCCCACAAGATGCGAGCCAGGGAAGCTCAATTGTCTGGTTTAGACAAGACTTGAGGCTCGCTGACAATCCAGCGCTCAGTCGCGCTTTGGACGAGGGCGATTCTGTCTATTGCGTCTATATTCACGCGCCAATTGAGGAGGGCAGATGGGCTCCTGGTGGCGCTACAAAAGTCTGGCTCAATCAATCACTCAAAGCCTTACAACAAGACCTCGAAGACAAAGGCGGCAGGCTGCATATCTTTGATGTCGGGGCGGATTCGGAGTTTGCCACGAGCCAGGCGGTACTGGCAGCGATAGTCAAACAAACTCAAGCACGCGCAATATTTTGGAATCGCCGCTACGAACCAGCTATTATCGAGCGCGATAAAGAGATCAAGAGTCATTTTAAAGAGCAGGGCATAAATGTAGAGACTTTTAACAGCGCCCTGCTCAAAGAGCCCTGGCAGGTCAAAACAAAAGAGGGCAAGCCATACCAGGTGTTTACACCATTTTGGCGAGCCTGCCTCAACGAAATGCATCCAGATCCACCGCTCAGTGCTCCCAAAAAACTGCCAGACAACAAACTCCATAAGCTACAGGGCGAAGTTGCTCTCAAAAAGCTGGCGCTATTGCCACAAATACAATGGGACAAAGGCATTAAAGATGCTTGGGTACCAGGTGAGCAAGGCGCACTTAAGCAACTCAAAACGTTTTTAAAAGACGGTCTGGCTAATTATGCCTCAGACCGCAATCGCCCCGACATTGAGGGTGTATCGAGACTGTCGCCCCATCTGCATTTTGGTGAGATCAGTCCGCTTACAGTGTGGTATCAGACAAAAGAATATGTCCAGGCTCATCCCAAACTGGTAGAAGCAGGTCAGTGCTATCTACGCGAAATAGGCTGGCGCGAGTTTTCACACCACCTGCTTTACCACTTCCCAGACACCACCACTGAGCCTTTGCGCAAAGAGTTCAGTCACTTCCCCTGGCAGCGCAATGACACGCATCTAAAAGCCTGGCAGAAGGGTCTGACGGGCTATCCCATAGTCGACGCCGGCATGCGGGAACTCTGGCATACAGGCATCATGCACAACCGTGTGCGCATGATTGTGGCATCCTTTCTCGTCAAGCATCTACTCTTGCCCTGGCAAGAGGGTGCTGCCTGGTTTTGGGACACACTGGTGGACGCTGACCTTGCTCAAAACACTCTGGGCTGGCAGTGGACAGCCGGATGTGGTGCCGATGCTGCGCCGTATTTTAGAGTCTTCAACCCGATTTTGCAGGGTGCAAAATTTGACCCAGATGGTGACTATGTGCGGCGCTGGGTGCCAGAGCTAGCAGGTCTAGACAAAAAGTATATTCACACCCCGTGGGAAGCCCCACCACTTACCCTCACTGCCAGTGGTATCACCCTCGGTGAGGACTATCCCAGACCAATCGTTGATCATGGACAGGCCAGAGCGCTTGCTCTCGATGCATTTCAACAGCTAAAAGCCTACAAATAAAGACTGTGCATTTGCACATACTGACGAGCGTAGCAATGGTTTAGCCTGCTATCAATGCACTGCCATTGAGGTATAAGCCATGTCCAGAGAATTTGACGAACTACTGAGGCAAGACGTTGAGCGCAGCCACCGTCCCAAAGTGATCAGTCCATTCGATGAGCCAACGCCGCCTACTGAGCCTGAGTATCGCTCTTACCTGACACCCAGAGCTGCAGACCAGGGCTTTAAAGAAAACGCTCTGTTTGACTGGTTTGTTGATAGACACAAAAACCAGACAACTGCCACACAGATGAATGAAGCCATCCACAAAGGAGGCGCTACAGCTGGTGGTGCCACGACTTTTTTGACTCTCGCACATCTCAATAATCAGATCAAGCCTACATTTGAACTCGATTGCGCCAGGCAAATCTTAAAAGAAAAACCATCCAGCATTGCCAGACAACCTGTTTCACGCGCTCTGGGCTTGTACGCCCTCGGTACAATGTCAAACATGGCGATTGACCAGGTATATTTCAACGACCGTGTAGCGAGTGAAGGCACAACCCTGGTGGATACAATCACACCTCTAGTGCTGTTAACTCGCGCGCACTTTGGCATAAAGCTACTAACAATGATCTTGCCCCACGTAGCAACACAGTGCAGAGCACCAAAACAAAATCCATACAAGCCGCTGTCGTGGTGAAGTCTCCAAGTAACTAGTAAAGACAATGCATCTTTTAATACGATGAGAGCAATTGCTCATAACTCCAGCGCGCCTGAATCAAATGGATTTCCGTCAGGAGAGCAGCTCCTCAGTTATTCCTCAGGTATAAATTCACATAGCTCGGGAGCAGAATCGAATATCCGCTATTCAAGCATCTGCAATACTAAAGCTCGTCCACTTCTCACTACTTTGTATAGTATTAAAATCAAAAGAGAAAAGTCCCGGGTTGGTGGATTGCTCCACTACCCGAGACGTTTGCTCAGTGAGCCGTTGCCTCAGCAAGCTCCACGTCACTGACAGTCATCTTGACGCCAGTGCCAAAGAGCCAGTCAAACAGCGGCAATAGCACGTTGTAGTTGGCGTTGGGATGGAGATGATGCAGCCGATGCCGCCGCTCGAGATAGCGGTAGACCGGCGTTCTCGCATAAAACCATCCCTTGCGCAAGTGCATTTCCAGATGCACAAAGTACATCACCAGGGCGTAGAGGATGCCGACCACTACAAGGACCTTGGCGCCGAATGGATAGACGAGATAGAGCGGCAATGTGCCGACAAATCCCACCACCATCCCAGCCACAGTCAATTGCAGAGGGTCGTCGTCCTTCTGATGATGCTTGTGCTCGTAGTCGCTGCCGTGATGCAGCTTCATGTGGTTGGTGCACATACGCCGCAAGTACTCGCTACCCAGCCGATTGGCCATGCGCATCTTGTGCAGGAGCCAGCGGTGGCCGGAATACTCAATCCAGCTGAACACCACATAGCTACCTGCAAGGCAAAGGAGTACCTCCAACAGTTTTGTCATGCTGTTCCTTTCTACAAATGATTGCAAAAGACAGTCGGTGTCAGAGACAGTGCCTGAGCAATGTCGCCGACGGGGTTAGTGGCGTTCGGCCTTGAGGCTGAAGCCATGCACGCCGAAGTAGCACATCTGCTGCATGACGACGAAACCGACTTGCAGCCAGTTCATCGAAGCATCTTCCAAGGGAAGCCGCGGACCGAGTTCCATCGGAATGGCTTGGAGGGCAAAGCCAAAGGAAAGCAGCAGCACCACACCGTAGACGAAGATGTGAACAAGGAGTTCGCCGTCGATGTGAGGGTGGAGCAGGGACGCCGAAGTCATCAGCACCAGCGCCAGAACCGAAGCGACGGGCAGCCCCCAGGCGAGCGGCAACAGCTGCAGGGAGGCAAAAATCAGCGCGATAGCGGCGAGGATGGCCGGGAAGATGAAAAAGCGTGGATTGATGTTCATGGATTGGCCCTCAAAGTAAGTCAGGTAAATAAAGAGAATCAGAAGGACGACACCACTAGTGGTGCCGTCCTTCTCGTGGTTCAAGCAGTATTGCTACTGCTTATCAGTGGCAGCGACGACGGCCAAAGAGACGCGCGTCGCGACGGCACTCGAGCATTACTTCGAGGGCGTCTGCACGAGTCCAGCCGGTCTCCGCTTCCAGGGTGTCTTCCTCCAGGTTGACGGCAGGGAGAACGGCAGCACGCGGCTTGCGGGACAGACGCGCGATGCGACGTTCCCGGGCGATGTGCTTGTTTTCTTGCGCGGCGTCCTCGTAGGTCCAGCCGACCACACCCGGGATGGGAGTGCCGATGGGAGCGATGGAGGAGCCGTTGTTGCTGTTATGGATGTTGTTCATGATGTTTTACCTCAGTTGAATTAGCAGTAAAAGAAAACGCGCTGGGCTGCTGCTTTCAGCTCAGTGCGTAATGCCTCCACCTGGAGAACATTTGCAAAAGGAGAAAAACTCCTCTTGCAGATGACCTCTACCGGAGTGTCAAACTTGCAGTGACAGGGCAGCAAAAGAGAAGCACCAGCGGTGCCGGTGCTTCTCTTTGCTTGATTGGCTTAGCGCCGCGGGGGCTGACGCCGACGACCATCACCGGGACGTACCGGTACGGGAATCGGAATCGGCTGCGGCTGCGGGCGCGGAATCAAGGAATCGAGAAAGTCCTTGATGCGTTGGCCCAGGGATGCGAGTGCTTTCTTCATGTTCAGACCTTTCCTTGTTGAGTGACGTATTCAGACGGTCCGCATCATGGCGTGCGCCATTTCCTGCATGATCATCTGACGCTGACCGAAGTCATCGCCGGGTTGCACGTCCGATGCCTTGTGCACCTGGGTCGAACGATTGGCAAAGGCACCGAGGGTGAGACGAACATATGCTGGCTCGTCCGGATAGTCCGGATGAACCAGCGTCACAGTCGCCGTACCCTGACCGGTAGCCCTGGCAGCATCGCTCCAGGTGATCGTGTAGAACTTGATGAACGAGCAGGCGCCGAGCTGTTCGACCTTCATGCCAGCATCACCGCTGACGGAGACAGCGTAATCGGCGCAATACACCAGAGCCATGTTGAGAGCCTTGTCGCCCTCGAAGCTCACGTCCAGCAGCTCACCGACAAATCCGCGCCCCCAGTTGTAGAGCCGCGTGAAGTCATCGGATTGACCGGTAACGCTGAAGCGGATCTTGTCCATTTGGTATCTCCTGTTTGTCGCACTTTTGCTCTTGCGCGACGGGTTAGAAATGCACAAGCTGGTTTATTAGACCAGCTTGTCTTTGGTCGACAGACCGAGCAGCTCCTGGAAGTCCAGGCAGTGAGAGATCTCACTGAGCGCTCCATCAAAGTAAGCCATGTGCCGAGACAGCTCAGCCACAGCCGCATTGAAGCCAGTCAAAAGACCAGCGCGCTTTTGCTCGACCGTCAACTTGAAGCGGAAAGTGTTGAGTTCAGGCATGGCAGACATGATGTTGACGTCAGCCACACTTTCCTTCAGGGTAAACTCCACCTTCTTCGAATCGCGGCAGAGCAGCCGGCGACCGAGGTCGACGAGCATGCTTTCACGCACACGACTCTTGCCCACCGAAGAACACCGCACAACGGTCTGGTCTTCAGCCAGGAAGTGCTTGCGCACCCAGGCCACAGGACAGCCGCCAAACGGGCTAAGGGAGCCATCGAAGAGAAGACGACCGCGGTAGTGCACCGACTCCAGAAGACCCGGAATGGCACACGTGGCGCGAATGGCAATGCCAACCGGAGCCGGCACATCGGAGATTTGAGTGACCGAGCCATCAAAGCCGTATTCCCACACACCGATTGAGGTGAAGAGCACATGCGAGGTTTCGGTCATGGCCATGGTCCAGAAATTTTCCGGCCATTCTTTGACCACTTCCTCAACTGCTTCGCCCAACAGGTCCGTATGCAGAGCACTGCGCTGCAACAACCTGGCGACAAAGCCACGAGGCTTGGGCAGATTGCCCAGCTCGTCGGCGGCATAGCAAAACATGACGTCCTCGCGGTCAGGCGAGCTCTTCATCAGCTTGCTAAAATCCAGCTTTTGCAGCCGTTCAATCAGTTCAAGCGGATTCAGACCAGCGGCCATAAAGAGCGCCGGAATGGAACCACCACTGACACCGCCGATAGTGCTCCAGTCCTTGAGACCACCCAGGCGCAGAGCCAGGACAGCACCAAGACCGGTCAGAAAAGCGCGAGAGCCTCCCGCACCGATAACCAGATGACGAGCGTTCATGATATCCTCCAATTTTTGACCACGGCTCATGCTGTGGTTTTGTTAGACATGCGCCGGGAGGCAAGCGCATGTCCGCAGGGACATTACGCTACGACCAACCGGCTACGACGACGAAATGCAGCCCAGGCACCGGGCTCATCAAAGTTGGTTGAACAGGCAGCCTTAATCACACGCACAAGTGCGCGCGGCAACCGCTCCACCAGAGAGACTGCAGTGTCAACCACGCAAGCATCGATATAGACGCCCACCACGCGGAAGTTGTCTTTATCAAAACCATACTTGTCGCAGGTCTCGATTACTTCGCGGGAGCCATCGTCATTGCTTTTGCGTTTGACCTGAAAGCGTTTGTAACCTTTGAGCAGGGCCTTGATGGCGTCATCAGTAGCACCCCATTTCCAGGGAGCAACTTCAAGCGCCACAACAGCCCAACCCAACTTCATTGCTGCTTCAATCTCTTGCAAGACTGAGGTAAGCAGGAGCGGATTTTTGCAATCAAACGTGTAGCCTGGCTGCATATCCACAATTACAAGCGTGCCATCGCGCGCTCTTGTTTCTTCGGGTTTTGTCTGCATATTGCTTCCTTTGTTTGGCATCCATCAGCACAATCAAGATGTTGTGCATAAACAGCAAGAGTGGCTATGGATGATTTGTTGGTTGAGTTAAAGGCTCTGAGAGATTGATGTGGAAAAACATATCTTTTGCTATCAGATGAGACTCTAGAGAGAGCAAGTTAAATCGTCCCTTTGCAGATCTCTAGAATTGTCAGCTCATGAGCCTTAGAAGCCTTAAGCAGCGAGCGATAGAGAGTCCTTTAGGAAGCCGAAGCTGAATTTAGCCAGGAGAAGAGACCACGCTTTAATGCGCATCAAGATTAGCGCAGCTTAACAACCCGGCAAATGTCAGTCACAGTCAATGTTATAAGTGACACTCTCAGCGCGAAAACAAGAACAACAGAAGACCAAATTGCTAGTTCAATGAATTTCGGCTACGAGGCAACAGCTATCGAAGCTTGCTTAACGCCATTTCATTAAGACTCGCTAACCTTGCGCTAGGTTTGGAGAGTTTTTGAACCCAATCCAGAATTTTTTTGACCGAAAAATGCAAACGCTTTAAGCGGCTAGCATGGCTTTGCAAGCGTCTCATAATCGTTTTGCAAAAAAAGCACAATGCGCCGACTGGCTCCCAGTGTCCCACTCACACCAGCCGCGCTAACGAGCAGCCCCATCCAACTACGTATAACCCGCATTAAATCAGGGCTTTCGACCATCAACAAAATATTTTTACAGCTACCCCAATAATACTCATAAGACTACCCCTAAAAGCCCACTTGACTAGCCTCGCGGTCAAACAGATGGGCATTTGTACAAATTTCGACGCCCAAATTAACGGTAAATCATTAGTTGCCTTACATCTTTCTCTTTATATAGGGTCAATTTACGTTTTATCTCTACCCATCTACCCGAAGTCACAAATCCAATTTAAATAACCACCCGCTCCTCATTTTCCTCAATCCTCTGGCACGTATGCGTGTCATGAAAAAACAGAGCTCTTACTACTAACTACTTCAAGTTCTATAAAGCGTTTTCCAAGCTTTCAACAATCCTCTATCCGCACCTTCCTGCGGTGGGGCTCGGTCCAATGTGTCAATTCTCTTTTGAGTTGATGCCTCGGGTCGAGTGCTGGTCATGCCAGGTTACTGGGGCACGACTGGGGAAATCTCCCAACGGTTTTACACACCGTTCAATCGTCACTTTTACGCAATCTGAAACCGATCACCGCGGTGATCAAAATAGGAGAACTACCATGTTTGACTCTACGCAAAGCAACAACGACACCACTCTGGCTGTCGTCGACAACACTCCCGCAACCACCAACACGGAAGTGACCATGCCCCCCAAGCGCAACAACCGTCGCGTCTATCGCATCCGCGAGATGAACCCCGGCGACAGCATCAGCCCCATCACCACGTGGACGCGCACGATTTCCTTCTCGGACATCCGCGCTTTCATGATGTGCCAGGGCAGCTACCTGATGTATGTCGAAGGCGACAAGCCCGGCAAGCGCACGGTCAGTGACACGGTCGGACGCATCGTCCACGCCGAAGTCGCCAAGCCCAAGGAGGAACGCACCGAAAACGTGGCCCGGCTGCTCAAGTCTGTCCCCGCCGAGGAGCGCGCCGCCGTGGTCGCCCGTGTCAAGGAGCTCATCGCCAAGACTTCCGACGCCCAGGACGAAGTCGAAGCCAATTCGACCAACATGCAGAAGGAGCCGGAACCCCTCGTCTTCTACGACGACTACACCGACACCTTCTGGTATGCCAAGCCGGATGAGATCGCCATCGGGCGTGACGAACGTGGCTCTTTCCTGCATGTGGTCGATAACAAGACCACGCGCAGCCGCCACTGGAGCCATGTCTCGGCAGCGTTCTTCTTTGGTCTGGTCGCTAAGGGTGCAAAAGCCCTGAACTTCAGCGGCCCGGTCAAGGTGGCAGTGCGTTACATGCGGGACATGCGGGGCGAAATCCTCGACACTCCGCATGAGGAATCTGCGTTCATCGGTCGGACTCTCTCTGTCCACCAGGACCAGAAGCTCCAGGGCATCCAGGCCACCATCAAGAAGATCGATGAAGCCTGGGCTGACGGTGTCTTCTCGCTTCGCAGCGGTGGACATTGCAAGGGTTGCCCCTTCCGCGAAACCTGCCCGAAAAATCGGGAGTGGTTGGAGGCACGCCGGTTGGAGCGCGAAGCTCGTGAGCAGGCGCAAGCCAGCGAAGCGATGCTGAGCGCCCCCGCCAACGACGAGTCGCAAGATCCCCTTGCGGCTTAATGATCATCAACAGTCAACTATAGGAGATCCATCATGGATACCGGAGACTTTGATAGTGGCGACGTCGGTGGTCATGGCGGCCACGACGGAGCTTTCGACCTCGGCGTGGGCTTCGGCTCACACTGCGGTCATGGTCATCTCGGCTTCCACAGCAATGTGGATATGAGCATGACCGGCGGTGTTGACGGCGAACTCGCTGTCAACAATGACTCGCGTCGCGACTTCAGCTTCAAGGTGGTGGGGCACGGAGAGGCACAGATTGCCACTCTGACGCAACGCATCGCCGGCGAGTTGTCGCTCGTGGAGCGGGCCATCGACATGGGGGGACAGCGCAAGCTGGACCTCAACAAGCAAGGCATCGTGTCCATCAAGGGCGCGTCGGGAGAGACTGCGATTCTGCCTGAGGGCGGTGTGGAGGGAGCCAGCGGATTCACCATCCTGTGGCGCAACTTCTACTCCCTGGGCAGTCGCGGCTTCCTCGGCTCCATTGTGGGCAGGTCGCCGGTGCTCGACCGCGGCACTTCGGTGCGCATCCGCGTTGCGGCGGTGCAGTGGTATCTGCCACTGACCGACGACTACGAGACGCGCATCGTCATCTCGGTGCAGTCGCCCAACTCCGTGTACAACGCGGTGGTTGGTGACTACTGCATCAACGCCGGCGAGCTCAAGAGCCACCTTGCGACGGCTCGAAAGCTGGCGGAGTCGCTCAACAAGGCGCTCACCGACAGCAAGGCCAGTGCCTACTCGGCAAGCAAGCGCGCTCAGTCCCTGACCGCGTAAGCATCCGACAAGCACTACAGGCGCTTCTGTTGCACCATCCGGTGTGGCGGGAGCGCTTTCTTCTTGAATGCAACTTCAGACAAAGGAAAACCACATGTTCCCGACTCTCTTCAGCAAAGTCATGCTCCTGCTCACCTGCTGCCTCGGCGTCTCCTGCCTGGGTGTGCTCGTGGGTCGCAACATCCGCTCGATGGTGGCCTTCATCGTGCTGCTCATCGCCTTCATCGGCGGCGCCATCGTCGTCATGCTCGCCTCCAACGCCGCACCGCCGGTGGCGATCGGGCTGCTCATGGGCTGGACCTTCATCAGCGGACTCTTCCTCGGACCCTGCATGCAGGCGTACTCGGAAGAACTCGGCTGGCAAACGGTCTTCCTCTGCTTCCTGGGCACCGCCGGCGCCTGCGCAGTCTCGGGCATGGTGGGCATGCTGTCCGGCATCGACTTCTCGGTGCTGAGCAGCTACCTGGCGGTCGGACTGTTCGGTCTGATCATCTTCGGCATCATCGGCATCTTCGTCCGCATGTCGCGCACGGTCAACATCGTGCACGGCGTAATCGGCATGGTGATCTTCACCGGCTACTTCCTGGTGGACTTCTTCCGCATCACCCGCGGCGAGAACACCTGGGGCGAAGGCGTGCGCGTCTCGATGTCGCTCTACCTGGACTTCGTCAACTTCCTGCTGTATCTGCTGCAGGTCGTGGCGGCGTCGCACAAGTAAGCGACTGCTGAAGGCACTAAGGGTCAGCACTTGCTGTAACAAGTAAGTGCTTACCTTGCTGCGCGCTCTCACAGGCACGCAGCAAAAACGCAGCAGCCTAGCTGGTCTGCGGCCGCGTTGGACTGAGAAGTCCATTAAGCCGACGGTAAGAAATCGGCGAACAGTTTGCGCTGAATTGCAGTGCAAGCCAATGCATCAACTCTAAACAAGTGAGGACACCATGAACGCAATATCAGCCGCATATCGAGTACATCCAATCAGTGCCACAGCACGCCTGCAAAATCCTCCGCAGCGCAAGCCGCAAGGACGTTTCCTCTCCCCCGAGGAAATGGAACAGCAGGACGGCATCAAGGCACAGCACGCCGCCGCGCGCTTCATCATCGACTTCCTCAAAGCCGCCAACAACGGCTGGACGGCAGAAGAAACCGAAGTGGGCGGTCACTACGACAGACAAGGGTTTGACCTGCTCCTAGTCGAGACCAGCACTCGCCGGGTGATACCAGCCGACCTCTCCTTCGCCTACAAGGACGAGGCTTCGGTGCAATACAAACGCGAATGGTTTGACGTCGATGCCGATGGCAGCTGGGTTTTCCGCAAGGAATTTGCTCAGCCGCTCTTCCGACAGTTCGTCAAGCTGATGTCCAGCAACCAGCACTTCACCCGCTGACCAGTCTCTATCAAGGAGTTTGCCATGAAAACTCGTGTAATCCGCGTCATGTCTTGTGGCGCTAAGCATGGTCCTGCCCCGGAAAGCGCTGACTTGTTCATCGACTGCCGCGGCTTCATCAACCCCTTCTACGACAAAAGCCTGCGCTCTAAGACCGGTGCAGCCAATGCCGTGAAACAGTACCTGGAGCGATCGGACGAAGTCATCGCCATGCGCGAGGCAATCGGCTGCATGCTCAAGGCAATGTTGCCCGGGCTCGTCACTCGCTCCAACTACCACAGCGACATCCTCCTGGCGTTCATGTGCACGGGTGGTCAACACCGCTCGCGCTACTTCGCCATCGAGGCTCAGCGCATGGCCAGGGAGATCGTCTCAGCCCATCCTGGTTGGGGTGATGTCCGGGTGGTCCTCAACCACCGCGACAAGGCACAACACTAGTACGACAAACAAAGTCAGATGCCCTGGGCATCTGGCTTAACCCTTACTCTCCACCGCAAGGTGGAGAGCATTCACATGCGGTGCCACCAGGTCCGCAGCTGAATGCTCTTCATACGAAGACATTACGAACCGTGCTGACAGCAGCAGCACAGCTCGTTTTCAATCACTGCTAAACCAACGGAGATTACTACCATGAACACCACTCACAACAGCAACATCGGCTCCTCCAGCGAACAGCATCGGCACCCCCATCCCGGGTGTGGTCGGCTGGACCTTCGAGGATGCACTGGACGAAGCCATCGAAATCCGTCGCGACAAGCGTCTCTACGGCAGCCGCAAGGTCAGCCGCACGAGCGCTCCCGTCGCCGACGACTTCGAGGCTCAGACCGGCTGGACCCGCGAGGACGCTTTCGCCGAGGCGGTCGAACACCGCACCGACGCGCGCCTCTTCGGCTCCTACCGTCACCACTAAATCGACGGGTGTCTCTTCATCAGTGCTCCGGCACTGGTGAAGAGCATCTATATAGAGAGATCAAAGCTAATAACTCTTATCTCTTTATATAAATGCTCTTCACATGAAGGCATTACCGACTGTGCTGAAAGCAGCAGTGCAGCCGGGTTTTCATCCTGCTAACGAAAGAGGTACTTACCATGAACACGAACACCAACAGCAACACCGGCTCCTCCAGCGCTTCCATCGGCACTCCCATCCCGGGTGTGGTCGGCTGGACCTTCGAGGACGCCTTCGCCGAAGCCATCGAATACCGTCGCGACCAGCGTCTCTACGGCAGCCGCAAGGTCAGCCGCACGAGCGCTCCCGTCGCCGACGACTTCGAGGCTCAGACCGGCTGGACCCGCGAGGATGCTTTCGCCGAGGCGGTCGAACACCGCACCGACGAGCGCCTCTACGGCACCCGCCACTGAGACGACCACCTGCAAAGGAAAGGCAACGGACATGCTCCACACCCTGCATGAAAAGGCTCTGGTGATCAAAGCTCTGCGCGACGGCGCTGGCGACATCCACAGCTATCTCCTCGCCCTCGGCGAAGGGAAGCTGGCGCGGTTGCCCGTCGAAGAACAGAAGCGCAATCGCAAGACGCGGCAGCCGGCTCTCCTCAAAAAGGGCGACACTGTCAGCGTCTGCGTCACCTACGTCAATCCTCGCAACGGCAACATGGTCGTCAGTGAGCTGCAAGCGGCTTTCCGGCTGCTTCTGCGCAAGCTCGATCAGAAAGGCTGGAAGGAGGATTTTCCCGAGCCCGACTTCTGGACCTACCGAAAGGGTCACTGGGTCTGCACCATCTACGCGTCTCCCCTGCGCGTGGTGTTTCGCCAGAACCGACCTCTCAAGAAGTTCGAAGTGCACTGGCTGAGCGGCGTCACTGAGACGATGTTCGGCTCGAGCATTGCGGACGCCTTCAAGAGAAGCGGCTATGGCGGCGGTGCGGCGTCGGCGGTGGACTACTACAAGCAGGTGACACCGTAGCAAGACCTCTTCACCAGTGCTCCGGCACTGGTGAAGAACATCTATATAGAGAGATTAGAGCTAATAACTCTTATCTCTTTATATAAATGCTCTTCACATGAAGGCATTACCGACTGTGCTGAAAGCAGCAGTGCAGCCGGGTTTTCATCCTGCTAACGAAAGAGGTACTTACCATGAACACGAACACCAACAGCAACAGCAACACCGGCTCCTCCAGCGCTTCCATCGGCACTCCCATCCCGGGTGTGGTCGGCTGGACCTTCGAGGACGCCTTCGCCGAAGCCATCGAATACCGTCGCGACCAGCGTCTCTACGGCAGCCGCAAGGTCAGCCGCACGAGCGCTCCCGTCGCCGACGACTTCGAGGCTCAGACCGGCTGGACCCGCGAGGATGCTTTCGCCGAGGCGGTCGAACACCGCACCGACGCGCGCCTCTTCGGCTCCCACCGTCACCACTAAATCGACGGGTGTCTCTTCATCAGTGCTCCGGCACTGGTGAAGAGCATCTATATAGAGAGATCAAAGCTAATCACTCTTATCTCTTTATATAAATGCTCTTCACATGAAGGCATTACCGACTGTGCTGAAAGCAGCAGTGCAGCCGGGTTTTCATCCTGCTAACGAAAGAGGTAACTTACCATGAACACCAACACCAACAGCAACACTGGCAACCTCCAGCTGCTTCCATCGGCACTCCCATCCCGGGTGTGGTCGGCTGGACCTTCGAGGACGCCTCCGAAGCCATCGAATACCGTCGCGACCAGCGTCTCTACGGCAGCCGCAAGGTCAGCCGCACGAGCGCTCCCGCCGTCGACGACTTCGAGGCTCAGACCGGCTGGACCCGCGAGGACGCTTTCGCCGAGGCGGTCGAACACCGCACCGACGCGCGCCTTCGGCTCCCACCGTCACCACTAAATCGACGGGTGTCTCTTCATCAGTGCTCCGGCACTGGTGAAGAGCATCTATATAGAGAGATCAAAGCTAATCACTCTTATCTCTTTATATAAATGCTCTTCACATGAAGGCATTACCGACTGTGCTGAAAGCAGCAGTGCAGCCGGGTTTTCATCCTGCTAACGAAAGAGGTACTTACCATGAACACGAACACCAACAGCAACACCGGCAACATCGGCTCCTCCAGCGCTTCCATCGGCACTCCCATCCCGGGTGTGGTCGGCTGGACCTTCGAGGACGCCTTCGCCGAAGCCATCGAATACCGTCGCGACCAGCGTCTCTACGGCAGCCGCAAGGTCAGCCGCACGAGCGCTCCCGCCGTCGACGACTTCGAGGCTCAGACCGGCTGGACCCGCGAGGATGCTTTCGCCGAGGCGGTCGAACACCGCACCGACGAGCGCCTCTACGGCACCCGCCACTGAGTCAAGCAAGACTAAGAAAAACATCAGCCCGCAGGCATGGGGCTCAGTTGGGTCGGGCACGAAGCAATTTGTGTCCGGCTCGACCTTTCGTCGCCAATCTTTTCACGGCGACATAGCAAATCCATCCAACCAATTCCCAAGGTGCAAACCATGAAATTCACTTCCATCGCCAAGCTCCTCGTCCTCCCCGCTGCCCTCCTGGTCCTCTCCGGCTGCGCGGGCATGCATGTCGGTCCTGGTACCACCACTGGTGTCGTCGGCGGAGCCATCATCGGCGCTGCCAGAGGCGATGCCGGCAAGGGTGCCATCATCGGCGGGGGGCTCGGTGCGGTCCTGGACATCCTCTCGGGGCAACAGCCCATCGAAGTGGAGCCCCCCTACCGCGACGGTCGCATCTATCGCGATGACCGTCGGCCCCTGCCGCCGGTTTACCGCGATGACCGCCGCTACCATCCGGCGCCCATCCCCCGTGATGACCGCCGCTACGACCCGCGCTACGACCGCCGCCCCGTCCCGGCTCCGGTCTACGACCCGCGCTACGACCGCAACTGCGGCTGCTACCGCTAAGCACCGAGCAGTAGCTGCCACGTCTGCCATCCGGCAGACGTAAACAACAACCGGGACTAAACATCCCGGTCACGGAGGACTGTCTAATGACTCTGCTGCTCTTCCTGATACTCCTGGTCGCCTTCGGAATCTTCCGCAAGGGCGCCCTGCTAGTGCTGCTCGGACTGTGCTGCGTGTTCGCATGGAAGTTCTATGTCCTCGGTGGCATCCTGATCTTCCTCGGACTGGTGGTATAGCGCTTCACAGCACTGACCCAGACTACTCTCGACAACAGCGTCTATCCAATCACGGGTGACGCAGACCACGACTGGGACTGAGATCCCCGGTCACTTAGGAGTGTAAAAATGGCAATTCTTCTGATGCTCATCGGGCTGATCTTCTTCGGCTTCAGCGGGCTCGTCATGGGTGCGGCGCTGAGCTGCTTCTTGGTCTGGCAGTCGCCGGGCTGGGGCATCATCCTCCTCATCGTCTGGCTCTTCTGCCAATAGCCAGCACCACGGGCAACACCACTCAACAACCTGAGGATATCGCATGATCAATCTGCACTTCATCCGCGATAACGGTGGTACCTGGGAGGACAAGCGCGAGCTCACCGCTGGCGCCGCCCTCGAAAAGCTCGTCAAGTTTGAACTCGGCTATGGTGGTCAGGTGGTCAGCGCTGACGCCAACACCATCACAGTGCAGACCCGAGTCTTCAACTGCCTCGACACCTCGCGCTTCAGCGGCAGCGCCGAAGAGATGCGTCCCCTCGTCGAAATGGTCTACTGGTTTCAGAAGACCGCTGGACACAAGGACACGCTCGTCGACGCCGTCATCGAAAAGCTCGAGGCAACGCCGGGGAAGAAAGGCATGCGCCGGTTTTACCTGCGCAATGTCGCTCCGCTCATGCTCGGCACCAGCCGCGTGATGACCGCCTGCCTCCTCGCCCTCGGCGTGGAAGACCCGGCAGACATCGCACGCGCCGCCCGCATGCGCATCGAAGACCTGCTCTCTCTCCTGCATCTGATGCAGGAGCCCGGAGCCGGCGACTTCGCCAAGCTGGCTGACGAGCTGGCTCTCTGACTGCAACTAACCAAGGAGCACACCACCTCGACCAAAACAGCAAACTGCAGTCACTCACTCTGCTCTTCGGCAGGGTGCGATAAATTCTTGAAAGGCTACTCATGAAAATCCGTCATGTATCCACCGGCGACCACACCGTCGACAGCGGTCTTCTCATCGCTTACGGCGACGCCGAGGTGCAAGCGAGCGGCACGGCAACCGTCATCCTCTTCGACAGCGCATCTTGCGTTGCCATCGGGGATGCCCATGTCACCGCCCGCGGCACCAACAATGTGCACATCTCCGAACGCGTCGAAGCCGACATCGGCGGCAGCGCGTTCCTGGAGGCCTGGGGCGACACGCACTACATCCTCAAGGACAAGGCGCGCGGTCAAGTCGCCGGCAACTCCGAGGGCTACATCCTTGGCGAAGCCAGCGTCCACGCCCTTGGCGATGCACGCGGCACGATGATGAGCAAAGGTCGGCTCAGCGTCAGTGGCAATGCCTGCATCATCCTGGCCTGCGGTCCTGCCTACAACCAGGGCGGTGCCAGGGGTCTCAGCCTGCTCGTCACCGAGCAGTCGATGCAGGAAGCAGCCGAAGAGCTGGACAAGCTCCAGGCGACCAAGAACGACGGACGCGGCGTCAGCTGCGTGCGCACCATCTGCGACTACCTCAAGCGCGGCGACATCTCCAGTGCTCTGGCTGTCACCGTCAACGAGTCGGACAAGCTGCGCAACTACGACGACATCGTCGAAGCTCTGTGCGATGCCTGCTACTGGTGGGAGCTGGACTTCACCCAGGACTGAGTCGCAGTCTGTAGTCAACCGTACCCGGGGTCACATGTCGTGACTCCGGTTTTTCATTCAGCGCAAAGGAAAAATATCATGGCGAAGAAGATCATCGAACTGAACAACGGCCGCGTCAAGCGCACCGGCAACCGCATCGGCGGCGACCGCAGCTCCAGCGAGTCCGTCGGCCGCCGCAACGGCAACGCCGGCTACATGGCCCGCCTGCAGCGCTTCGCCGACGAGCAGAGCGCCTCCGACATCGCCGACGCGCTGGCCGGTGGCTACGAGTCCGCCCCCGTCCCCGCCGTCGCCCTGGCCCAGAGCAAGTCCGGCGGTGACGCCCCGCGCTTCTACATCGGCGACATCGTCCAGGACGCCGACGTGGTCGACAGCCGCGGCGGTCAGGTCATCCTCGAGACCGAGGGCGACTACGGCAGCCGCTTCATCCACCTCCAGGTGGGCGAGGGCGGTCGCCTGCAGTCGGCGATCATGAGCTAACACAGCTCAAGGTCAGTCAACCAAAAGCGATGCTGGTGCTCCGGCGCTGGCATCGCCCCTGGTGCGATCGCATAAGCAAAAACAAACAACAACTCGATAACTATTTGAGGAGATCGCTATGATCAAGATGCTCACCATGAGCCAACTCGGCGTGATCAGCTATTGCGCCCAGGAATGCCGTCGGCAAGAAAGCGGGGAGCTCTCAGTCTACTGGATGGTCAACGCCTACCAGTACCTGGCCGAGCAAACCCTCGCGCCGCGCCGGCTGCCCATCACCATGCAGGACGTGGAGACGCTCTACGCCCTGGTCGAACCGAAGAAGAACCGCAACGGCTTCCGCGTCACCAACGTGGTCGTCGCCGACAAGGTGATTCCCTGGGAGAACATCCGTCGTCAGATGGAGCAGCTGCTCGCGGCACAAAACGACCTCACACCGGTCGAGTTCTACAAGGAGTTCGAGGAGATTCACGCAGGCGCGGACGGCAACGGACGGGTCGGCTCGCTGCTCTTCAACTACCTGAGCAACACCTTCACCCACCCCACAGCGCCGCCGGACGTCTTCGCCAACTAGGCGCGCTAAACCATCGCTGACGGTTCACACCGCCCGCGGTGCACCTCTCTGTCTTTCAACTCTGTGATGGAGCATCAACATGCAGACTGCAATCAAGCAACTGACTCTCGATGAGCTGATTGCCATCGCCAGTCAGGAACAGGCCAAGCACAAGGAGCGCTTCGGCGAGGAGATGTCCCCCTTCTCCCTGCTCTGCGCGCTCTCGGCTCACGTCCTCGCTCACAACCTGCCGGCACACGCCGAGCGGTTCCTGGCCGGCGACTACGACAAGATCGCGTCGACCTTCGCCATGGACATCCTCTCGGTCAACGACCTGCCCATGAGCCTCTGGATTCCCGAGGAGCGTCAGGTGCAGCTTTACGGCGGAGTCGAGCCCATGCTCTTCGACAAGATGCCCACGGACATCTTCGCCCACTACGAGCGTCTCCTCGGTCGCAAGCCGGCGGACGACGACCCGCTCAACTGGGAAGCCACTGAGCTCGGCTAGTCCGAGGGCAACTCACCAAAGCGAGGTCGACATGCGCTATGCACTGATAGACGATCTCCGCATCCCGGGAGATCCCAAAAACAAGAAGGCAATTCCAGCCGACGCCGTGGTTGCTCGCAACTACGCCGACGGTCTGCGACTGCTCCAGCAAGAGCACTGGGATGTGCTCTACCTGGACCACGACCTGGCGGACTTCAGCGGTCCCAATGGTCGCGAGCTGACGGGGTACCACGTGCTCTGCTTTCTGGAAGAGTTTCCCGAGCATCTGCCGGGAGACATCATCATCGTCTCCGACAATGCCTCTGGCTTGCCGCGGATGCGCATGGTGATAGCCAAACTCTACGGTCGCCCTTACTAGGCGGCTAGCGAGCAGGCTTTCCGAGAGTGAAGCAAAAGCAACCAGAGAAGTGGCAGACGGGGAGCAGCGATGCTTCCCGCTTTTGCTTGCTTCACTCCCAACCATGAAGTGGAGAAATATCTATGGCAAACGCCCGCAAAATCGCCACCGCTGTCGCGCGGAGGCTGCAAAAGCACGGGCACATCGGTGTTTTCGCCGGTGGCTGTGTGCGCGACCGATTCCTCGGGGTCACCCCCAAGGACTTCGATGTGGCTACCAATGCCACTCCCGAGCAGGTGCTCGCCATCTTCAAGCGAGACACCGTGCTCACCGTTGGCGCCGCCTTTGGTGTCGTCATCGTGGTGCGCCAGGGTGTGCAAATCGAGATCGCCACCCTGCGCGGCGACGGTCAGTACTCTGACGGGCGGCGTCCGGAATCGGTCGTCTTCCTCAGCCACCTGTCTGCTCTCGAAGCACTCAAGGGCGATGCTGCCAGGCGCGACCTGACCATCAACGCCATGTTCGAAGACCCGGTTTCGGGTGTCATCCACGACTTCTTCGGCGGTCAGGATGACATCAAAAATCGCGTGCTGAGAGCAGTGGGCGACGCCGGCGAGCGCTTCACCGAAGACCGTCTGCGCATGCTGCGAGTGGTGCGCTTCGCTGCCAAGCTGGGCTTCGCTGTTGAAGCGAATCTCATGGCTGCTCTCAAGAAACACGCACCGGACATCAAGGCCGGCGTGATCGTCTCCTGGGAGCGCATCGCCAAGGAGCTGGAAGGCGTCCTGATGAGCAAGGCTCCTGTCGTCGGTCTCGAGCTGCTGATGCAGACGGGTCTGATGGCAGAAATCCTGCCCGAGATGATGCCCATGACCAGTCTGGCGGCTATGCAGGACCCGTACTGGCACCCGGAAGGGACCGCCTGGACGCACACCTGCATGGTGGTCGCCGAACTGGCAAAGTGCAAGGAGAAATCCTTTGCGCTGATGTTGGGCGGCTTGCTGCACGACATCGCCAAGCCGGCTACGCAGAGCACTCGCGCCGACGTCAAAGACGGCGTGACCATCCTGCGCATCTCCAACCGTGGGCATGCCGAGAAGGGTGCAGTGGTGGCAAGAGAAATCTGCCAGCGCTACAAACTCTCGGCTGACACCACACGGCGCGTCAGCGAAATCGTGCGCATGCACATGCAGATGCACGACTTCAATGACCCGTCCATCAAGCGCAGCAAGCTTGTGCGCTTGATGCAGCGTGACGACATCATGGACTTGATCCGGTTGCAGCACGCTGATGTGATGGGCACGGGCAGACCGGAGCAAGACCGGCTGGCCAGCTCGCACCGTGAGTTTTATCTCAAGCTCATGGACGAGTTCGACAACGACCCATCGCCCTCGCGTCGCACCAACGCTGAGGAGCTGCTCAACGGCAAGGTGATCAAGGAGATGGGCTTCAAACCGGGGCCAATCTTCCGCGTCATCAAAGAGTGCGCCATAAACGCCCAGTACGAAGGTGAATTCACCGACGTGGAGGGTGCCAAGGCGTGGCTCTCGGCCAATGCGGCACGCTTCAACAGCATGACCCGCGAGGAGATTGACGAAATCGTCTACGGCGCTGACTTCATCGTCCGCGGCGCAGACGCCAACAAGCACTGCTGCTAATCGACAATCCAGTCGACAGCAAACCAAAGAGGTAAGGCATGACAGAGACTATCGCCCTCAACCCGATGGTGCGCCGTCAGAAGCGACACTCCAAGTTCTCGCACTTCGAGCCCAAGAGCGGCAACGAGCGCGACACCTGGAGCGAGCTTCTGGCGCTGATCTCCGACTATCTCGCCACCAACCCGGAGCGCACCTTGCTCGGCGAAGGCAAGCTGTCCTTCAAGGTCAGCCTGCCCGAGGCGCTTCTCGCTGGCTTCTACAGCGGCGTGGTGCCTCTCCACGAGAACATCCGTCTCGGCTCCTTCTTCGCTCCCCGCAAGGGTGGCGCTGAAGGCGAAGCGGCTTTTGTCCAGACCGTCGCCATCGGTGCGCGCAAGACTCCGGCAAAGGCCGTCGAGGTGATCATCTACCACCGCGATGAGCTGAATGCCGAAGAACGCACCGGTGATGATGGCACCGGCAACATCGTCGAGGTCGACGCGACCTGGCAGGTGGTGAGCATCAACGCTCGCGCAACCACCGAGCCGGAGCCGCCCACGCCGCAAGCGATGGCTCGCAACATGGCCTGCGCACTCGGTCTTCCCGAGGGCAAGGGCGGCACTGCGCGCACCTACACTGCGGAGCAGTTCGCGCACTCGATTTTGTACTGGAGCCAGCACGCCATGGTCGCCAGTGCCGAGGAGCGCAGCCTGACGGCAATAACGCCGGCGGGTATCCACTAACAGAAAGGCATCCCATGATACGCCAGCCCGGCACCTACAAGAAGGTAGACATGGTCTCCTTCGCCCATGTGGCTCGCTGGCGTCTCGGGATGCACCCGAGATACGCCGCCCGCTACGTCTCGGGTCTCCGCCCTGACTACCCCGACGTGGCCTCCGACCTCAAGTTTGGTCGCAGGCTGCGCCTGGAGGGTGACCCCAAAGACCCGCGCAGCATTTTGATCCACCTGAGCGACGTCGAGACCCTCGTCCGACGGATGACTCAATTGCGTGGATACTTCAAGCTGCGCGGCCGTTCAACCCAAACCACGAAAGGAGGCTGACATGACTACCAATATGACCAGGATACTGTCGACAGGTTTTTACCTGTTGGCCTTCACTTCGCTGGTGACATCGCCACCGGGAGCCTGCCGCGGTTGGAACACACTGCGTAAGACTTTCGAAGTTGCAAACATGGCAAAGGAAGCAATGCCCAAGCCTGATTGCACCTTCGGCGCTCCGCTCCAGTAACAGTCAAAGAGACCCGGAATCAGCTGATTTCGGGTCTCTTGACTCCTTATTGCATCTTATTCAAGTCTTCTTTTCTGGTCATTTTTAAATCTTTCTTGCTACTACCGCTTATCGTATACACCGTTTACGACGCACACGATGAGTCCTAAGAAGCACTGCCTGCAGCGGTTGAGAGCTTGTTTAGTTGGAATACAACTGCCGAGAAAGCTTTAGAGATACCGGCACTCAGAGCTCCCTGAGTTATAGAAAAAACAACCGCCACAAGAATGGCCACAAAAGCAAGAATAGCACCATATTCGGTGATACCTTGACCGTCCTCATCACTAACAAATCGCTTCAAGAATTCCATACTAAACCTCACCAGGACCAACCACACTGATTTCACTATGGCAGACCTATGTCCAATTAACCTTCGGTCAACTGCCTGATTTACGGTTAGGTCATCTTACCGATAGGATGCATGGAACACAGACTGCCATCCTTTTGGTGACAAAGTGAAATAAGTTTCCTCCAACAAGCCAATGGTCCAATTACTGACAGGCGGCGCAAACAGCCTTCAATCGTGGATCTATGAGCAGAACTAAATTAACACTTGCGCACTTTTGCATTGACTACAATTGCAAAGCCCCTATATTGGACTGATAGCGTCGTTAACTTGTCGCTCAGGTAACCTGTCAGATAGCTCTTAAACATGAGGTATTGGATGTTAGAGCAAAAAGATGGACTGTGGCGCCGCTTTATCGGAGGCGCCGGACATAGCTCCAGCGCAAAACGTAAAACTTTAGTCAATAAGACACTTACAACTTTCCAAAAGCATAGCGAACAGGCTCCACTTGCACCTCGTCGCAGCCATTTTGACTCACAACAAATCCAGGAAGAATTGCTGGAGATCACTGGTGAACATAAAGCCCTCAGCCCCGCTCTAGAAAAGCCAAAGTCTATTGCTAGTACTCTCGGTCTGACTGGTCGCTGCCTGGATACTCATCACCGCACCGCACGAGCAGACCATCGCAAAGGTCTCAATAGATGGTTTGGTCAGGCTGATAACAGCTATGATCAATATTTGCAAGAGCGCTTAAACACTATCACGCAAGTACCTTATGTCGATGAAGACTGTATTGTAGCGACCACTTCTATTGAGCTGCCGGACTACTATGACGAGCCTCAAGATAGCTTCAGCAGCACCGCCAGTACTGTTGTCTTTGCCACACCATCGGCACCACTGATGGAGCTAGTCAGTGACATTCCGGAGCTGGAAGATTTACTTGCCCGTTTGCAGATGCTAGAAGGTGTTATGCAACAAGAATCTACACAACAAGAATCTGCGCAAGAAAAATCTATGCAGGAAGACGCTCCAGAAGCTCAGACAGCAGGTTTGCACCTGGTAGCGGACAGACAGCTACCGCACGCAAACAAAACAAACTAACACGCAAACAAAGAACAAAACTAAAACAACAACAGCAAGAAACCGCACTCTCAGCTGTCTAATTGTGCCTGTTAGTTTTATAACTTTCGTAGGCATAGGCTTTGACCTGGCTACCAAAGCGCTTCTTAGCATCATCAGGCCAGCTTGGATCCATACGCAATTGCTTGAGATTTTTCATCTTGCTAAAACTTACTGCTGATTTTTCGGTCATTTTGGGGCAATGAAAAATTGTAATTCTTTCCAGAGATTGAGCCTTACTCAAAGCTTCGATGTCCTTATCTGTAATATCCAGAGTGTCCAGAGTCAACTCTTTGAGATTGGGATGACGATACAGATCAGCAATCAAAGGCTCCATGGAGCGGATTTCTTTAAGCATCAAATGGTTTAAGGTATTGAGCACCTTCATCCCCATAATACTTGCACCCACAAGCTCTTGCTCACCCTCAAAATCCAGTGTCTTCAACTGTCCACAAAGCCCTAGAGTTGTTAGCCCGGTAAACTTATCCACCAGCAATAAATCCTGACGAGAAATCTTGGAACAATCTATACCTTCATATCTTTCGATGCTATTAAAAAGAGATAGATGTTTCAGAGACTTCCATTGCATAAGCTTTGGCAAGATAATGTCTGGCTTAAAAGTAACTATTTCAAGCCCGGTAAGATCACCATCGGCAAATTTGTCAATCATCTCCGTATAGGGCGTGCAAACACACTGTAGATAGAGTGTCACAGCAGAATCCTCGGGCACGTTTATAGCACCCACAGCTTTTTGCATAGCCCCATTATCTGCTTGCAAGTAGCCAACATGGCAATTTTCAACAGGAAACAAAAACTGTTTTACAGGCTTTCCTTTGTCAATAATATGGCGGCAAAAGCTGGAATTAGTTTTGTAGTGCTCCTTAAACATACTTTCAGCGCGCGCCAATTGGGGAATATCGACTGCGATAGGACTCATGATTTCAGAGCTTCTTTTGATTACAGCGGGCGACTTTGGTACAGCCTGATTTTGCATCAAAAAATAAAATCCAGCCAGACCAGACAAAATGACCAGGCTGACTGAGCCAATCACAATAGCTAGACTCTTTACTGAGCTATCATTACTTAAGGCTTTATCGGAAGTAAGCGGCTCAATCAAACGGTCTTTGTACTGCTGAGAAATTTGTACCACTTGGTCGTCTGGACTCGGAGAACTCGGTTTAACTGTGCCAACAGCCTTGCCAACTTGCGCTCGTTTGAGATCATGGATTAGCTGTTGCATTGTTTGATAACGTGCACCCGGATCCTTTTGCAACATCCGGGCAAGAGCCGCCTGCAAACTGGCACTAAATTGCCCCTGCGGATAAACCTCCAGGAGAGTCGGAGCTTCTTTATTTTGATGTAACATCATCGTTTCCATGGCGTTTTCGCCACAAAGCGGCGGTACGCCGGTAAGCGCCTCAAAAAAGGCACAGCCCAGTGAATAAACATCGGAGCGTTCGTCCACAGTACGGCCAAGCCCCTGCTCTGGACTCATGTAATAGGGTGTACCAAACACACTGCCTATGACGGTCTCAAATTGCTTGGTGTAGTTGCGATTAGAGAGTCTGGCAATACCAAAGTCGACCAGTTTGGTTTGCTCCCCGCGACTCTTGTCGCTCAGTACCATGATATTGGATGGTTTGATATCACGGTGAATAATGCCCTGTTGGTGTGCAGCATCGAGGGCATCTGCCACCTGTAAAAAGAGACTTATAGCGCGCTCAGGTTCGATTCGTCTTTGCTTTTGAATAATTTGAGCGAGCGAATCACCCTCAAGCAAATCCATCACATAATACGGGCACACACCCTGGTCAATGCCCATATTGTGAATACCCACCACACCAGAATGATGCATACGAGCCAGAGCCTTAGCCTCAGCCTGAAAGCGCAACCAGGCCTCAGCACTGAGATTGTCAGCCGACAAAAGCTTGAGTGCGTATTCTTTGCCGAGAATCAGATGCTGGCAATGAAAAACCACGCCCATGCCGCCAGTACCAATCAATGACAATAGACGATAAGTGTTGTCCACCGTGTCGCCAGTAGCATAGACTCGACAAGCGCCCTGCCCAATCGGTAGAGAAGCAGTTTGTGATTGACTGGAAAGCCTGGTGGAGTCAATCGCCAGCACATGATAGCTACTCCAGGTGGTAGCCGCGTTATGCGCAAACGGCGCTTTTTCATTTTCAAATTCATCTGCGCCGGGCATAACTTACCAAATAGAAACAAGCCCTGATAATATGCCCAATTGCCAGAGGCATAAAGCACAAAAACTGTATGACTAATACTATTATGTGTAGAGTTATCTCATGGGTAAAATGTCAGGCCACAATGGACGATCAAAGACAACAAAGCCAAAACCTATCGCGCACTTACACCATGGCTGGAGAAGTGGTTGTCGAGCAAACCTGGGCTGACGCCAGCGAGACGCTAAAGACAGGCACTGTGCTGGATGACAAATTTGAGATCCTGGCCGAGCTAGGACGTGGAGGCATGGGCGTTGTCTACCGCGTCAAACACAAGCTCTTAGATAAAGAAATGGCTCTCAAGACATTTAATAACGAAGCCATAGAACCTGACGCCGCCCTGAGATTTGAGCGAGAAGCGCGCTCTATAGCTCGCCTGCAACATCAAAACATTGTGCAAATTTTTGACTTTGGCACCTGGGGCAAATATGGTACACCGTACTATGCCATGGAGCTTTTACAGGGCGAGTCTCTGGATGAGCGCCTGGAGAGGACCGGTCCGTTAGATGTCAGTGAAGCTGTAGAGATTTTTATTGATGTTGCCAGAGCCCTTGATTATGCTGCCAGCCTCGGCATAATCCACCGCGATATCAAACCAGCAAACATATTTTTGGCAACCGGCAAAGATGACCGCTTTACAGTCAAAATCGTAGACTTTGGTATTGCCAAACTGATTGGCTCATCTGCGCCCGAAAGCAAACAGCTAACCAGTACAGGTCTTATCTTTGGCAGCCCACTTTATATGGCTCCAGAACAAGCCCTCGGCAGCAAAGTAACAGTGCAATCTGATATTTACAGCTGTGGCTGTGCCCTTTACGAAGCTGTCACTGGCTCAACACCGTTTCGCGGCACCAATGCCATGCTGACAATGCAAATGCACATCACCACCCCAGCCCCACCGCTACCAGCGCACATCATCACATCTACTGAGGGCAAGCGCCTCAACACAGTGCTCTCTCACATGCTGGCCAAGGACTTAAGTGAGCGCTATCAGTCAGGAGCAGAGTTAGCCAGCGCACTACAACAAATACAAATGACTCAGAGTCTTGCACCAGGACTTAGCGGACAGGTGAGAAAGCCACGGTCTCATGCCGCTGCAAGTGCTCAATCCCAGGATAACGGAGAGACAATCCTAAGTCCCAAAAGACTTATCGTGACACTATCCATAGTAGCACTGGTAGGACTTGGCTTAAGTTTGTCCTTTGTCATAAACGCATCTCGTGAAAAACAACATAAAAGCCCCCGGGTCTTCTCTAACCCACTTCCAGATCCAGGGCAACTTACCAAAAGCAATCCTTCGATAATTACCAGCAAGCAATATTACTCAACCATCAATGCCGATGGTTCCAGGACCTTTCGTTTCCCCCAAAACGTCAGCCTGGGTAAGCTCACATCTCCAGAATCTTTCTGGAAGCCCAAAGAAGCTCAGGGAGTGGTTAATGCGCCACCTCACTTGATGCTGACCATAAAAGGCAGTGTCAATCTTTTGAGCAATCCAGAGTTATTGGATCCGTTCAGACCAGACGATTTAACCAAAATAGAAATTGACAGTCTGGCAGCCGACATTAATAGCAACACGCTCGTTCACTTAGTCAGGCTAACTCAATTAAGAGAACTAACAATTGCCAATACAGAAATCACCAAAGAAATAATAGAAGCTATCAATAAATTCAAATTACTGGAGGGCCTGCAGCTACAAGGCAGCCCAGTGTCAGCAGATTACCTGTTGAAGCTGGATAGACTGGACCAACTCTGTACATTAGCTGTACAGGATGTCCGCGGCATAAGCCCAGTTATTGCCAAAATCAAAGGGGCACCTCAAAGGATGCTCAAAGAGTTAGATATGTCCTATTGTCGGCTCACTGACGCCGATCTAGAACAACTTGCCGAGATTGATACACTGACAACTCTCAAGTTATCCTTTAACAACTTTGGTGAGCGCGGCATTACCGTCCTGCAGCGCTTGCCGCACCTGACCTATCTTGCAATTGAGGGCTGTAATGTCAGTCCAGACTGTCTAAAAAAATTCAAAAAGTTGGGTTCGCTGACCTTAACTCATAAGTTTTACGATGATGCCACAATCGCAGACTTAAAAAAAGCGCTCAACCACTGCAGTATCAAAGTAAAGACGAGCGGACAACTACAATAATCAGTCCTTGCTTACCAGTACAACCTGTACCAGGACTCCGTTGCCCAGAGGGACTAGCTTACAATTGGGAAATTTGACAAAGTCAAACTTGACTGACTTGAGTACTTTTAGTTTGGCCCTGACGTCAGGCTCAAGCTGAATTAAATCCGGCTCTGGCATCAAAAAGTATGCTGGAGCTGGCTGCTTGAGCCTCTCTACAAGCTGTGCTTGATCACAATAATCAGGGATGCGATTACTCTGAAAAGTGACATGGTCAATTAAAAAATACTGCCCGATAAGGTCGTTGTGACAATAAAATTGTACGCTGGCAGGTAGCTTTTGCAGGTCCTGAGCCAGGGATAAAAACTCTTCTTTGCGGGCTCTATTGGGCAGCGCTGTAGCAGACCAGACGGCTGTACCAGCGAGAGTAAGGGCAAATACCAGCCAGGTTGCTAGCTCAGCTTTTTTAAAACGCACCTGCCCCAAATGGTTGATAGCAAAAGCTGTGACTACAGCTAGAGCCGGGTAGATAGGCAGATTGTAATACCCCCAGTTGCTGCTTGATAGAGCAAAAAAGACAACAGTAAAAGTAGACCAAATAAGCAAATAAGAAATTACAGAAGCGCGCTCTCCGGTTGTCCCTGCCTCTGCCGCAGAGCTGTCCAGAGACTTATCCTTGACCAGTTTTTTGATCAACCAAAAATACGCTGCCACCATAAATGGTGTCCAGGGCAAAAACCCCGATAAAAGCTGGACAAACATATAGCTAAAGCCATGACCAAAGTTATACAGCTCATGCTTACCAAGGAAGCGACCGAGCATGCCTTTGAGATACAGCCAGTTCAGTGATTCAAATCCGTAAACACGATAAATAGCCACATGCCAGGGCAAAACCACAGCCCAAAATATGGCGCTGCCAATCGCTATTTCTTTAAAAGTGAGGCGTGGCATGCGACGCGATAAGACCATCTGGAGGACTATTGCAACGCCAGGAAAGAGCAAAACAACAGGTCCCTTGATCATCCAGCCCAGACCGGCAAATAAAGCGGCTACGCAGCTCCAGGCGAGGTGCTTTTGACTGCTACCAAAAAATCTCTGATAAAAGGCAATGCCTACCACGAGTTCAAGCAAGGTTAGCCACATATCAGGCATACATGTGGAGGCAAATTCGTAGTAGCACATCGCTGTAGATAAGACCATTGCGCTGATTATGGCCGTCTTTTTGCCAAAGTGATGGCGGGCAAAAAGGGCAGTGACAATGGTGGTTAAAATCGCCGCAATAATCGAGATCACGCGTGAACTCAACATATTGATGCCAAATACTTCAAAAGTGCCCACAGTGAGCCAGTAAAAGAGCGGGGGTTTATCAAAGTACGGGATTTTTTGATAGACCGGCGCCAACATCTCATGATTGGCTATCATCTCTCTGGCGCCTTCGGCAAAGGCACTCTCGGCCCGGGTAAAACCCTGGAGCAAATAGCCACGCAAAAGATAAACGGCAGTACTCAGACCCAGCACAAGACCGAGCTGTTTGACAAAGCCTGGCTCAAACAGCTGGCTATCGCCCTTAGCTTGGTTTGTCTGCGATTGACTCTCGGTATGTGCGGTCAAAATATTTACTCTCTGGCTCTAGCTTGATGATTTTACCTCTTGTAAGAGTGCTACTTCTTAGACAGGTTTTAGAAGAACGGCTGCCACAGTCTTGGACGTCCAGACGCCCAACATCTTACTACTACACATAGTATTACAATTCAAAATAGAAACGAACCAAACCGGGACAAATAGCCAATCAAGGCTACAAGTCCCGGTCGAGCCAAAAGCGTCGACTTACTTGAAGAGACGCAAAGTGAGCGGATAGCGGTAGCTGATACCATCGCTGACCTTGACGGCGGCGATGATGGGCAGCACGATGGCGGCGACGGCCACGGCAATCAGCATTGGAATGCCAATAACGATGAGGCACAGAAGCCAGGAAACAAGCGCCCAGAGGATGACGCTAATTTGGAAATTGAGCGACTCTTTGGCCTGCTGCTTGACGAACGGCGAATTGGAAGCGGCCATGATCACAATCGGCACAAGCCAGTTGAGCAGGCAGGAAGTGGCCACCAGGGCGATGATGTGACACATCATTGCCAGGGTGCATTCTTCGCTTGAGGGAGAGTTGGGTTGGTTGGGCATAGCAAAATCCTTCGATTACAGGTTGCAAAACCACTGCGGCAAAACCGCAATGGCAGTTAAACAGTGCCGAGCGAAGTGTCAGTCAAACTCGGGATTGGGGGCAGGACGGCGGCTCTCGGCCACGAGCATGAGCACAAAGCCGACAATGCACGTCACGACAAACACGCCGATGGAGCTAAAGAAAGCAAAGCCGATACCGACTTTGATGATGGCGCCGAGACTCCAGACGAAGCCAAAGAGTCCACCGAGCAGTCCGGAATTGTTGGCGATGGCGTCGTTCTTGAGCTTGAATATTTCCATCACCTGGCAGGCGACAAAGGCGATAGCAAAGCCGATGGCGACAGTTGCAGAGACAACGATGGCCAGGCCAACAATGAAGCTGCCTACAGCCGCGAAGAAATTGGAAATCAGTTCCATGATGGAACCCCTGATTTTGAGCCACTTAGGCTGATTGAAGGGATGGCTTTTAAGCCGTGAGCGCAGCAAGTCCAAACAGCAAAAGCTGCTAGCAAAATGACACGGATGCTGAAAGAGACCTGGCTGCGGTATTAGATTTAAAGTTGGAAGGGATTGGGTTGACACCCTATAGTCACCCTCAGGGCGTAGGTATAACCACTGCTCTTTGTCTAAATAGAGCTAACAAATAAGCTCTATGAGCATTTATCTACTGAGCTAACTCTCACATACTGACAAGGGCGCCTGACGCATCTAGCGCTAGGCAGTTAAATGTGCTCAATTTCACCAGTAAAACTATCGGTTAAACTACCGGTTTGACTCAAAAAGGATACCAAGATGCCCACACTCGAAGACGCCCGCCGTGTCATTGCCGCTGCCGAAAAGAAAGCAGCAGAAATCGGACAGCCAATGAACATTGCCGTAGCAGATGCTGGCGGCAATCTGGTAGCTCATGTGCGTATGGACAATGCCTGGTTGGGCAGCGTTGATATTTCAATCAAAAAGGCATTTACAGCAAGAGCGTTTGATATCGCCACAAAAGACCTTGCAGAACACGCTCAGCCCAATGGTCAGTTTTACGGCATCCATGCTTCAAACGACGGCAAGATTATGATATTTGCTGGTGGCATTCCGCTCAAAAAAGACGGCAAAGTTGTAGGCGCCATAGGGGTTAGCGGTGGCTCAGGTGAGCAAGATCAAGCTGTTGCTGAGGCTGGCGCTAAAGCGTTTTAGTGCTCAGTCTTTGTCGTAGTCGATAATTTCCTGCACAACTTTGGCAAAATTAGCTGCACGCCCAGCTGGAGTATTGACTTTAGCTGTGCGATTTTTGTCATATTCATTTTGCAAATCAGCAGCTTGCACCATGCTGCGCGATGCAGTCTGAGCAAAACTGGCGAGAGCCTTCGTGCTTTCGTATTGGGTCAAGGGCGCCTGATCACCGTAAGACTTAGTAGTGGTAACTTTGCCGTCTCGGTCAACTACAATCCGATGATCATAGTCGCCGAGTTCTACACTGGGACTTTTGCCTTCGGTAAGCCGCGCGGCATAAACGCCAAAAGACTTATCGTGCTCGCTCAGTATGCGTTCGGCGTTCTCTGGATTTTTCAAAATTGATTTGACAGCTTCACTAAGCTTTTGAGGATCTCCGTCCAAGATGGCATGATTGAGGGCTCTGGTCTGCTCCTTTTGCTCAGCGTTCAGTGGTTTTTCGCCTTTGCGCAAAAAGCTATTTTCCACCATGGCATCACTATACTGACGAGCACTCTCAGTCCTCTCGGCATCAGCACTCTTGCTGTCACGGCCATCAACTTTGACCTCACCAGTAACGCCAAGCTCCAGTTTTGTTGTCGTGCCCCTGTCATATGGACCACAACTGGGATCGATCACTATCTCTTTGGGCTGACCAAATTGATCACGCACCACCTTGGCAGTACCGGACTGTTCGAGATTGTTCAAAGACTTTTCGAGTAGTCCCTGAGAATTAGCCTCCTCAACAGAACCAATCAAAGAAGAACGGGCAGCACCATCACCTCTCTCAATGCCGCAAGCAAGATTATTGAAGTCCCCGGCACGGTACCCGGCCAATTGATCATTAGTCAGTGGCGGAGTTTCTGTGCCATCGAGCGAATCAAGTGTGCGCCCAAAGTCTGACTGGTCATTTCTATAGTCTTTTTCGCCGGCATTAAACTTGGACATAAAACCTCACCGAACAAGAAGTGGCTTCGGATACCTCCTTACTTCTTACCCAGTCGGCGCCCAGCCAATCATCTTGACAAGACTAGTAAGCACCAACGATTCCCTTGATTCTCTCCGCCAGTTTTTCCATATCCTGGCGCTTAGAAGGATCTACTGCCTTGAGTTCACCCAACACTGGCATTTTTTCGTTGCCAACTAATAGAGACAAACCTGCTTCTTCTGGAGTGTGCGGGTTGCAGTCAATTAGCACATGACTGATTTCACTAAAGGCAACACTGCCTTCATGGCTGCCTGAGCCTTCGCAGTGCTTCCAAAAAACGCGTTTGAGGTAGGGATCAAAGACAAATTCACGCGAGCGTTGCAGCTTAAAGCCTGAGGCAAGTAGGGCTGCACCCGCTAGAGCAAAAGCCAGACCAATCAAGGCGTTAAATACAGGAAGTATCATCAGACTGGCAAACAACAAGCCAGTACCGGCAATCTGTAGCGGCATGGACAAAAATTTCAAACTGCTTTCGACTACTAAGCAGCCGCTTTCTTCTTTGGTATTAAACACGGGCAACTCCTCGGCTGACCAATGAGCGCAAACGCGCCAGTGGTCAACCTGTAAGGTTGTGGAACTAGTCCAGGAGGTAGTAAGTAAAACGGATCAACTCCGTAGCCAGAAAAGCCCAGCCAACCTCAGTTAACACTTATCCAGATTTTTTGTCTGTATTGCGGCTTACATTCTTGTCAATTTTTCCCAGAACGCCGCTTTTTTTGTAAAATATGGGGTGCGGTATAGATTATTCAAAGCACCAGGTAAACCACTTGAAAAACGATATTCCCGGCAAAAACCTCAATCTAGCTCAAGCTGTGGCAGGCGAGATGCATCGCCTCGACAAGCATTCACAGTACCTCGGCATGCAAGTTTTGCAAGTCAGCCCGGGCTACGCTGAGCTATCTCTGGTGGTACGCGATGACATGGTCAACGGTCTTGGCATTTGTCACGGTGGAGTCACTTTCAGCCTGGCAGACACAGCCTTTGCCTTTGCCTGCAACTCCCGCAACCAGCGCACCCTGGCACTCAACTGCTCGATCACCTACAGCGCACCAGCCAGAGTCGGCGACAATCTCGTTGCTATTGCTCAAGAGCAAGTGCTAAACGGCAAAACCGGTGTTTATGACGTGGTCGTATCCAACCAGCACATGGAAAAAATCGCCATATTCCGCGGTGTTTCGTACCGCACAAGGCAGCAAATCGTAGCCAATATAACTCCAGCAGATCAGGTCTAACCACCAAATTTGCTATTGACATGAAAGAGACTGGGCTTACAATTAAGTGACCGGTAGGCGACTTTATGTGCCTGACACCAAACCGGCTTAATGCAAAGTTTTAAACCCAAAGTCTTAAGGAGATCGGAAATGACCGACTCAACACAAGCCCAGGCTATGACCAGCTCAAGCCACTTTGCCCCCAGCAAAAAAGCTCCACCAGAGCCAAAACCATCACCACTACCGCCCGATGCCTCTCCAGCACTAGTCGAACTGTATCAGCTGCTTGAGGAGCTACTCTCAATCATCCTCAAAATGAGCGGCCGCAAAAGCTGGGGACCACCATATACCTATATCGGCAAAGAGATTGACTGGTCCCGCGAGAACAAAAAACGCTGCTTGTGGTGCAGTCTGGCACTATTTATATGCATCGAAATAGCCTGGGCTCTAGAGATGGACCGTGAGGGCAAAAGACCACTAGTGACACCACCAGCGATGCAACACCTGAGACCACCGGACCTGGTCTGAGATAAGCAAAACCCAGCAGGAAGTGCTAAAATCGCGCCGAGCATATTATGGCGAAGAAGAAAAAACGCACTAACAATCAGACTGCAGAACAGACTGAATCTACATCTCAAAATCAGCCGACCAATACAAAGTCGGCTGATGCCATGTCTGGACCTGACAGCAATACTAACGCTGTAGAGCGACCATGGCTGCCCTGGCTGCTTTTAGTGCTGACAGTGGCAGGCATATATTTTAATCAACTGACTGGCTACAGCCTTATAGATCCAGGCGAAACAATAAACAGCGAATCTGCTCGGCAGATGCTACTGCTCAAAAACTATTTTGCGCCCTACTGCAATTATCAAATCGACAGCCACAGTTTTGTCCTGCCAAGCTGGCTCGTGGCCCTGAGCTATCAATTGAGCGCTCCGGGAGCGCTGACAGCAAGGCTGCCATTTGCCATAGTGGCAGCACTGCTGGTCTTCTCCACCTATCTGACGACAAAGCGACTGGTGGACCGAGAGTCCGCGCTGACAGCCGCACTAATGACCGTCTCGGCACCTTTACTTTTAGTCAGTACAAAGACTGACACCACTTCATTGAGCTTTGCGCTTTGCCTGGATCTAGCTCTCTACGCTACAGCTCTGGCGATTTTTGCCCGCGTCAAACATATCTGGCTCTTGCTCTGGATAGCTCTTGCCCTGGCAATACTTTGCCGCGGCCCTGTAGCTCTGGCACTATACGCCATTGCTCTGTCATTGTTTTTTGTCGCCACAAAAGTCAAACTGAGTCAGCTCAAATACTGGCTGATGCGCCTGGCACCGGCTCAAGGCATAGCACTACTGATACTTTGCACCCTGCCAGTTTTTTATTTTGCCGGACCGACTTATCTCAAAGGACTGGGGCAGTATCCCAATTACACTGGTTTTTATCTACCGGGCAGTGCTAAAAGCGACTGGCTATATTATCTACCAGTGCTGGCCTATGGGCTAGCACCCTGGTTTTTACTATTGCCTCAGGCCCTCAAAAATCACTTTTTTGTGCCCCTCAATGAGAGCTGGTTTGGCGGGCGACTAAACTTCAAATCGAGCTACCGACCCTACGACAAAGATCGAGTCAGAGCAGTTCTGCCCGATGATGCCGAGCTCGCCCCTGTTGATGTAGAGCGTCTCAGTCTATTTTTGTTTACGACATTTGCGCTGGTTTATTTACTGCTCTTTAGTTTTAGCAAATTGCAGTCTGATACATTTATATTGCCTGTCATTGCGCCACTGGCAATCAGTCTGGGAGTTATTGCCCAGCGCCTGGCAAAGCCCTGGCAAAAGCAATATCAGGAGGTTGCGGACCCTCTTAAATGGGACAGATTTTGGCTGCAATGTATCTTTGGTATTACCTGTGCCCTCACCCTTGGTGTCAGTATTTTTATCGGCTGGGCCGCCTTTATACCCGGAGCAAAAGCCCGTCCAGACTGGCTTTTGCTGGCGTCTACAGTACCCCTTATTGCGGCTGTCGTACTGCAGGTGCTCGCAATCAAAAACAAAACCTGGACAAGAGCGCTTTTTGCCGCAGTGATGACGATGGCTCTAATTATCACGCTCGCGCACCCTACACTATTGCGCTACTACACAAACAAAACCCAAGATAGTTTTGTCTCTTTGGCTCTACAACTAAAAGAAGCACCTTACGATATTGTCTTGCTTGGCTCGTTTAAGCCATCAATTAACACCTATCTCAACCGACCAGTTGCCACTATAAGTGACACCAGCGCTCTCAGCGCGACAGGCAGCAAGGGCACTACACCACGACTGCTCCTGGTGACAGACAAGCCTCTCAGTGAGCTTCAAGCCCATTCAACAATCAATTTTGTAGAGGTACTAAAGCAGGGTCCCTGGACCTGCTATGGACTGACTGATGTTGAGATCAAACACTGAGTCTTACTTTTTGTCTTTTACTTGACCAGGTGCAACTTTATCTGCGGACGGCGGAGTGACTGGAGCAGCCGGGGTGACTTCAGCTCTAAGTTCAGCTTCGACCTGCTTGGATATGGCAATTATTTTGCTCTGGATATCCCTGTTAGTCATAGCCATTGCTTCATCCACAATTGCTGTCTGGACCTCTCTAAAATGAGTACCAGTCGGTGACTTGTAAAAGGTAATCAGATCTTTGAGTTGTTTGTCGTCAAAATGCTTGTTATAAATCGAGACATAAATGGTGTTGCAGAGGCTATTCAGGTCTATTTTTTCGCGAAACAATTGCTGGGTGCGCTTGAGTATTTTCATCTGACGACTGATTAGCGCTTCCTTTACTTCCTTAGCCTTCTGCACTTCTTCAGCGCTAGCTCCGGCAGGGACCCTGGCGCCCGCCATAGCATTAAAGATTGCTGTCATTTGTTTTTCTTGCTGGGCAAAAGTGACATTGAGTGATTCTTCGGCATTTTTGCCAGGCGCCAATAAGTCACATAACTCCTTAAGCAATGCAAGTTTGGCAGGAGAGATATCAACTGTACTGGTAGATAGCGCTGCACTGTCACCAGCATCTTGAGGCGTGGCGGCGAGCACTGCATTTGAGCTGTTAGCAAAAGTAAAAGCAATGACAGTAAGAAGACCCAGCGTGCGGGCAAACGAAGACCCACTTGGTATGTAAAAGCGCAAAACGAACCTCCTGACAGCTGGACTTTTAACTATTAATCAGCAGCGTGGTTAATAATACCCTTAGCAGTCAATTTAAGGAGCATATTTTGCACCCTGGTTTGCACGATATCCTGCAGGTCCTGAGACAACGTAGAGGCTTTGACGTCGAGACCTGCCTCAAAGCCAAAGAGACCTTAATCCATCAGTATTTTAAACACTCTGCTTTAAAAGCGGCAGTCATCGGTGTCAGCGGCGGCGTGGACTCAGCCGTAGCACTTGCTCTGATGGTGAGAGCTAGTCGCTCTATGGAGCAACCACTTAAATCAATCGTGGCAGCGCTTTTGCCGTACTTTATCAAGACTGGCACGAGCAATCAGCAACAAGCCACAGAGCGCGGCATGGAAGTAGCAAAGCATTATGGCGCCACAGTTGCGATGGTGGACCTGAGCACTAGCCACGAGACTTTGAAGGCAAAAGCAGACCAGGCCATGGGCATAGAAGGCGATGACTGGGCGGCAGGACAGCTGGTCTCCTATCTGCGCACACCAGCTCTCTTTTACTTAACCAGTTTGCTCACACAACAAGACCAGCCGGCCATGCTAATTGGCACAACCAACCGCGATGAAGGTGGCTATATCGGCTATTTTGGCAAAGCTGCCGACGCTATGGTGGATTTGCAAATACTCTCAGATCTGCATAAGAGCGAAGTCTTTGCCCTGGCACGGGCCCTCGATGTACCAGAAAGTGTACTGGCAGCAGCACCTACAGGCGATATTTATGACGGACGCACCGATGAGCAATTAATCGGCGTACCCTACGACTTTATTGAGCTTTATAGTTTGCTTTTGTCTCTGGTTGACCAGGAGCTGAGGCAGTCGCTTTTAGATAGACTGGATAGCAATGCCATGGAGCAATACAGAGACTGGCAAGCAAAACTGGACCAACTAAACAAGCAAAATGCGCACAAATACGCAGCTGGATCTGTCGCCATCCATCTCGATGTCTACGAGCGCGCAGTACCTGGCGGTTGGCGCCAGGACATTGATGCCAGACAACTGCTCAAAGCATCTAAAGCCGGTGGTTTTGTCAATGAAATACAAATAGACCCAGCGATTTTGGCAACGATAAAAACAAACACCAGCGCCTACAAAAGAACAAGCCATATTGCCTCCAATACAAGCAAAAGCGCAATCGCCCAGTACGGTCCAAGTGCTTTTGTGGTGGACAATCTGCTCAGTGCCGGTGAATGCCAGATGATGCTTGATCATCTAGACAAGCTGTCATGGACAGCTGTCGGACAAAACGGCATGCTCAAAGACTATCAAGCAGAAAGAGACACCGTAGGCTCCCATCGAGCGACACTATATAACGAGCAACTGGCTAGCTATCTCTACACCCGCCTGACTCCAGTATTACCCGCGGTGCGAGTAATGGAGCAGTACACCCCAGCAGACTGGGACGGCTCGCCAGTATGGAGAGCTGTAGCGGTCAGTCCTTTGATGCGCTTTATCAAATATCAAGCAGGTGGACTGCTGGTGCCGCACTATGACGCCCCCTTTGACTACTACGACGGCAAGCGCACATTGATGAGCATGGTCGTCTATCTCACAGCAAGCACAAGTAAAAACGGTGGAGCCACACGCTTTATCAAAGACCCGCAAACAGTACCACCGGTAGTGCCACTAGAGCAAAGGGACTACAGCGACTGGCAGCGCTTGAGCCGACCTGATGAAATAATCGCCTCACTATATCCTCAACCAGGATCGGCTATTTTGATGGATCACCGCGTACTGCATGACGGGCAAGAGCTTACCGGCGGCACCAAGATAATCATGCGCACCGATATTGTTTTTGAGCGCTGTGGACTGGCCCCACATCTTTTGCCCGGAGCATCAAAACCACTGGGACTACCAGACAAAACACAATCAACTAGCGGGGCAAACTGTTAGATGCAGCCAGCGGGCAAACTACAATTTGTCACACCCGATAAACAAAAGACACTCTTTAACCAGGGTCCTTTTGAAGAACGTCTCGCCCATGCCCAGCGCTTTATCGACAAAGCCAGCCTGGACCCCATATACGCCAGCGCGTTACCTTACCTGTCCGTCCACGACAAAATCCAAACGGCCAACGCTCTGTATGATGCTGGATTTTTTGACGATGGCGCACCCAGTATCAGTCAGGCTAGTCAGGCCAGACTGCCTGACCAGTGGCTCATGACTCCCCTGCACAAGATTATCAATCGCTCCATCAATAAAGACCTGACCAATCAAAAGAGAATGGCGGTACTTTTGACCACAGGTGGCTTTGCGCCAGTACACTACGGTCATCTAGAAATGATGGAAATCGCACGCCGTACCCTAGAGCATGAAGGTGTGCTTGTCCTTGGTGGTTATCTGTCGCCTGGTCACGACGATTATGTCCAACCCAAATGTCAGGGACTGGCGCTGGATGCCTTGCACCGTTTGCGCCTCTGCCAGGAAGCTGTAAGCGAAAGTAACTGGCTCATGGCCTGTGGTTGGGAAGCGCTGGGCACAGAACGCATGGTCAATTTTACTGATGTAATAATACGACTGCAAAGCTACTTAAAAACTCACCTGCCGTTTAGTGACAAAGTCAAAGACAAGCTGGAAGTGACTTATGTTTTTGGCAGCGACAATGCGCGCTTTGCTAGTACATTTGTTGCCGGACACTCCTGCGTGTGCGTGCTCAGACCAGAGGCGGAGTCCGCATTTGAAAAATTCAGCCAGGACCCTCTGTTAAAACGCAATACTCGAATAGTTTTTGCCGGAAGAGCAAGCCACAATGTCTCATCAAAAAATATCAGAGTCAAAGACCAGTCACTCAGTCACGCAGTGCCACCAAGTTACTGGCAGTGGACCCAACAATTAGAAGCAAACTCTAGCGACATAGCAAAAGCCAGTTATTACATCAGAAACGAAGGTAACTGGTGCATAAAAGACTGGATCAAAACACCAGATATGATACCAGCTTGCAACCAATCACTCGAGCAGTTTAGAGCAGACCTGGTAAAGTTATTTATTGACAGTCACCAAAAATCCAGACCACCAGACAAAAGCTACGCCGTGACAGTCGAATACCTCGCCCTTGCCGACCAAATTCATGCTGCGGCGATGCTTGCTAGAGGTCACTCAGTGATCAGTCTTGATCCCTGTATTGCCGGAGATTATGATTTAAAAGTCTCACGCTGCTTCCCTTTGAGCGCTCCTCTCACAGAAGCCGAAATGGTTGCCAGGCCTGGCTCAAACGAGCTGCCTGAGCAAATCCAGGCCATACCAGAAGGAGCACATATACTCTTTGATGACGACATTTTTAGTGGCTCCACCGTGCAAAGAGTGCAGGAATTACTACCAGCGCCAATCTCGATAAGAGCAGTATGCGCACTGACTATACGAGGCAAAAACCAGCAAAGCACCTTGCTCGATATACTCGATAGCAGAGATTTTTTAGCCGGCTCCCATGAAGGCGGGTTAGTACTCGAGCTACCCGACGGCACACTCGGTCGAGCACCTTACTGCCTGCCTTATGTGTCCCCTTGCGAAAGAGCAAGCATACCGCTCTCTCAAGAAATAGATTTTTCCAAACAACTGTGGCTGCTCAATGAGCGCTTTTTTGCAGCGCTGCCAGACTGCATCAGACTCAATCAAGCCAATCCAGCCTTTATCAGATTGATGCAATTGGCTGGCTTTGACAGCAATGCGACAATGGTACAAATCTGTAAGTGGCATCAGCAACAATTACAAAAAATGCCCCAATCCTCAAAGCAATGACAGACCTGCCCAAAGTTTTTTACAGTCTGTTTAACAAACTTTGATACTATAGAGGCACCTCACCTGGGTGCCAGCGATGATTATTTCGTTCAAGGTAGATAAGAGTTCGAGCCAGCCCATATACAAACAACTGATTGATTCGATCATCAAAGACATTGAGGATGGTCGCTTCGATGGAGGCACAGCACTGCCTTCCAGTCGCGATCTGGCAGAGTCTTTAAAGATTGCTCGTGATACAGTAGTCAAAGCTTACCGCGAATTACTCAGACTGGGCTATCTAATTAGCGATACCACATCTGGTACCTATGCCAACATGGAGCGAGTCAAAACTCAACCCTCTGAGCGCCAGATAAGTAGCAGGCCACTCGACTCCAGCCAACTATCCACCTTTGCTCGTAAGATCGGCAGAGAATTGAACAAATATCCATCGTCTCCTGACTTTGCCGGACTCAATTACGGAGCAGTACCAAGAGCCGCGCTGCCGATGCGCCGCTGGCGCGAGTTGATGCAGCAAAATTGTGTGCCTGAGACCTTCCGTAATATGGAATACGAACCCGATGTCCTGGGTCGCCCAGAACTGAGAGAAGCTCTCAAAGGCTATCTTTCACGATCCAAAGGGATAACATCAAAAGTCGAACAAATAGCTGTGTTTTCTGTTTCTTCCGGCATACTCAATGTACTCTTGCGACTCCTTGTCGAGCCCGGTCAGGCTATCGCAGTAGAAGAACCAGGCTTTGGCGTGGTGCGCAATATCGCCAGAAGTCTCAACATAAAGATCAACGCCGTACCTGTTGATGACGAGGGCTTAGTTGTCAGCGCTCTAAATGATTGTCCAGACAAAATCAAAGTGGTTTATATAACACCCAATCATCAAGATCCCACTGGCGCCATAATGTCTCCAGCGCGCCGCCAGGAGCTGCTTGCCTGGGCACACAAACACAATGCCTGGATTCTAGAAGACGATTATGATGGCAACTTCTATTATTCAGGGGAGCCACCTGAGCACTTCTGGACACTCAGCCCCGATGCCAATGTCATTTATATTGCTTCCTTCTGGCAGATACTCTACCCCCTAACATCTATTAGTATCTGCGTCGTGCCCCAGAGTCTGATCTCATATATCACAGCCGTAAAGAAGCTACAAACTGACGATATGGCAGACACCATGGTGCAACTCACTCTCGCTCAACTAGTGAGCGACGGTTACCTCGAAAAACATCTCAGTCGCGTACAAAAGACTTTTGCCAAAAGACGTATAGCCGCTATTCATTCACTAAAGACCACACTGGCTGACAAGATCGTTATAAGCGATCAATCCAGCGGCAATTATTTCAGAGTTATGTTTAACTCCGACTCTGACAGCACTATTACATTGGCGGCAAGCAAAGCACATTTACCCCTTGTCTCCACCGCCACCTATTATCTCGGTGAGCCGGTAGCGGGCGAGTTTCTCTTCAACTTCACACTACTTTCTGAAGACAATGCCACGATAGCCATAGCAGACTTTGCCAGGGCACTGGGCTAAGCATCTTCAAATAGCTAACACTATAGGATATAAGACTTTTACTGACAGAGAAAGATGCCAAAAAATTTGGGACAGATGTAAAAAAGTGCAAAGAAATAGGAAGAGGAACGGCCAGTGCCGTTTCTCTTCCGGGAAGCTGACGTGACCTTTGCCGACGAACAGCCAATCTACCGCAACACGCACCCTCTCATAGAAGGTAACTCCGCAGAAGACTTCCAGAATGGTACCGAAGAAAAATACGCAAAAAAAGCAATGAAAGAAATCATGTTCAATACTCCGTTTAAGGCTAATAGCCAGTTGAAAATGTAGCCAGCCAGTCAAAGACAGCCCCACGGATAGAAGTGCGCAGCACTTCCACCCGTGGACACCGCCTTTTAATCTCGACAGATTTGGGGTTGAGCAGGCGCCACTAACTCTGCGTGGCAACCAACGGCGTTAGCAGCGGTAGCAGCCGCGGCCACCGTAGTAGCGCTGCTGCCCCCACTGACGCTGCTGCTGCAGACGACGCCACTGCATCTGCTCTTCGTAGGCGCGCTGGCGCTCCATGCGCTCGTAGTAGGCGCGGTCGTTGTAGCCGGGGTTGCTGTAGGAGCCACGATTGCCGCGATACCCGGAGCCACCGCTGTTATCGATCATGTTGCCGATCAGGGCGCCGCCGACACCACCGATTATCGCACCGGCGATGGGGTTGTCGCGACTCAGTGCAGCACCAGCGACACCGCCGACCAGTGCACCAGTATTGGTGCCGGGCATGCCGACACAACCGGTGACGAGCAGGAGGCACAGCAAGCTGCAAGCAGTGAGGATACGCTTCATGGTTGTAGTCCTTCTTGTGGGATGGGGGAAAAATTAGGCACGTTGGCAGGCACGTTTGCAGGCAAGGAGATAGGCAAAAGAAAGGCAACAAAGTGGCGGCAACGAAACCCTATAGAAGGTACGAAGTCACCACAGTGTGCACTCAATTAGTCGATAGTCTCGTGCTTCTCTATGGAGTACGAGACCTGCTCGAAGCCAGCCTGCCTGCCGCGAAAACGAGCGTAAGCCGTGCAGTAGGTGCGGCAAGGCTGCCAGACAATTTCGGTGGCGGAAGCGGCGGCAAGGGCAGCGGTGATATAGTCCTGAGCACCCGCGAGGCTGCGCGAGACTTTGCGCACCGCGATGTGACCGCAGACATCGTGAAACAGAACGACAAAGCTGTCCATGGTTTTTCTCTCTTCTTCTGAGGTTGAGATAAAAACGGCGAACTAGACGACACGGAAGTATCGGCAAGTTCATCGGTCTAGGCACGCTGTTTGGGGTTGTCGGGGGTAGCTCTGGGGGTTGAGGGAAAGAAGGTAGCGAGTCAAAATTAGAGCAAGCGTGCTCGCTAACACAAGCCCCTTATTGACACTTTTGCTTTGCCAATCCTCTTTCAAGGGCGATTTAATGATTGAGCCGCTTTGCGAGCCCGCCTAGCCAGCGCGAGCCGCGCTATATTTGCCACCATCTGCGGTGGCGCTACAAACAGCAAAAGACCGAATGAATTCACTCCAAACTCGGCCTAGTATAAATAATTGACTTTAAAAGTGAGTCTACGAGCAAGTTGTTACTGGTTTATAACTGGCTCTTTGGCAATGGTGTAGCTGATATCCATCATCATGTTGGCAATTTGACCAATGAAACCCTTTGCCCAGCGGACCTCATTCAGTAAGGCTAGACAACTCTCCTCTGCACCCAACCGTTGACTCAACTCAATTGCATTTTTGGGAATGGGCATGGACCCTCAACTTCCGTGCATACAGCACACATACTAACTTATATAGTTACTATACACAAAAGAAGAAAATATCTAGTAGCTGGCTGAGTTAAAAGAGTCAGGCAAGCTCAAAAAGCGAAGAAACAGAAGGAGAGGTTGCCCCCTCCTTCTGTCGACTGACGATCAGTCTAAGTCTCTGCCGTCAGCGCTTTCTATTGATCAGAGATTCTGCCAGCTCTGCTCCAGTCTGATAGCCGGTGCCGCTAATAAAGGCACCAAAACAGCTAGTCAGAAAGATGCCAAAGATGCCAGCGAGGTTGAAGAACTTGGCGTCGGCCGGTCCAAAGAGAGCCAGCAGTGCCGCCGTAACGATGAAGAAGCTGACACCACAGGCCAGGTAACTTTGCACGGTTTGATACTTGTGCGGCATCAAGCAGGCCAAAAGACCTACCACCAGACCAAACTCAAAGCCATGGCTCAGTGCGATAGACCAGTCAATGGGCCCGCTAGTTGGAGCGGCTGCGATCAGCAGGATAACACCGAGGCCCGCAGAAGTAGAGATGCCACTGCCAACGATAGCAGCAACAGCTCGCAAGATTTTGTCGCGAGTCATTTTCTTGTCCTTGATTTGTTTCGACTATATTTTTATTTGAAGACTTAGCGCCCTGACTAGCTCACTTGAGCTTGTCGTCAGGTGTCGTCAGACTTGCCGTCCTTGGGCTTATCCGAGTTGTCTTTCTTTTTGCCGCTGCGAATGCGCAGGCTTCCACCACGAGCACTCTTGAAGAGCACGACGAAGTAAAAGGCAATTAGCGCCAAGAGCAGGATGTCGCTTGCGGATTTCATTTTGGGTTCCTTTTATCTTTTCCTTGCCTGGTCTTTTTTTTGACTGACTGGCATCACAAGCCCATGCACCCCAATTGAAGGCGCAGAAAGGTGGAACTAAACAATAGTTGGTTAACGGGCTAGTGAAGCAGTAAGTTGATCTCAGAAAAAGATTTGCAAGGAATATCTTTGCTTATCAAAACAAGATAGATAAATCAAGAATCAAAAGCCCGCCAGGAGGCTTATGGCGAGCTTATCACTGGAGCAAAGCAAAAACACAGGTAGGCTAGCCGCGCTACAACCACCACCACCCACGATACCAAACAACCAAATCGGCCGGCATGATTACTCATGTCAGCCAACTTAATATATCGCCTCTACTTCAAGCGTACAGGCACTTTTACTCACAAAGACAAGCACCCACTGGTCTATCACCGAGACCAGGTTGAAGCTTTTGCTATTGATTGTCGGACAGCTGCATTGATACCAACAAAGACGTGACAACCTTGTGAAAGAATGCGCATCTTCAAAAGATGTTATGACAGTCTCTTGTAATAAAAATGCTCTTGTAATAAACAATGCTCTTGCGACACGACCAGTTACAGCATATAGTATCTACCGGAAGAAAAGAAAAGAACAGGAAGGGGCGGTGAGCCCCCTCCTGCACAACGCTCAAGGGCAATCCTCGCCCTCACATTTTTTGCCTGGCAACAAGTTGCCGGTGATGGCAGCAAGCTTATTCAGCTCTGCCGCTATCAAAAGCACCAGACTCATCAACCACATCCAAAACATGAGCAACATCACCCCACCCAACGAGCCATAGGCAGCGCTGTAAGTGGCGAAATGCTCAAGATAAATGCGGAAGCCATACATGGTAACCAGACAAATCACTGAACCCAGAAGTGCACCAGGTGTGACCCAGTGACGGGTGTTTTTGCTGTCGGGACCAAAGTGAAAGACCACGGCAAAGGCCAGATAGATCAGACCAAACAAAGCGAGCCCGCGCAAAATCCTTGTACCGACAACGATCCAGTGAATCTTACCCCAGACCTGCCAGTGCTCAGGAGAGATGACAAAGACGCCCACCAGAGACATGATAATCGCCAGCTCCAGGACTACAATGCCCATGGCAAGCAACTTCACTCTCCAAAATGGCCGAGTCTCCCGCACCTCAAGGATGCGATTGAGAGCGTTAAAGATCTCCGAACACAGTCCAGAAGAGGTCCACAAGGCTAAAAACAAAGTCACACTGAGCACCGCTAGCGGTGGCTGACTCTGGATCCGGGCGATTTGATCAATCACCAGTTTAGCGGCATCAGCTGGCAAGATGCTATTAAGAAAGACGGCGATTTCCTGGGCCGTTACCCCCAGACTTGAGCCGCCCCCAGCATCTATAGCCGATGCACCGAGCGTGGGCAAAAGATGTGCGCCCACTGTCAGCGCCAGTGTGATTAGCGGTATAAAAGCGAGCATGGCGCAAAAGGCAATCGCCGAAGCACGCGACAAGATCTCGTGGCGAGACAGAACATAGTTGAAAGCCCTCAATGTGAGCTGCAAAAATGTCAGTCCTCGCTCCGAAAGATGCAGGTCGAGCCTCCGGCGAATCACTTGCACCGCTGCTGTTATGCCTGAGTAAAGCCTGGCTACGGCAGCCAGGATAGCTCTATAGCCAGGAAGCATAGCTGCTCCGAGTTGTTACTGGTTGACCGTCGAGTCGCGCACTTCCTGCTTGATGATGGCGCCAATCTCGGTGATGATTTGCGATTGACGATGCATCATGTCAGCAAGCTGACCGGCGAGATCAGCGCGCTGGAGGCGCTCCTCCTCTTTGGGGTCATCGTAGAGCGCCTTGAGCGCTTCCACTTTGACCAGAGTCTGCTCGCTCAGCCCCCGGGCCTCATTGTCCAGCGCGGCGATTTTGGCCACCGCTTCAACGCGAGCCCGCAGGTAGGCTTCGAGGTTGCCGTCAGGCACCACATTGAAGCGCCGCGAAATGGAAGTAGCGGAATACTTCGGCACGGCTGTGGCGATTGCCGGCATGCGATCAGCCGATACGCCAAAGTCAGGTCCGTCGACCATGACAAAGCGGATACCGGGGTATTCGAGTGCAAGCTTGGCCACGACCTGCTCCACAGAAGCACAGTCACGGCAGTCGGCAGCAGTGCCAAGAGTGACCACAGGCTTGTCGGAGGCGCGGATTTCCTTTTCGACATCGCGCTTCTTGACCATGGGCAGCGCAATCGATGCACCGCCTGCGGTATTGGAGCCAAAGTCATGGGCACCAGGCTTGGCTGGAGGGACGATGGCGCTCCCGCTGGAGGCAGACACTGGAGCTGCATAGCCGCTAAACAAAGCGGCCGAGGCAACCAGGATGAGTGCGGATGAAAGGCATGTACGGATGGTTCTTTGCATAGATTTAGATCCTTTTGCTTTTGGCATTTGTTGTTAACTGAGACAGAGCTTGTGGCTCTGTCTCAGCAGTTCCATGCAGTGCTTGCGCTTACTGCTCGTAGGTACCCTTGGGAGCGGCCGGGGTTGCACCGATCATGCCACCGAGCCACTTCTCGTAGAGAGCGGCCCAGGTGCCATCGCTCTTGATCTGGGTGAGGACGCCGTTGACAAAGCGCACAAACTCAGGGTGCTGCTTGCTGATGGCGATGCCATAGGGCTCGGCGGTAAACTTCTCGCCAACCACCTTGGCGTAGGGGTCTTGCTTGGCCAGGCCAGCGAGAATGACGTCGTCGCTGGAGATGCCCTCGACTTCGCCCTTCTGGAAGAGCACCAGGCAGTCGGTGTAGTCTTCCGCCGGCACCACGATGACTCGCGGATTCTTGAGCGGGATGTTCTTAATCGACGTGGAGCCGACCGGAGCACAGACCTTCTTGCCGCTCAGCTCATCGATGCCCTTGATGTTGGTGGTCGTGCCCACGAGCAGGCGCTGACCGGCATCGAAGTAGACCTCGGAGAAGTAGACCTGCTCCTTGCGGGCAGCGTTGATGGTCATGGTGGCGACGACCATGTCGACACTGCCATCATTGACCATGGGGATGCGCGACGCCGACACTACCGCCTTGAACTCGATGTGCTTGTCGTCGCCAAAGATGGCACGGGCCACCTGACGAGCGATGTCCACATCAAAGCCTTCGGGCTGATTGGTGAAGGAGTTGAGATATCCGAAGAGGTAGATGCCCAGAGGCACACCAACGACAAGGCGGCCGCGCTCCTGGATTTTCTTCATCCAGGTGCCGTCGGGCATGTTGCCGGGACGGGGCAGGGGGCCGTTCGGGCGCAGGCTCTTCACCACTTCGGAGAGCGGCGGATCGACCGGGGCAGCAGAGGCCAGCCCAGGGGCAGACAGGGTAGCCACAGCCAGAGTAGCCGCAGCGAGGAGAACACGTGCACCACAGGCGATGCGACGCGAGAGATTGGTATTGATCATTGTCAGTCCTTTCGTATTGCGGATGGCTGTGGTCAGACGCGGTATTCGTTGATGCGCGGACGCAGTCCGGCCCAAGTCAGAAGCACCGTGATGAAGGCCGCCGCCATGCAGATCAAATCGAGCAGCGACAGGCTACTCTTGGCGCTGGCCACCGACTGGTCGAAGAGACCCTTGTCGCTCTTGAGCACCGACTCGAAGGCCGAGTCCAGCTTGCCAAACACGGCATTGGCGCTGCCGGTGCCATTGGACACGGCCATCTGCACAGCGCGAGTACGCTCACCGCCCTTGTCGAGCTGCTTGAGCTGCGCCTGCATATCGACAAAGCCCTTGTAGGCAGTGAGCATGTCCTTGCGGGCAGGCTCGCTAGCGAGCTTGTCGACGGCGTTGGACTGCTGGATGTTGTCGAGCAGGCTCTTGGCTTTGACGTCGAAGGAATCTTCGTACTTCTTGCCGCCGCCGCGCTGAATCAGGTAGAGACCCTGATCCGCTTTGGCGTCGTAGGCGACAGCCCGGGCTTGCCAGACCGACTGCACCGAAGTGAAAGCCTTTTCGGTGGCCAGACGAAGATTGTTGTCACTGCTCTGAAGCGAGATGCCGAAGAGTCCAGTGACCACCACCACCAGGACTGAGGCGGCAGCGAGCAGGGGATTGATGGTGCGACGCATGCGCCCCGACAAGAAAATTTGGGTATAGAGCAGCGCACCCAGAAGGGCGATACCACTGGCCACACCGACCAGGAGATTGAGCGTCACGCCCTTGCGGTGCGAGGCATACTGGCTGTCCAGATAAGCCTGGTTGATCTTGTCGAGCTGGTCCACAGCCGGCAGGATCTCAGCGCGCATCAGATCGCCCGAGCTGCGCATCCAGGCAGCACCCACCGGGAAGCCCTGACGCGCGTTGGCGCGGGCAGTCTCGATGGTGCCGTTGTACTGCTGCAGCTTGGTGAGCACAATGCTCAGCCCGGCTTGCTGCTCGGCCGATGCTCCCTTTTGATTGGAAGCATTGACCAGGAGCTGGCTCACCGTAGAGCGTGCCGCTTCGTACTGCTCACGTGCGCGACCAGCTGCGCCTTCACCGAGAAACTCGGTGGCAGCACTGGCGTCCATCTCGAGCAGGCGCGCCCGGATTTCCTTGGCGGCGATGATTGAGGGCACCGCCCGCATGGCCACGGTATCGAGCGCGTTGCGGCTGGCCGAAACGCTCATGTAGATGCCGATGGTCCAGACGGTGGCGAGACTGATGACCACCATGAGCATGGCATAAAGGAAGGTCGGAGTCGACATGCGCTTGCCGGCCGCAGCGGGCGAAGACACGGATTTGAGTTGCAGATTCATGAAAAGACCTTTCAGGTTGTCTTTGGAATTGAGACTGACGACTTCAAGCGGACTTGATCGCCGTGACCGTGAGCAAGGTCCATTCACCAAGCTCAATCACCGCACCAACAGCGAGCGGATACTCGACGTGGGCGGTCAGGTCTTTGCCATCCAGACGTGTGCCATTGGTGGAGCCGGCATCGCGGATGGTGAAGCTGCCGTCATCGTGCCTTGTGATGATGGCATGACGCTTGGAGACAGCAGAGTCACCGACGACACCGATGGCGGCGCCATTGCTGCTGCTCGCTCGACCGATGAGACTCTCCTCATCGATCAAGTTGTACTTGCGCTCCGGCTCACCCTGAGGGGCATTGGCAGCGCTTTCGTTGACGCGGGCGGTGAGGTCCAGACGAGCGCCACTGGTGGAAGCTGCGGCAGCTGTGCCCACCGGCACGGCTGTCGTTGCCTGCGGTACGACCACATCCTGACCGAGATCGGTGGGAATGGAGCCGGCGCGACCAGTTTCGAAGTCGTGGGCACAGACGCCGCAATAGCGAGCATTGAGGTCATCACGCTCGGTATGGCAGGTGGGGCAGTTCTGCCCGGTACCGCCAGTAGTGGCAGCAGCGCTCTTGGGCGCAACCACAGTCGTCGGCACCACAGAGGCACCACCAGGAGAGACAGACGGCGCCATTTCGGTGCCGCAGGTGCTGCAGAAGTCGTTGTCGGTCGAATCGTGACCGGAAGGACATTTGGTCATGTGATTTTCAGGCGTCGGCTAAGACGCCCCCTCTGTTGAGATCAGGACTTGGTGGCGCCCAGGCGGGTGGTGCGCACCGACTTGGTGTCGAGGTCGAGCACGTCGGCCTTTTCAGCCTTCTTGAGCTTGACCGTGCCGTCCGACTCGACCTGCACGACCTTGCTCAGCAGCTTCTTGGTGCCTTCGTTGCCGGTCTGCTCGGCAAGCTCCATGGCACGACCGAGGGCCTTGGTGGCACCCGCTTCGTCGCCAGCTTCACGAGCCTTGAGACCTTCCTGAATTTTGGCGGCGAGTTCGGCCTGGCCGGTGTAGTTGGCCACCTGCTTGTTGATAACCGCCGACAGCTTCTCGTCATCGGTCCAGATGGCCAGCACCTGCGCTTCGGCGACCTTGTTTTCCTGGCCGTTTTCGGTGACGATCAGCGCCACGCGACCAGCCAGCATCTTCTGGTTGACACCACCGGGGGTGACCTTGATGCAGATGTGGTAGTCGCGCGACTCCTCACCCCAGGCGCCGGTCGGGTAGCGACCAGTGAGGGCATTGGGACCGGCGCTGCGCTTGGTCGTCAGGTCGAGGATCTCGGGCGAGACCTGCTTGACGTACATCAGCTCAGCACCCTGCGGCATCCACAGCTGGATGCGCACATCGGAGACGCTCAGTCCCTTCTGCTTCTCGATGATGGCCCGGAAGTCGTCGGCAATTTGGCCAGATTCACGGATCATGTCCACCGAGCCCAGCAGCTTGCTGGCGATGGCGCGCAGCTCGTCGGGACGGAAGTCGTTGCCCACACCGCGGCACTCGCACTGGAAGAAGCCTTCGCAGGCGGCGATGGCCTTGGGCAGGTAGGGCTTGTCCTCGTCCTGACAGCCGCCGTCAGTCAGCATGATTGCCTGGTTGATGGCGCCCGGACGGGTCTTGAAGACCTTGAGGGCGGTGGTGAGCCAGCGAGACATGTAGGTCCCGCCTTCGGCCTTCATCTGCTTGACGCGGGCGATGGCGCGCGCCTTGTTTTCAGGCGTGGCGCGACAGAGGTCGACTACCAGTTCCCCTTCGCTGTGGGCCGAGATCACAAAGAACTCCGCCGACTCCGGCAGGATCTCGATGGCCTTGATCACGGCGTTGCGCGCGTGTCCGATCTTGCCATCGCTGCTCATAGAGCCAGACGTGTCGGCAATCAGACCGACGACGAGCGCCTTGCTCGAGACCGGCGCTCCGCCCGAGGCAGAGGTGACGGTGAGCACGGCATGCACTTCCGATGCGCCCTGCGAGAGATACTGGTTCTGATGGACGCTTGCATTGAAGGATGACATCCTTGATTCTCCTGTTGGGTTAAAACTTAGCGACGACAACGGTGATGTTGTCTTTGCCGCCCTTGTCATAGGCAAACTGGACGAGACGCCGTGCCAGACTGAGGGGATCGAGTTGAGCCGGTTGGTCATTGACCAACTTCAGGACTGCGCCTTCGCTATCGGCGTAGTTCCAGAAGCCATCGGAGACCACCAGCAAGGTGCCCTTTTCCGTCAGGTTGAGGGTGCGAAACGAAGGCTCGACACCGGGATTGCTACCGTCCATGGCAGCGCCCAGAGAGCGAGTGATGGCATGCGCCTGCGGGTCAGCGAGAGCTTCTTGCCGGGTCTTGAGACCAGCGTCGACAACCTCGTTATACCAGGAGTGATCCCGGCTTATCTGCACGCAGGAAGTGCCAGTCAACCAGTAAGCACGACTATCGCCGAGCCAGCCGATGGTGATGCGCTTGCCCTGAGCCAGAGCCGCAACAATCGTGGCCTGAGCCGGAGCGATAGTTTCACCACGGTCGTTTTTGCCGGCCGGGTTAAAAGGCACAGTACAGATTGCTTTCTGTGCCTCGACCAGAGCCTCCGTGATAGTCGTTTCGGGAGAGGTGTAACCCCTGGCGATGGCGCCGAGCAGGTAGTCGCGGGCCGTGGTGGCACCGATGCTCGAGCCGTCTTGCGGGTTTTGTGACTGCGACACACCATCGCAGACCACCAGAGCCAGAGCCGTCTCGCTCGTGGGCTTGCCATCAGTACCCAGAGGACTGCCCTTGCCGATGGCAAAGTAGTCCTCGTTTTGATGATGGCGGATGCCCCGGTCGGAGACACCAGCCACCTTGCTGTCGAGCACCACCTCGAAGTGATCGCGATCGGGATGCTTGCGACTGTGCCCGCACTGAGTGCAGAAGCCATCTTCGTCAATGGCAGTCGGACCGGCGCCGCAATTGGAACAGAGATTGGTGGCAGGCGATTTTGCGCTTTTGACGGCGCTGTCACCGGCACCGCTTTCGGTGGCGGCGACTGCCTGCCCGCTCATGGAAGAACCGCAGTCCTCGCAGAACTTGGCAGTGTCTTCTTGCGGCACTTTGCACGCTGGACAATCTTTCATGATATTCCTCAGACCAGTGACTTGGGACGCACGGCGTTGGCGCGGTCGACAAGAGCGATCTTGTCATTGGCGTCTCGGCTAAACCGTGCCAGGCTGCGCAGGGTGGCTTCCAGGCCGGTACGCACACCCTTTTCGTTGAAGGGCTGACCGAAGAGATTGCCAGCGCCCTGGACCTTGCCGCTCTGCATGACAAAGAGCGCCACGTCCAAAACCTCGGCAGTGAGACGGTTCTTTTCGCCATCATCGAGCGAGAGGCGCTCGACAATCTCGGCGGCCTGAGCGATTTGCTCGGCGGTGGGCAGATCCCTTTCGGTGTCAATCAGGGTACGCACTGCCGTCTTCTGCCCTTCGCCATACAGACTCGACATCTGTGGCACACGGGCGAGCGACTGCACCGCTTCGGTACGGTTACCACTGCGGCTGAGGCAGCGAGCCAGACCAAAGATACCGGTGACAAAGCTCTCATCGGTGCCGGCGGTGTGGTCGTAGTAGGTAGCGGCGAGCTCGTTGGAGTGAGCGTCGCCCAGCCCTTCGAGAGCCAGTCCGAGAGCCAGCTTGGGAGCCAGCTCGCCAGGCACTTCGGTGTAGCAGGCATCGAAGCATTCGTAAGCCTGCTTGCTCTGACCCTGAGCCATGGCCAGCATGCCCTTGAGCCAGGTGATACGGAAGTCACCAGCACGGATGGACGAGGCACCCGTCAGATGCTTTTCGGCCTCGGCATAGTCGCCCAGCACGATGGCGTTGCGAGCGATGGCCAGACGCGCTTCCATGGAGTCAGGGTACTGTTCCACCAGGGCAGCCAGGGCAGCGGTCTGCTTCTTGGGGTCGCTGGAGAGATGCAGCAGCATCTGCTCGGTAGCAGGGTCCTTGAGGTCCTTCTTGAGCGGCGGCAAGAGGTCGATGCCGATGGCATCGGCCGGCACCACTGAGAGGTCACGCAGAGCCATGACGTCGCCGCCAAAGATGGTGCTCTCGATATTGCGGTGAGTGCCTTCACGGGCAGCTTCCTCGCGCATCACGCCCAAAAGCTGATCGGCAAGCTCGTCGGCGGACTGGAAGCGCTTGTCCGGATCGACATGACAGGCCTTCTGCAGGAAGCGGTAGAGCGACTCGTGCTCATTGAAGAACGGCTGTTCCGCGGCGGTGGGCAGGGTGAACTCGTACTTGCCCTGATAGCCCACGAAGTCGAACACCAGAAGAGCCAGAGTACGACCGATGGTGTACAGGTCGGAAGACACCGACGGACCGACCTTGGCCACTTCCGGAGCAGCAAAGCCCTGGGTGCCAAAGACATCGCCTTCGGTGCTGGCCAGACGACGCACACCGCCCAGGTCGATGACCTTGATGTCATCGCCATCGAGCATCAGGTTGTCGGGCTTGAAGTCGCAATAGACCATGCCCTCGCTGTGCATGTAGGCGAAAGCCGGCGCCCGGTGGATGTAAGCAATCGCTTCCGTCACCGGCAAGGGACCCTTTTCCTTGCGAATGGACTTGATCGTGCGACCACCGACGTATTCCATCACGATGTAGCCGCACTTCTTGTGCTGCACGAAGGTGTAGATCTTGACGATGTTGGCGTGATTGACCTCGGCCAAAAACTGGCGCTCTGCCACAGCAGCAGCAGCCAGAGTGGGGTCCGACGAATTGAGCAGGCCCTTGAGCACCACCCAGCGGTTGAGCGTCACGTCCATGGCCAGGTAGATCCAGCCCATGCCGCCAAAGGCGATGCAGCCTTCGACACGGTACTGGTCAGCGACCATCTCGCCGACGGCGAGCTTGGGACGGAAGTCGTACTGCGTCGAACAGCTCGGGCAGAAGCCGTTTTCGCGCTTGGTCAGAGCGGTGCCGCAGTTGCTGCACTCGCGCTTGTGATCGGGGACGCGAGCTTCCTTCATCACGGCCTTGGCCGGATCGCTCTTGAGCAGCGGCTCGATGTGAACAAGCCCGGCACCCAGCATCTTGCGACTGGAGGCGATGGTGCTACCAGTGGTGGCGCGCCGGCTGGTCAGAGTGGAACGCCCGGTGAGCTTGCCGGTGACACGAGACAGACCAGCAGCGCTGGCACCGGTCGTGGCCGCAGCCGGAGCGCTGTTCTCTTCCGGGGGAGCCATGCCGCAGACGTTGCAGTAACCATCTTCGACTTGGCCAGTGCACGGCTTGTGATTGCAATTCATCAAGGTCATTTTGCAGTTTCCTTGCAAAGTTGAGTTGTGTTCATTCCCAGTCACCCGAGATAATGGCGGCAGCGTACTGCTGCACCAGCTCTTCGGCGCGCTTGAGGTCGGTGGGACGGTTGTAGAGCAGCACTTCAGCTTCGCCAGAGAGTTGGCTGAGCTTGGGCTTTTCCACTACCTTGAGCTGGGTTGCCTTGGCTTTGAGAGCATCGAGACGCCCGCGCAGCTCACGCCTGAGATTGACAGGGGCAAGATTGGCGTTGAGCACCGCCGTAGCCTGTTCCTGCCGCTCCTGCAACTGCAATGTCCAGTTGGCAATGCCGAGGCTCACCGCCCGCCACTTGCCTTCAACCAGGTTCTTTTCGAGACGGACAAGCCATGGCTCAAGGCCACGAGCGCTGTCGGTAAAGACGACCTCGGCAAAGAGCCGGGGTATGGTGTCGGTGGGGATGCCACTGACCTTGAGGATGCGCTCTTCCTGAGCGGCCCTGGCATTGTCGTAGGTGCTCTTCAGGGCAGTCAGCTGCACCCGTGCGGCCTTGACCTGGGTGTCTGTCTCTTGCTTGAGACGCTTCATCTCCTGGAGTTTTTGATCGAGTGCGCTGACCTCAGGCATGAGGTCGCCAGTAAACTCAGCCTGGGCGCCGAGCGGATCGGTACTGACCTTGCTGCGCAAAGTGCTGACACGCTGCTTGAGCGTCTCCACATGGGGCAACAAAGTAGCATCCAGCTCGCTGCAACTGACCTCGATTCGTTTTACTGTGGCATCGTGCTGACCGACCTGGTCAAACAATGCCTTAAAAATCTGCTCAACTTCCAGCACCAGGTCGCGAGCCGCGACATAGACTGGTCCGACCAGAGTGAGCACCTGTTCGATGCTAAAGCTGGTCACTTTGGTGGTGGGGTCAAGCAAACTGCGCTGAGCAAAAGGAATATCTTGCTTGACCTGAACTGCCTGACCGCAAAGCATTTCCTGGATTTGAGCAAGCTCTTTTTCCTGGAAAAACCGCGGCAGATTTTTGTGCATCTCAGTTGCTCTGGTGAGCAAGTCCGAGACCTGAGGCACAAGTCCCCAGATTTCGCTGAGAGCGCTCAGTGCTGGCACAATCCTGTCGCGGCTGACGCCGACGAGATTGGCAAACACCTGAGGATCGGTAAGGAGTTTGTATGTCGTGTTGGACATCAAATCCCCGAGGTTGCTCATGGCCCGATCAAACTCATCGTGACGCGAAGTCAGAAGAGCCTGGAGTTCGGACTGGGTGAGCACCTTAGCGGGTTGACTGACAGTTGATGACATCGGTTACCCCGTGAGGTTAAACATGAGGGGGTGTCAGCGACCGGTTGATTGGTCGAAGACGATTTGACTACTGCCACTACCAATGGAGACTTATGCGACGAGCAAACATCAGGACGGCTTAAAGCGCGGTCTGATGTTGGGAAGTAAGGCTGGTTGCTCGGCTTGGGTGGTGGTGGTGGTTGGGGGTGGAAGTGGTGGGTGTGGGAGTAGTAACTAATTAGTTATCAAGGGAAGGTACTGAAATACAGCATAAGCTTTGTAAAGCACAGCTCATTACAACTATTAACTTCAGATAAATGACGACTATCTAAGAATTAAAGTCTAGATGTATTCAGTGTTTCGGCTGATTTCAAAAAGCTTGCACTAGCTAGTCAAGCGGCTTCTGAGAGAGCTATAACCTCAGACACAAGTCGCCCAATGGCGAGCTTAAAGGGACTTAGCTAGGGCAGCGCTAGCTCAACTATCGCGAACCTCTCAAAATAAGCACGGCATCATCAAATCAAACTAGCCTGCTCGCGTTCTACTACCTCATTTAGCATTAATCGGCAAAATTTTTTAGTGACCAACCCAGATCAACTACACAAACCAATAGATGCAGTAAAAAAATCGAACTAGAAGCCGGAGTGTTATGCAAGAAAGTAGAAGGGAGAAACAAACGCCCCCCCTTCTACAGTGACTATACTTTTTGGTCACTTACCAAGATACCCACAACTAACGAGCAGTCATGCTAGTGATGCCTGGACTGTTACTTGCGGCCTTAAATGAGCCTAGCTGCTCTGAATTGAGGTACAGCCATTGGTTCTTGCTATAACGAGCAATATACATTTTGCCGTCGAAGTCCTCAACCAGAGCGCTGCAAGTCTCCACCCAATCGCCATCGTTGCAGTAAAGCAAGCCATTTATGGTCCTCATCTGCGGTGAGTGGATATGGCCACACACTGCGCCGTCCGCATTTCGGAGCGCTGCCTCAGCAATTACGGCTTCTTCAAAGTGAGTGATAAATTTGACTGCTTCTTTGACCTGACGCTTTATGTATGCCGAAAGTGACCAGTAAGGCAGTCCGAGCATTCTTCTAGTGGCATTAAACCAGCGGTTGATGACAATCATCAGGTCATATGACGCGGCACCTAGATGCGCCAGCCATTTGTGATAACGCACGACCCCGTCGAATTCATCACCGTGGAGGACCAGGAGCCTTTTGCCATCTGCAGTTACATGGACAAAGTCCTGATAAATCTGGATACCGCCAAAATTGAGACCGATATAGTCGCGCAGGAATTCATCATGATTGCCAGGAATGAAAATCACGTGGGTGCCTTTACGAACCTTGCGCAAGATTTTTTGCACAACATCGTTGTGAGTCTGCGGCCAGTACCAGCGTCTCTTCAGGCGCCAACCATCAAAATCAAGGCCAAAGACGGCGAACCAAATTCACTGACGCTCTGGCAAATCAAAAGCGTCGACCTATATATGGGACAAAACAGCAAGGGTTCTCCCAATCTCTGGAAGGGCGTCATCACAGACGTTATCTACAACAATATGCTGACTGACGAAATGGTTACATTGCTCAAGCAACATCATTTCGCATGATCGCCTAAAAGAGATTCGCAATTAAATTTATGACAGCGATATTCGCAAGCACTCGTAACTGAGAGTTTGCGCATGTTACTGGCAAAATTTTGATCGCAAATTTTCTTTTTGCGCGCACATACTATCACGCCTAGTATTTCGACGCCCGATATATAGACACGGGTCAACGCTAGCCGCAAACAAAGGTTGGTAAGGTGAATGATCTTCCTCCTGCGCAAGCAAGCAAATCATCAGGTGGGACTCTGCCGCAAACGGAGCCCCCTGGAAGACTCCAGGGGGCTCAAGAACAGACTCAGGTTGGCTCAGTGCCTTATCAGCAGCCGTAACATCTGCGACCACCATAGTAGCGCTGCTGTTGCAGTCGCTGCCACCGCAGCTGTTCATCGTAGGCGCGCTGGCGTTCGATGCGCTCGCAATAGGCGCGGTCACCGTAACTGCTAACAGTGAGCCGGCATTTCTAACTAGTCGATCACTTTGTGTGCCTGGATCGAGTAAAAAAACATCTCAACACCACCCCGCGATCCAGGGTAGCGAGCACGCATTGAGCAATAGGTGTGACCGGAGTCCCACTCAATTTGGACAACAGAGGCATCGGCATGGGCATTAATAATGTATTTCTCTGCTCCTTCTGGGCTGGCGCAGACTTCGCGCAGCTCGCGGTGACCACGGACATCGTGGTAGAGCACGGCATAAACAAGCATTAGCTTTCTCCATTGCTGGGGTGAAGACAAAACCAGCTGACTAGACGACACCTTCGTATCGGCAAATTCATCTGGTTGACGGCGCTGGTTGAGGTTTGTTGGATAAGCTCGGGGGGGTTGAGGGAAAAGGTAGACACGGACAAACTAGGCCAAGTGCAGCAAACAAAACAAGGCTATTGGCGGGACTTTCTATGCGCAGGACATATTTCCAGCTCAAATTAACGCCAAAGCAGCTTTACAAGCCAGCGCAGCAAGCACAAGCTGCGCCATTCACGACACCACCGCTGGTATCACCGCGAGCGGCAACAGACCGAATGGAAGCATCCCAAACTCGGCCCAAGATAAACGATTGACTTTTAAAAGCGAGTCTACAAGCTAGTTATCACCAGTTTATAACCGACTCCATATCACTAGCGCAGATGTATAGCCAAAGCAAAGATACTACCAACGGTATCAGCAGACAAAAAACCAAAAGAAAACAATCAAAATTAGGCCACTCAAAAATCGTCTTTGAAAATTTCACAAGGACTCTAATCGGGGACCAATATGGCACGACTCACTTGGATTAGTTTTGATTGAACTAAATGGCAGCAATGTGACAAATTTTGCCCGTAAGTGAGAGCGATTAAACAGTTGCAAAAGCAACAAAACTGCGATGCCCACAGGCGCCGCTATGGCTTGCCGCGATGAGACCAGACTCATCCAAAATGTCATTTTGACCTTAGCGAAACCGCGATAGGGAATCAGCGGCGATAGGGTGAAATCCATATCAGGCTGTGGCATAGCCCTGGATTTCAAGAGATAGCTAAGACTAAGGTTAAGACGCTATTCAATCTCCCCACAAAAACAACAAACTTCCAAATATAACGTCCATGCATCTCTTGCAAACTTCTCCTGGCACTTCACGGTTGCAGGGTTGCTAACGGCAATTGGCAGGACATCCGGGTGAGAATTGCGCTTTTCGTATCCAGATTGTCGAGCAAGAGCCGCACAAATGGCTTGTTTACGTTCGCTGTCTTTTCTGCTCCAACCCCAAACTGGAAAGGGTATTAATATGTCAGACATCTTTGCACCAGGCAGCACCATCGTCGTGCACTGGGAAGCCAATCCGGCTAGCACGGTGCCCAACGCCGTCAAGTCCAATCGTACCGAGAGCGGTCGCTCCAAGAAAATCATCCTCATCGCCGAACCGGACAAAGGTGTGCAACCCCGTCCCGGCGAAGTCTGGATTTGCCGTGTCGATCATGTCACGAGCCCCAAGACCGAAAACAAAGGCGCCATCTTCGTGCGCCCGGTCTCGCGCAAAGTCGAGTATCAGTTCAAGGGCGTCTACATCGATCCCATCAAGGCCCAGCTCATTGCCACGGTCCTCCAGGATCCGCGCCGCAACTTGATGCTGGAAGGTGACCAGGGTGTCGGCAAGTCGACCATCGCAGCCGCCATCGCGCGCACACTCGGCTGGGAATACCGCAAGGTCAGCGGTGGTTTGATCAAGAAGTTCGTCTTCATGCTCGGCCGCTACATTCCCACTTCCGACGGCAAGACCCTCAACTTCCGCTGGGCGGACTCCAAGCTGTCCGAGACCCTGCGCGAAGCCGAGAAGAATCCGCGCCGTACCTATTTGCTCATGATCGACGAGTTCAGCCGTATCGACGAGGATGCTCGCGACGCGCTCCTGGACTTGATCGAAGGCAGTCAGCGCGTGTTGCGCTTGCCCACCGGCGAGGAAATCACGGTCGGCGCCAATGTCATCTTCATGGGGGCGGGCAACGTCGGCGAGGGCTTCACCATTCGCCGCGAAGACGCCGCCGCCAAGGACCGCTGGGCCATCGTCAAGATCACTGTGATGCCGCAGGAAGAAGAGCTGGCACACTGCTTGCGCCTCTACCCCACCTGCCCGCGCGCAGAGATGGACCGTGCACTGACGGTGATCAACAAGGTGCGTGGTGCCCGTCGCGACCCCAAGATGAGGTTGTCCAAGACAATCTCCACCCGCGGGGCCGAGACTATCGCCATGTTCCTCAACAACGGCTTCCCGGTGGAGCTGGCCCTGGAGACAGCGGTCATCAATCAGTACCCCGGTACTGGCGATGACCAAAACTCCGAAGCCGGCCGTGTCGCCAAGCTGATCGCCGACGAACTGGCACAGAAGAAGTCCTGATCTAGTGGATTGCTCAACTGCATAGTTGTGCGTCCACCTAGACACAGCCTGTGCTGAGAGCAACTCTACTTTTGAAGGAGCACCCCATGGCTAAATTTGCCAGCGGGCTCACCCTCGAAGAACTCGAGCGTGAGACCGGAAAACTAGCTAGCGACCTGGCATTCTATGCCAGGAGACCGGTCAATATTCAGATGGTTGCTGGTCGCCACATTGCCTTTACCTACGGCACCGACCAGCTCAAAAAGCCCATTCCAGTGGTGATGAACCCTCAGACCCTGGAAAAGGTCCGCAACAAAGAGCGGGCCCTCAAGATCTGGCGAGGCATAGGCTTCCACGAGCTGGCCCATCATCTGTGGCCCGCCGACCCGCAATACAAGGCAGCCTACAAAGGCAACTTCGGCCATCTCTTTAACCTCGTCGATGACGAGCAAAACGAGAGACGCGGTCGAGCGCTGGATGCATCATGGGGGGCTTGCTTTCAGAGCGTTTGCGCCCATATCTTCCCCAGCAAAAACCGGCAGACTGTCTCCACCGGCATCGCTGATGGTGGCGCCGAGGAACGCAAGCCTGTCGGCATGGAAGCCAACGAAATCTACTCCAAGCGCTGGGGTATCTTTGCTTATCACTTCCGGCGTCACGTCCCAGACTGCCAGGATAAGGTCGTCGCCGAGGCACTCAACCTGATTCCCGGCAACTTCAAAGACCTGAGCAAAGAAGAGCTTTTTGAGCTGACGCAACAAATTCACCTGACTCTCGCCAAGGGCATTGAAATGCCTGAGGTGGTCGAGCCGGAACCTCAAGAGCCGGAAGAAGAACCGAAGAAAGCCCCCGAGCCCAAGCCCGAGGACAAGGAGGAAGAGAAGGAACAGCCAGCACCGCCGCCGGCCACCTGGAGCATCAAACGTCTGCTCAAAAACAAGTGGATGTATCTGCCCTTCGGTCTATTCCTGGGCATCTGGGCCTACCTCTTCATGCAAAAAGGGGTCGACTTCTGGGTGCAGGTGGCAATCTTTGGCGGCATCGCTTTTCTGGCTGTAACGGCCTTTCTCTTTATGCGCCGGGCAATGATCAAAGCCCGCCTCAAAGCCATCGCCGAAGCCCTCAAAGGCGGCAGTGGACCACCGCCGCCAGGCTCCCGAGGGCGCATGGTCCTGACGATTGGCGTGCTCAGCCTGCTACTAGCCCTGACCGTCGTACTGTTGATCAAGCTCCAGGTCGACGTAGAATGGATCTACCTGCTTGGTGCTTGCACCATGTTTGGTGGCTGCGTTTATGTCGGCAACATTCTCGCCAAACGGGCAGACTCACGCAAACAGCCGCTCAGCTGGTGGATGTACGTCTTGCTTCTGCCCTGGCTGGCCGGCTCGCTGTACTTCATGTACTACGTGTGCTTGCGCTTCGGTCTGAGCGACATGTTGCTCTACGGCGCCATGAGCGTACTGACCCTGGTGGTGCTTGGCCTGACACTGATCATGTTTGGCTCCGGCAAAGGCAACTCCCGCTACTCCAGAGAGTCGGTGGGTGAGCGCCTCAGCCGCGGTACAGCTCCGGTCTACGGCTTCCTTGCTGGCGTGTTCCTGGCCATCGTAGCGGCCATCTGGACTGTCATCGGTCCGACCATCATAGCCATCTGTCGCTTCGTTGCCAGAGTAGTGACTGGTGTCGCCACATTTATCTGGGACAAAGTGGTGCGCTTTGCCAGTTTTGTCTGGTACTGGATGCGCCGCGCCTACTGGAAGCTCAGCCCCAAACTGCAGCGACTCTGGCGCAATCCATTCTTCCGTCTGGCTATGGTGACAATGCCGATTGCGGCTATAGGCGTCATCCTCTATGCGCTCACAGTCAAAGCCATTTCCATAAGCTGGTGGCTTGTGGCACTTCTGGTGCTGCTACTGCTCCTGCTTCTGGCGCTGCTCTACTTCTTCCGCAAGCAAATCAGCCGCTTCATCCTGACTGAGTTGTTTATGCCGATGCCAGAGCTGATGGGCATGTTCATCCAGCCGCCGCTGGATATGACCACCGACTGGTTTATCCAGATAGACAACATCGTCCCAGTCGACCCGGATCAGGCTGTGGTGGACGAGCTGTTGCCAGAGACCTTTGCCCTGGCCAGCCAGCTACGCAAATATCTGGCAGAGTGCGGCAGCGCACTGGTGGACAAAGAAGACCAGCCTGATGGTCACGACCTCATCGAAGAAGCTGAGCTAGCCTTGATTGGCGAGACCAACATCTTTGTGGAGGACGAGCGTTATCCCAGAGCGTCTGTGCATCTCGAGGTCGCACTCGACTGCTCGGGCTCGATGGGCAGTGCCACGCTATCGCTTTCCCCGGGCGAGAAGTTCCGCCTCGGCAAGCTCTTTGCCATGGTGCTGGAGCAGGCCATCATCAACCTGCCTGGTGTTTCGGCACACTTCTGGGGCTTCACCTCAGACACCATCTTTGATTGCGGTGTGGCAGGTGAGCGCAAAATCTCAGGGCTCAAGTGTGGTGGTGGCAATAACGACGCCGCCATGCTCTACCAGATGGGTCAGTCGGCTCGCAGCAGTGGCAAGGACGTCAAAATCCTGCTGATGCTCTCCGACGGGCAGCCATCTGAGTGCTCCTGGCTCTCGCTGCGCAACCTCGTCCACAAGTTTGAACAAGAGGGCATGATCCCCTGGAACTTCGCCCTGGACGTGATCAAGACCCCTGCATTTGAGCGCTTCTTTACCGACCTGGTCGGTCAGACGCAGGACGAAGCAGTGATGACGATGGGTCAAATCCTGGCTGCCATCGCCCAAAGCGGCAACGAGTAAAACTAGCTGTGAGGTATCTATGAAAGTTTATGATTCTGTTGTAAATCCGCCGGGCACAGACTCGGTGGCAGCTACCGCCACGGCTCAGGCTGCCACCATAAGCAGTGCCGGCACACTGACTGAGGCTATCAACAGCGTGCTCAAGAAGGCCAAGCCTCTGAGCACCCTGGCAAAGTCTCAAAGCCAGGCCAGAGGACGCCAAGACGCCCTCTGGCAAGCATTCACGCAGGTCTGCACCTTGCCAGTGACACAAGACCCCGAGCGCATGCGCCAGTTTGTGGTCGCCTCCCAAGACGCCTATCTGGTCTACCTCCAGGCCCATGAAGCCTGCGACACAGCAAGGCGTGAGCTGCATCAGGCCGAGCAAGAACAGGCTGAGGCGGCACAAACCCTCAAAGAAGCCATCAAAGCGGCCCAGAGTGCGCCCGGTGCAAATAGCGGAGACCCGACACTGGCAGCGGCTCTCTATATGGACAGCTTGTTGTCCAATTACAAGTCGCAGGTGCAGGGCGATGTGGTGGCAGCGCGTGAACAAGGCGAGCTGAGCGAAGACGACTTGGCCGAAGTGGAGAAGCTGCGTCAAGCAGTGATCAACCACGCCCTGTTTGCAGCGCGGTGCCAGCTCGCACACGACACCCTGTATCCTCTGACCTGCCAGCTAAGGGAAGACATCGGTCTGAACACAGTGGAGTCACCGGTCCGTCCCATCGAGGAAGAGGTACAGCGCTACCTCTCGCAGCTCGAGCAGAAAATCCACAATCAGCGGCTTGTCAAAGTCAAAGCGGAGCCGTTGCTAAAGCAGCGCCTCAAGCTGCTCGCTGAAGAAAAGGATGCCGACGCCGCAAGCCTCAAGGAATGCACGGCTGCCATCGATGCCATCAGCCGTCCGGCAATGTGGCCACTCATCTGGGCTCTCAAGCGCATCGTCACGGTGATTGATGGACTGCCGTGTCTGACACAGCTGCGTGATGACTACTGCTACTCCAGTCGTGCAGCATCGTATCCAGAGCACCTGGATGCTTACGACAGGGCCACTCCAGGCGCTGTCGAAAAGGACCAAATCGCCTACCTGCGCAAACAACATCGCGCAGTTGCCTTTGCCATGGCGCACCGCAACGAAACCAATTCGGCAATTCGCGCCCACAGTAGCAGAAAAGTCGAAGTGCCCAGTGGTGGTGCATCTCAAAATCAGTCCTGGCAGCAATGTCTTGACTGGCATCAGCAACTGCAAGCGAAGCGGGCACAAGCCGACCTGGAAACGCTCCGTCGTACAACCAAAGCAGAGCTTCTGGACAAAGCCAAAGAGCACTACGAAGATCTCGTCAAAACCGAGATGACCAGCCTCTACAAGAGTCTGTGTGCCATGATTCCGCAAGGCGGTCCCAAGCCCTGCAATGAACTGCGCGAACTGATCAATGTCGCTGCCTATATCTGCTCTCCCCTGGAGGGTAGTGAGGCCGCCTATCCCATCTACTAACCCATAGGAGGACGCCATTATGGCCACTGTGATACTCATAGTGTTCTTGGTCGCGCTCACCCTTGGGGGTGGGTGGTGGCTCAAAAAGGAACGCGTCAATCAGAAGAACGATCTATTGCGCCAGGGTCGAATCGCCGAAGGTAAATTTGACGATGTCCCGGCTCCCAAGAAGCCTAAGCGCAAGAAGCAGAAGAAGCCAGCCTCAAGCTGGTTTGACGCCAAGTACGTGCCGCCGGAAGTGCCCGACAAGGCAATGATGGAAGGCTGGCAAAAGCGCGCTGCCAGCGCCGTCGACCGGGCACTACCAGCGGTGCAAGCATATCGCCTCGCTCGTGCTGCTCACGAAAAGTTGCAAGAGGAAGCACAAGCGGCCGAACGGCAAGCTGGTTCGATGTATGTGCTCAAAACCGCCAACGCTGTCTACAACTTCGGTCTAATCGAAGAGGCAATGGCAGCGAAATACGAGACCAGCCAGAGAGCCCAGGAGTCTGCTCGCCATTTGCGCCGCGAGTTTAAGGCCACTCGTGACCTTGTCCTCGATTTGCGCAGCTGCTTGAGCCAGGTGGAAGGCTGGGAGCTTTACAAAGCGCCCGAGACCTTCCATGACCTCGTAGAAGTAGTCACCCTTGTGGGCGGCGAAATTTTGCGCGAATTCGAACTGGACAACGAACCTGACGCTGTCGAGCAAAAAGACTCCCGGTCGAAGCGACGCCACAGCTGGGACGCCCCTGAAGCAGAGCCAGTCAAGGATGAGACTATCGTCGAACAGACGCGGATAGCGTTTGTAAGAGCGCTCGAAATGCTGCCGGGATTGGTCGCTCTGGTCAACAGCGCTTCTGACGGACTGAAGCACTATGAACAAATTGCTGCCTCGATCAGTCTGGCCAAGCCCGAAAAACCGGTGGATATCGAAATCGCCGCCAGCATCAAGCAGGCGACCGACGCCGCCACGCTACTCCAGGAAGCACAACTGGCTGTGTACGAACGTGCACAGGTGTATAGCGAGAGGCGTGCTGTCTTTGACGATGCCCTGGGCGTAGTCAGAGCGCGCGTGCAATTTATGTCCAGTGCCGACATCCCTGATAGCCACCAGGCGGGGCGCGACGCCATCTTGTACGCGATAAAGCAAATCAACACGTACTTTGAAGCGCTCGAAAAATGGCTGGTAAACCTCCACCGAGTGCCTCACCCGTACCCGGTAGATACGCAAGAAACACAAGCGATGCAGGATGCCGCAGCCAGTCTGCGCAACCTTGTGCGCAAAGTGTATTTTGCCGTGGCACAAGCACAGTCGGCCGGTGCCAGCGCAGCCAAAAGCAAGTCTGAGAAACCTCGGCTCGCCGAAGTCAACGCTCCGACTCTCAGTCAGTCCGGCGCTCAAGCCTTTGTCAATGCCTTTGCGCGCATGGAAGAAATCCAGACGCGCAATAAGCAAAAGACCGACGAGCACGGGCAAAAGTGCAAGCATTTGCAAGCACAAGCTGTCGAGCGTGAAGGTCTGGCAAAAGCGGCCGTGCAAGAACTCAAAGAGCTGGGCAATGACCTCGACAAGCGTTTCAGCGCGAGAAGTGCTGATTACGATGTCAGCCGCAAAGTCGCAGCGCTCGTCTGCCGCGCCTTCTAGTACTGACCAGTTTCCTGTAGTCCGCCGGGTGACTTTGCTCAAGCAATTGACAAAGTCACCCGGCTGACATTTTTTCAAAGCTTAGCGCTGTCACAAGAGAGGGCACTACTCACGGTGCTTTCTCTTGTGATTGTGCAAACAGTCACAACCGGGCAACCGGTCGCGTCTATCAGTTAACCAAACTAGCAACCAGATTGACGGGGGTAAGCACTCAATTGCCCCGGTTGCTAGCCTCACACTTAAGCACACAGGTTAAACTCGACAAAGCGTCGCTGCCTGGCTCTTGCTCCTCACCTGGTGACCATATGGTTACTTGTTGCGGAGTATTCCTGGCTGCCACGTGGAGTTGAGCGTACACCTCGACTGAGGAGCTTTTGTGGCTTGGGCTCAAGGTGGCCTTCTTTCCAGCACTCTCACGAGTGACCGGCCAGACCTTCCAACAATAGTCGATCACCCCTTAGCTGCTTTCAGAGCAGCAGTACTTGCTCCTGGCCTATTCAAAGCCGACCAGGAGTCTGTACAACCCTGACTGGTAACAGGACAATCTCTGATATACAGCAGACTCTCGTTAATAATGTGCCGTCGCCACTGACTCAATTGTGCGTCTCTTCTGACGCCTGCTCGGAGTCATTGGTTTAATCCCGTGAGCAGCTGGTCGTTTTCCCGACCCGGCAATACACCCTTGGGACCATCCCCTCCACTTGGTCTGTGTAGCAATACACTGCTGGTCAGGGTTACACCTGACTGGCAAGACCCCGGAATGGTGATGGGCTACACCCACAAGCACATCTGCGACTCGTTTGTCTGCCATGCGTTTCTGGCGCTGCTGCTCTCTTTCCAGAAATGGACTGGGGCAGCGGCTGTCAGTTTTTCTTCTCAGCACCGACTCAAATCAAATCTTCAATCAGCTTAGCGCTGTCACAAGAGAGAGCACTACCCACGGTGCTTTCTCTTGTGATTGTGCAAACAGTCACAACCGGGCAACCGGTCGCGTCTATCAGTTAACCAAACTAGCAACCAGATTGACGGGGGTAAGCACTCAATTGCCCCGGTTGCTAGCCTCACACTTAAGCACACAGGTTAAACTCGACAAAGCGTCGCCGCCTGGCTCTTGCTCTTCACCTGGTGACCTCGCGGTTACTTGTTGCGGCGCATTCCTGGCTGCCACGTGGACTTGAGCGTACACCTCGACTGAGGAGCTTTTGTGGCTTGGGCTCAAGGTGGCCTTCTTTCCAGCACTCTCACGAGTGACCGGCCAGACCTTCCAACAATAGTCGATCATCCCTTAGCTGCTTTCACGAGTAGCAGTACTTGCTCCTGGCCTATTCAAAGCCGACCAGGAGTCTGTACAACCCCTGACTGGTAACAGGACAATCTCTGATATACAGCAGACTCTCAAGTTAATAATGTGCCGTCGCCACTGACTCAATTGTGCGTCTCTTCTGACGCCTGCTCGGAGTCATTGGTTTAATCCCGTGAGCAGCTGGTCGTTTTCCCGACCCGGCAATACACCCTTGGGACCATCCCCTCCACTTGGTCTGTGTAGCAATGCACTGCTGGTCAGGGTTACACCTACCTGGCAAGACCCCGGAATGGTGATGGGCTACACCCACAAGCACATCTGCCACTTGTTTGTCTGCCATGCGTTTCTGGCGCCGCTGCTCTCTTTCCAGAAATGGACTGGGGCAGCGGCTGTCAGTTTTCTTCTCACCGCCGACTCCAATCAAATCATCAATCAGCTTAGCGCTGTCACAAGAGAGAGCACTACCACTGGTGCTTTGTCTTGTGATTGTGCAAACAATCACAACCGGGCAACCGGTCGCGTCTATCAGTTAACCAAACTAGCAACCAGATTGACGGGGGTAAGCACTCAATTGCCCCGGTTGCTAGCCTCACACTTAAGCACACAGGTTAAACTCGACAAAGCGTCGCTGCCTGGCTCTTGCTTCTCACCTTGTGACCTCGCGGTTACTTGTTGCGGCGCATTCCTGGCTGCCACGTGGACTTGAGCGTACACCTCGACTGAGGAGCTTTTGTGGCTTGGGCTCAAGGTGGCCTTCTTTCCAGCACTCTCACGAGTGACCGGCCAGACCTTCCAACAATAGTCAATCAACCATTGGTCGCGTAAGCGGCAGTACTTTCTCCTGGCCTATTCAAAGCCGACCAGGAGTCTGTACAACCCCTGACTGGTAACAGGACAATCTCTGATATACAGCAGACTCTCAAGTTAATAATGTGCCGTCGCCACTGACTCAATTGTGCGTCTCTTCTGACGCCTGCTCGGAGTCATTGGTTTAATCCCGTGAGCAGCTGGTCGTTTTCCCGACCTGGCAATACACCATTGGGACCATCCCCTCCACTTGGTCTGTGTAGCAATGCACTGCTGGTCAGGGTTACACCTGACTGGCAAGACCCCGGAATGGTGATGGGCTACACCCACAAGCACATCTGCCACTTGTTTGTCTGCCATGCGTTTCTGGCGCCGCTGCTCTCTTTCCAGTGATGGACTGGGGCAGCGGCTGTCAGTTTTCTTTGCTCTTTAAAAACGCAAATTTAGTTCTCACCTTTTTGATCACCTCATACGAGCAAAGATTAGAAGCAAAAAAAAAAAGACTAAGCAAGCTCACAAATGCTATTTGCGCTTATCTCTAAAGATAGTGTCATTGTAAGCGTCAATTGCTCACTCTGCAAAAAGTTACGATCAGCTTTAATAATTGTATCTGTCCTGTTTTTTCGTAGAGGGCAGCCCTGGCACTGCGAGCTTTCTATCTTTTGAATTAACAGCAATTGCATGTTATTGGGCTGGATAAATTTACTGAGATCGGCTATCGCCAGCTTGTCTTGACCTAGAGCCTGATAAGCCAATCCCCGCCAGAAGTAATAATCTATAAAATAGGCTCAATCTTTCAAATTAGCGGAGCAGAACTTGGACGGGCATTTGTACGACCAGCTTTTAAATAAGCTTCTGCCAGTCGCTAACCACCAAGATTGCTATCAAAAAGTACACTGGTAGTATTGCTCCATACAGGCTACAGCCTGATCAAAGCGCTTGAGAGCGGTGAGATCACTTTGCCTTGCAAAATACAATTCACTTCTGGTCAGGCGCATCTCCAGGCTTTATATCACCAATCATTTTTAAAGCATTGTCTACGAGTGCAATACTCTGCTCATAATGCGTATCTCGCAGAGACGCTGCCATCTCTTTGAGGGGCAAGGGTGCAGAGAGGAGCTACTTCTGCCCCTTTTTAAATTAGCCACAGCCAGATCATCTTCAAACTGATCTTTAGCAACGCGCCCCATCAAGATATAAGGCGCACCAGTGTGGATGCTCTTTGATGGCAACTTGAGCCATCTTTTGCACAGGTCCAAATTTTTCTTTGCATGGTCTCAATGCCCAAGGATTGAAACTTCCTCTCGGCAAACTGATCGCTTGGCAGGACTGTCTGAGTTTGGGATGCAAATCAACAATAAAATCGTTAATAGAGTATGCTCCACCTGCCAGCATTTTGAGCCCAAATGGGCACCAGGTCAAGGACGCAAGCAAAAGCCAAGATGTTATTGGGACTCGTTTAAGAATGCGCTGTGACATAGTACTCTCGGTTTGGCTCAATAGTCTAGGTCAGTCAAGCTTGACTGGCAAGCAGTAAACGCCATTCTCGACTCTAGCGCCTTAACCTTTCCTTTCCCTGCGCCACTCTATGCTTCTTGCATGTACAAGGAGTCAATTATGTTTACCATCGCAACTAAACTGACCGAAGTTGAAACAGCTTTTGAAGACTCGAAAGAAGTAAGGTGGCTAACTGAAAATGAGGTCAAGCAGCTCATTGAACGTCTGGTTACTATTGCTGCCTCAGAAAACGAAAAAAGAGAAGCAGCTCTTTTGAGCCGTCTAGACTACCCAGCCAGATAAAAACCATTACTACCAAAATCCAACCCAGAGACACTGTCACACCACAGGCGGTGTCTTTTCTCATTTCTACTATATAGCTGACAAGATACAAACAAAGAGAAAAAGCGAGGGATAAACCCTCTCGCTCTTTCAGTGTTGTGGCCAACAGCGCTTATCGCGCGGCAGTCACCTTGTGCTCGTCGAGCATCTGGTAGAGCGCCCGCGTGTCTTCCTCGATGGCCACGCTGGTGGGCGTGATGAAGGGGAAGATGTTGTCGTGGGCGTCATTGTTGGCAGTGGAAGTCTCGAGCATGATCACGTCGCCGCCACCGGCAGCCACGGAGATGATGTGCGAGAGATCGCCAGGCAAAGTGATGGTTTCGCCGGGGTTGATGGTGACCTTGCCGTGGGCGGGCAGATGATGCCAGATACCGTCCACTTGCACATCGACATCGCGCTCGGAGAGCTTGGTGTCGCTTTCGGCCCAGGCCAGTTCAAAGGTCACAGGAGCGCCGGCCACCACAGTCACTTCTTTGCGCTCTTTCTGGCGGTGGAAGTGGTGGGGCTCGGTTTGACCGGCCTGGACGAAGAGGAACTTGCGCGAGAAGCTGGAGCCCGGGTATTGATAGGCGCCGACCTGGCTGCCTTTGGTCACGGGCTCACCTTTGGCATCAGCCAGAGCGTTTGCCAAAACGAGCACGACCAGACCACAGTTGGCAAAGTCGCCGAGACCAAAGTCCACGACTTTCCAGCCGAGCTTCTGTTGTCTCATGCCTTCCGCGCTTTCGCCGAATTCTTCAGGAGCCCAGGCAGCCCAGCGAGGCAGCGCAATGCCGCATTTCTGGGAGTTGGCAATGGCACGGGCAACTGCTGCATTGATTTCAGAACGTTTCATAAGAGCCCCTTCTCAGGTTTGAAGACAACTAATGGTTAGGTTTTATCATGCCATTAGCCAAAGAGTTTATCGACATTCTCCATTCAGACAAAACAGCCGCTATCTCGTACGTCCACGCCTTACAAAAAGGAAGAGAGAGAAGCACTAAAGACAGTGGGTATATTTATGTTTGGAAGCTTTTTCTATTTGGTGAAAAATTGGGGAAATTGATAATAAGACCTTAGGCGCTTATTAAGGCTTTAGCAAGGCTCTTATATAAAAGGTGAGGTAAAAGAGCTAAAAGAGACTAGCTTAATTAGCGCTAGCTAATCTTACCTCTTCAGCTTTGCTTTCTTCTTTTACTGGTCCCTTTTGACCCAATTTACTCATGATCGCTGTCTTGTGTCTCAAAACATAGAGCCCAGCCACAGGAGTGCAAATATCACAAGCGCACCAAGTCCTAAAATGGCAATAAAATAGCTGAAGTTGTGAATGTAACTGTGTCCTTCATCTCGTGCAATCACTTTTGAGGGGACCTTGAGCTGGCCATCGACAGCTTTGACAGGCTTTTGCAAAGCCATAACGGGCTTAGCCAGCTCACCTACAGGCACAGCAATACGGCCAAGTGATGTGTCGATACGGTCAATATGTCGTTCTATGTGCTGCATACCGCGGTGCACGCCATCGATATCGCCGTGCAAAGTCTGCATTTTATCCTGCACCTCCACCCAGATCCTGACGCAGCCCAACCATGGGCTTCTGCATTGTGGTTAGTGGCGTATTAAAGTCGTTGACCTGCTGACTGAGGTTTTAACTCCTTGCGCACGTCCGCGATCGGCTTAAAAATGTGTTTGAAAGGGTTTGAATCACCGATGGTAAGCCAGTTTTCTCGGGCTTTCTTACCGGCACCCCGTCAATCTTTGCCACCGCATCCGCAACTGCATCTCTCGTGGCAGCCTTTTGCAAGCTCCACATTAATAGATGAGTTCTAGATTGCAGCTGATTCTTTATCACTTGCAGGCTTGCCTTAGAGTTTTGAGCCAGACCCGGTGTCTGGGGGCAGGACGAATACGCTAGCACTACTGAAAGCGATATCATCGATCTTGTAATCATCAACATTTCACCAAACACTTTTGCATGTCGACTGCCGCTATGGCACAGAGTTCCCGGCAAAGACAAATCCCCAAAAGCCGTTATCGATGCTTCATTGATTCAACGGAATTGTTTGTCTTGGAGTTTTTAGTAATGGTGCGGTGCGATGTTGTCAAACAAAAGTCTGGCGGCACAGTATAGATAGATTTCAAGAGTGAGGATATCGTCTTAAAAAATGACTGCTAGCTTGGGTAGATGTCCGTAAAGGACGAGCTTTAGGTGGCTCGGGATTGTCACGCATCACATCAACCGGATGATGGCTGTGTCCTAATACGCCAAAGGCACAAACATGGAGTCTTCGTAGCAACACACGACGCAAATTGTACTCAAACACCTCACGATTTTTAGCCGAATTATCATTGTTGCGTTGTGCTTGCTGGCTATCTACGACCTTAACCACAATCATCACTTTGCCATTATCATCAGGTTGTACATGGGGAAAGGTACGCCCGCTGACTTGAGGACCCAGGTCTTCGTTTGTCCAAAAACCAATATCAGCCAATGGATTCGCCGAAGTCAACAAATTGATATTCGATAAAACCAGATTGTCTGGCAGGCCCCAGCCTGTGTGCCCTGATAAGCAAGACTGGAGCCAACTGTTCTGGAGCCAGGTAGCACTGTACTCAGTCCTCGATAAAACCCGGATCAGCAAAGATAAGGACAAAGACCGTGATCTGATATCCTCCCTACGTCAGGAGCACATCCCGGCGGTAAGCCCAGTCCTGGTGATACAAATTTTTAGAGGAAAGTCAGTCTTTGACCAGCGCACAAAATGTCCATAATTTTGATCGAGGGCGAGGTAGGGGACAACCCCGCCATAAGCCCAGCTTCATAACCGGTAAAGCAATTTGAGAGCATTGACACTAAAAAGATTTTTAGGCACGGAGAGCGCCAATTTCCTGGGCCAGCGCCAGTCGACTGAGGTCCTAGTCCTGCGCGTAAAAAGCTGACAGCCCCTGATAATAGCTAACCGATGTCTTCGATTGTGTCTCAAACAATCGGTAAAAGTCTGTGCCGCTTTTAAACTTGTTTGGCAATAAATTGTTTTTTGCCCTGCGCAATGAGCGCTCAATGAATTGGCACCGACCGCGCGAGTGCCCGGAAATGCTTGGCGGAGATTGTGTACCGTACGTTTTTGACCGGCGCTGGGACGAAAAATGCGGGGTGTTGTACTCGCCTGGTGCAGCGAAACCAGGCATCAATGCTGCTAAAGCTAGCCCCAGACAAACTCGAGGCGCAGCCGGAGTCGCCAAAACGCGCCACCACCCTTTGCTTAGACCAACAACAGGTTTATTAGTCAACCAGGTGTGACTCGAAACTGGAGACGCTTATCGTTATTGCGCGAAATCTCAGTATAGAGATCGGCACTATCGGCATCGCCATACTGACTGCAGAGATCAGCAGTGCGTACGTGTTTGCCATATAGAGCGAGACGCCCAGCCAGCGAGCAGGCGTCCATGTCCGCCTGGTGCATGTTCAGGGTATTCTGGCAAAATGTGTCTTATCTGCAGACATATGCACTGTACCGGCGAGCATAGCCACCAAGGGCGGTGACTCTCGGCGATCGCATGTCGTTGTATTCGTAGTATTCAGCGGCAATCTCATCAAAGAGTAAATGCAATTGATAAAAGTCCTTGCCTTTGACGTTCCAGTGCGCTTGCTTGATCTGTGAGTACAGATCAAAATTCATGGCAAGACTGTCATTGAGCAATTCGCAGACTTTAGTTCTCACTGACTCAGTCAGATCGAGCGTGATTTATGCAGAGTGTGAGCCCCTTTACGTTACCATTTTATCCTCGCTATGTTTGATTCTGACTCTGGCAATGTGTAACACCCTCGCCTTCAGATGGGCAATATGTGATAGCGCTTTCCTATATAAATTGGACATCAAACCCCATTTTTAGCTTCCCACCAAAGTCTGATCCTGAGCATAGCCTGGTTAGGGAGCGCTTTATTTCCATGTCTGGCGCCGCAGTCGGGCAAAGAAGAAGATAAGCAGAGGAATAAAGTAACTAGTATCTCCCTGAGGTTTAGCTAATCCTAAGGTTTATCTATTGCTTAAGCATGCAAAGAGACGAGAGATACAGGTGTGTATCAAGTCTTTTCTCTTAACAAACAGGTCCACCCCACCAAGGCCAACATTGCCCACCAATGCAGCTCAGCCAAACCTTTCAAGTTCTATCCAGAGCTGAGGTTGAGACTGACTGCAGGACCTGTGATTAGACTTCGATATCACTTCCGACCAAAAGACTAACCTCTAACAAGAGAAATACTATGTCTGTCAAATGCTGACCAAGGCGCACCAATCAGGATCCGCCACCGGACCGCAATCCCACTGACTCATACTTTGAGAAGCTGAGAAGTACATCCCGCTTGACATTGTCGCTTCCTCGGTGGCTCTTGATGGCATCCTCAAGGAACAATCCTACGTGCCGCTCTGGTTTCATGGGTTGTCTTTGGAGCCTCTTCATCTATCTTGACTCCGCTTTACGTCCTGTGGCGTCAAAACCACTCCTCCGGGATTCGCGTCTGCCAAGACCTTCACTGGATGGCATCGGACTTTCGCCTTCGTGGTGTGGATCTTTGCTCTGGGTGGTCCTTCGCCATCACTTTTCGACTGGTATCGGGACCCATTTTTGGCTCGGTCCTGTTGATTTTGAGACGACGTTGACGCTGCCGGTCTTTGAGAGCATTTACTACGGACCTCTGGTCTTCCCATCGTGCCACCGCCGCCACCTGTCATCCCCTCTCCGGCAGCTCCGCCGAGTAACGCAGCGTCGCTGCCAGCCGACCCGCAGGCGAACGGATAACCCGCCTAAGCAGGAGAAGACAACAAACAGCCCTGAAGCCAAATGGGGGCAAATCAAATAGCTAGTTGCTGCAAAACAAAACGATAAGCGAGCGTTTGCATGAACAAGCGTAAATATGCCAATCGCCCGGCAGGCATCGACGTATCTCACCACAACGGTATCAGCTTGGCGCCACACCAGCGCTCTATGTGGGCTTCTTTATCCGCGACCAGCTCGGTGGCGACGCCCGACTTGTTGCCTATCCTTCCTGGCTGGCACAGTATCGCAAAACGATCCCACTGTGCCCAAGCCTTACGCTCCCGGACCTTCGGCAGCACACCGAGTCCGGCAAATGTCCTGGCATCACCGGCACTATTGCGTGACATGACTTTCTTCAACGGCACTCTGGAGCAACTTGCCAAATTGACGATACCCACTCCAGCCAAAGCTGGAGAAGGTGTCGCACCTCGTTCCAAAAAGCCCTGCAGGAAGGCGTAAATCAACGTCTTCCTCAGTCCGAGTCAGTGCCAAAAGCACACTGATTCAGCCTAGCAATCAACGCTCAAAGGAGCACCCTATGGAACCCAAATGCATCAAGGCGTCTGAGTTTGATCTGATGACCAAGCTCGCTGACGATTCCCACCGGCAAAGTGCGCGTCCGCACTGGCAAATGCAAAGAAGCTGCGGCACTGATCGTCGAGCTTTCCAGCCCGACTATCGATCTTGGTCCCGACGAGTTCGACGGCTACACCGTGGCAGTCGAGCTGGTGGGCAAGATCGAGCCCTATCGCAAGAGCGACTTCATGTGCGGCGGTCCTGGCGACTGACCGTACTGGGCCGAGTAACGGCAGCAAATAATAATAAGCCGTCTCAATAACTTGAGTGGCACCCAACCGGTACCACTTTTTTTATCTTTTCTACTACCATTTATCGTATTACGCCAGCAAGATCATGATAGACAGAGAGTTTTGCTGAGCAGCCTGATACAGTCCACCCATGATTCGCTAGATAATCATTACAACTTATACAAGATTGCGGCGCAATTTCACAAACCGATTACATCTTGCAATCACCACCGCATTTTACAAATCCCTTATCCCTAGCGCTAAAGCAAGGCTCGATTTTACAAATCCATTATCTTTGTTGGTATCATGCGCGGTGATTTTACAAATCCATTATCTTTATGCGCGCGCGCCATAGCTTTGACAGAGAGTTAGCAAAGGTCTTGCCTGCGACATCTAATCATGACAAAGATGCTGTTATCCCTATTTCTCCCTAATAACAAAAACACCTCAACTCCAAACAAAGTATCTATTTCCACACTGCCACTCCATCGACTATGTCGAGTGTTAGCAGTCGAGCTAACTCAATCTTGGTCAAGAGACAGTCATACTATCCAGTCTGGCTGCACATCATATCTAGGATGACTTTCATGTCGGTCAATCTTATCGCGCTCAAGAATGCATCAAGCCTGGTCAGCACCAACACTCAAAAAGCTTTCAATGATGATTTGGAAAACGCCTTTCAAAACCACCTGAAACAGCTCAGCGCTCCACTGCCGCAACGCGGGACAGCAAAGACAAACTCAAAGCCGACTACCATACGGCTCAGCTGGAGACAGGGAAACTATCTAAGTTTCAACGAGAAAGCGCCTTCGACAAACGCAAACATGCGCTCCAGAGGCTGATACCTCTTTGCGGCTGAAGCCACAGACGCGGAGGTGTATACGATGGTGATCAATTGACAGCCATTCAATGTGAATATGATGCTGATATAAAAAAGCGCTGTCAACAGCTACATAGCAGAAATAGACCAATTGCAGTGGGTGTTTGCTGGAGAAGTTGAGGGCATTTATAAAGCTCTGCAGTTAGCACAGGTAGAGCTTTGTGAGAAAGATTACGCGAAGGAAAAGAAAAGAATCAAACGGGAGTTTCGTTCGCGGCTAAACAAGCGCAACGGTATTTGGGTCAAAGCCCTATTCGGCAACGCCGAAGCGCTGGCAGAAATGAAGGCACCAGCTGCATCCACTCGCCGCTGACGCTCCCGCAGGTCAAGTTTTTGTTGTTACAACCGATACCGAGAAGCAGGCGGAGCTGAGGCTCCGACTGCTTCTCGGCATTATTTTGATTCAACCAAGGAGACTAACCATGACCGATCAAGCCTGTGCTGATTCTATGGCAATCTTTAGCAGCGTGTTGCGCCTCGGCCATTTCGTGGCAAGCCACGAGATCCTGCATGCTCTGGAGGCGGTACGTCGGGGACCGGCCTTTACCATCGATGTCGCACCGCCCTCGTTTGTGCTCATCGACGAGTGCAGCCAGACCACTCCTCAGACTCTGGGGAAGATGCTGGAACTCCTGGCGACCGCGAGGTGCGCTGCACCATCACCCCTGATAATCCGGCTGTGTAAATCGAGGAGAAGAAATTTTCTTGTATTACCTGGTATCGTGCTTGGTGATTTTACAAATCCGTTAGCCTTGGCTTGTTCGAGAAACGCAAACATGCGCTCCAGAGGCTGATACCTCTGCGGCTGAAGCCGCAGACGCGGAGGTAAGCCGATAAGCGCCGGAAGCGGACGAAGCGCTGGAAATCCAGCTCGATATCGAGCGCGAGTACAATGCCGCTTTGGCAGAAGCTCAAAAAGCGTATGACGAAGCGCTGGGTAAGGCTACCGCCGAATTCTACGCGGCGGATGCCGAAGATGCCAAGCACGAGTCCGTATTCCAAGCAATCGACGCAAAATTTAATGCGGAATTGCAGATTGTCATGGACGAAGTGACACAGTCTCACGCCTCCATCGATGCAGAAGGAAAAACTCAGCTCGAACAATTTGAGAATGAGTTTTACGAAGCTCGCCGCAAGAGGCTGGCTATCTGGCGCACAGAGGGGCTTACCTCAGCAGACATGCTCGAGCGGTTAGTGGGATTGACCAGAGATACGCCACGATAGTGCGATAAGACCGACAAATACTACCAGTATCGAAAAGCAGGCGGAGCTATGGCCCCGTCTGCTTTTCGGTATTGCTACTTGTGAATTTCTTGCTGCGAATCAAAGTCAATAAGGTTATCGAATTTGAGCCAGGGAAACTTTGCTAGTCGTGAAAGGGATGAAGATCTCGGGCTTTCAACATCTTGTTAACTTCATCAAGATGCAATTCCTCGTTCATAATCATTTCGCGAGCATACTCTTCAATCAATATAGACTTGCCTTCAGAGGCTTTGAGCAACTCATAGTAAGCAGCAATGGCAGTCTTTCGTGCTCCAAACTCCGCGCAAAATATCGCCCAAATCGTGTCTCTCGGTCTCAAGCAAAGGTCCAATCTTATGAAGGGTGACCACCCAGAAGGGTTACAAGCTCACCGGCTTTGTGTGCATGCAAAAGACTCTCATTTGAGTTTGCCTTGAGCCAGCTTACGATTGGAATGCGGTTATATCCATAAACCATGAGCGAGTAGTGGGTATAGCGGACAACACCTGCTAGCTCCAACTCCATAATCTTATTGAGAATTTCTATCGCGTGTAGCTTTTCCTTGTCATCCATTTTGCTCGATCTCCATCTAGTAACTGACACACTCTAGCTGATTAAGACAAAAGTTGTTCCATTATTGACTCAAAATTAACAGGCTAAAAAACCGAGCAATCTACTCCAATTGCTTACGGTTTTGAATCATTTATTGTGTCGCAACTTTCAAAGCGATCAAAACATTCAATCCAATCTCTTTTTCAAATCGATTATCCCTCCCGGTATCATCTGCGGTGTTTCTACAAAGCCCCATTCTCCGAGCGTACCAGTTAAATAACCCGCAAACATCACCAACACGAATGGATAAACCATGGCCAATTCAGCAAAAGTATTGAGAGCGTATGCGGCCACCACCAAGAAGTCGCAAAAGCAGTACGACAAAAAAATCAAACAACTCAGCGACGCATTGAACAAGGCTCTGGCGAATAATTTTGCCAACCATCAAGCAGCAAAAGCTGAGGCCCAGGAAGTCCTGACGAACACACTTAAGGCAGCACTTGCAATTTACGAACAAAAGATCGAGCCGGCCAGACAAGAATGGGATAACGCCGTCGAGGCCGCCTTTATCCAACTCAACGAGAGCCTGAAACAGGCAAACGAATTCAAGGCGTCGATAGAAGCCAGAATCACCGACTTGAAGCAGAACGAAAAATTGAACGCACCGCAACTTGACGAATGCGAATTGATTTTGGACTTCGCCCGAGAACAGCACAAAGACTCTACCACCAGGGCTAACGCGCTCTACACAGATAAAGGGATGGCAGCCCGGGCAACCTTTGACCACTTCTGCTCGGCAGTCAAAGCCGATGTCTACGACTGCGCAAGCGAAGTTGCGCAGCGAAAACACCAAGAAAATCTCCTGTTAGTCGAGGCTCGCTTTACTGGACAAAAAGAGGCAATCAGAAGCCGTTACGCCGATGAAATCGCGCAAGTCGAGAATGACTTCCGCACAGCACGGGTCCACAGACTGATGATCTGGAAACTGTTTCAAAGTTTTGCACAGGTCACGGAACGTGCCCTCAAGGCGTCAGGTTGAGCTAGATCTGACCGACCAGCAACAACCTATACAAACCCGCGAAGTAACAAATGGTAGATGGACTAAAACGTCCATCTACTTTTTGATATTTGGCAATAGATCGCTGCTGGCAACCGCCAGTGGTGCCAAAAGGAAAAAAGGAAACACATTAATGTCATTCACTTCTCACGCAGAACTACTGGAGGCGTACACCAACGCCGCCAAACTCGCCGAACAAACCAGAGTTAGCGCAATCAAACAGGCAAGCGAATGTGACGCAGCAGAACACCTGCGCCGGGGCAAAGCGAGGCTGCAAGCCAAACGTCTCGCGGAAGAACACAGCAAGTCACTGCTCGCGCCAATTCAGTCGTCCTACGACGATGCCCTCGAGCCGTACCGCGACAAACTGGCTCAGGACCTGTTGCCCCACAGCGAGCGCTACAGGTCGGCCTTGAGCGCTGCCTCCACACAAATGGCTGCAGCTCAGCGGCAAATCAAGCCAGCTAATGGCCCGCAGCTCCTTAGCCAGCCCGAAGCCGATGCCTGGCAAATTGCCATGGAAGCCATTGGGGCCACCTACGAAGAGGCGCGCCGCGCCGCCGAGCAAATCTATGAAGAAGCCCGCGCATCGCACTCCGCACAATTTGAAGTGACGACACGCGAAATCAGCGAAGACTTCCTCAAACGCAAAGGGCAAATTGTAAATGATCTTCACGCAAAACTCCGGCTTATCGACCAGGAGCACGAGCGAGACCTGACCACATTGGCAGTGCAATACCAGGAGCGAGTCAAAGCAATCGAAGCCGCTCATATCGAATCCCGAATCAAGCGGCTCGCTGCCTGGCAAAGCTATGTTGAAAGCCGCGACAACCTGGTCAAGGTCTTGTCGGGCAGCCAGTAACAATCATTGCAACCCCAAACAGTCAGGAAAAGATCAATGACAATCATCCCCTCACCGGAAGCCGTGCAAGCCTATGAAGCGGCCAGCAAAGCTGCGTACGAGTTTAAGGAGTGGCAGCGGCAACAAGCGCAGTTAACACGAGACATGGCATACAAGACCATCGAAAGCAACACCAGCTTGCTCAAGGCTCTCGCTCAGGCCAAAATGGAACTCGTCGCCAAACCCGCTTACCAGCTGTACCTCACAGTGCTCAACCCGGCCTCCAGCAAGTTGCGCGAGACCATGGACGCAGCCAAACTGCAAGCACAGCGCGCCCGGCTGGCTGCCAGACAGGCACAAGAAGCGGTTATAGCCGAAGTGGCAGCGACGCGCTCAGTCGATACCATCACTCAGCCCGATATCGATGCTGGCGAAGAGAAGCTGCGGCTAGCTAAGGAAGCCTTCAACCGCGCTGACAAAGCGGCGGGCGAGGCTTACGCAGCAACCCAGGAACAAGCCCAGATTGACTTCAAGACGGCTCTGGGCACTGCCTATGACGACTATCAAGCGACCACTGCCGAGCCTCTCAGGTCCTACCAGCTCACCAGCGGCAAAATCGAGGCTGACCGCCGGCTCACGTACCGCGCGGTTGATCAAATCTGCAAAGCCAGCTGCGATCGCATAGAGCAGGAATACAACGAAGCTCGAGAGCAGAGGCAGGTGGTCTGGAACGACTATCTCAACAGCATCAAGGCGGCAAGCGCTGCCTGACAGTTGCAAGTGCTCGCAATATGGAGCTCAATCGAAAAACGAGGAAGTTGCTCACTCCACTTTTCTGAAACCAGTCCGTAATCGGAGAGCAGCAGCTGTGTCCAGAGGGATACTACTGCTGCTCTCAAGATGCGCCTTATTGATTTTTTGACTATCACTACGACCACCTGTAGTATCTATATATTTGTGACGACAAGAGCTTTTAGCAGATCCAAACCTGATAGATTAGTGACCATAGACACAATTAGCTGTCAACGTCTCTCTCAGTACAACAAGGCAAATGTCTCACAAACCGACCAGTCGCAAGATCAGTAACTGTCGATTGTCAAAATTGGCACTCACTCTATGCATTGCTTGTGCCACTGGAATTTTTTTTCAGCAAACTTTTGCAGCAAAAGCCGCCTCACCAGAGACCATTCGTCTCGACTTCCCCGATAACGCAGTTTACGGCTGGCTGGGTACAGTGAGCTGGCCCGAATCCATTGTCAACCGCCATCTCAAAGTACTCAAACAAATTCCTATCAGAGGACATATGAGTTTGCCAGCCAACCAGACTTATTCGCTGCATGGCTCTGGCGTGCTTTGCACAATGCCTCAATTGATAGACAATATTCCGTCCAATTTGATTAGCGCCATAAATTTTGATTCTACTGAGCTTGATGACGCTGGCACCAAATACCTCAAACGCTTTACCCACAGCCTTTCATTTTCAATGGAAGGGACAGATACAGGCGACTCGGCTTTAGAAGTGGCAGCGTCCATGCCAGAGTTAAAGCGCCTCGTACTAGCACACACAATGATTAGCGGCAGAAATTTCAACCTGCTTGCTAAACTCAAAAAGCTAGAGTATGTAGACATCAGCAACAACATGCTGATACCGGGTGCTATGAGATATTTTGCTGAACTGACGGCAATAAAATACCTTGATCTGCGTCGTTTGCAACTACGCGACAACGATCTGAGCGTCCTCAAGAACATGCCAAACTTGACGCGATTGCGCCTCAGCGAAAACAACTATCTCACTGACAAATGCCTGGAAACACTATCTGCGCTAAAATCGCTAAAAGACGTGGACATCTGCAGCACCAAGATAACAGCCCGCGCTTTGATCAATAAAATGCCGCCCAAGCTGCACAATCTGCTAATAGTAAAAGGTCAATTCAGTCAAGCCGATATCAAAGCATTACTCAAATTCCGTCCCGACTTAGTCCTCACTCAAAACGATCTGGATTCTAAAGCCGACCCGCTTATTTTTTCTCCCTTACATTGAGGCACTAGCCATGTCAGACAGCGACACAGTACATACTGTCACAGTCAAAAGTGGTGACTGTTTGTGGCATATCGCCCGCACCAATTTGCTAGATATTGGTACAGGGGCTCCCACTGACGCTGATATAGCCAGAGAAACAGACCGACTGGCAAAGCTTAATAAGCTAGACGAAGGCAGTCGCAATCGAGATTTGATTTATCCTGGCGAGATCATCAAGCTCACTTAGTAATGCTGCTTAGCGCTAGGTTTTAGGGCAATTTTACAAATCCATTATGTCTCGCACGCACGCGTGAGTATACTTTCTTGCTTATAGACACATCTTACTCGTAAGGCTACGACAGCTTTTATTGCTTAACTACTTTGATAAAAGCCATCATAGTTTTATCTCTCTTTCCCACAAAAACAAAAAACAACCAACCCACCTAGACTATCGCACCATCCCACCGCAACACCAGCCCGACATCTGTCGAGCGTTACCTGGCGGGCATGGATTATCACAAGCGAAAGAGAAGATGCAAAACGAAAGGACACAGGATGTCTAAGAAATCTGACGAAATTGCTGCGCGTCGTGCGGCTCTCGGACTGAAAGTGATAACCAACGAAGCGCTCCCCCAGGTCAATACCGCGCCATCCTCTCGCCCTCGTTCGGCGCAGGACGACATGGTCGGCACCGGCTTTGAGCGGCGACGTCCAGCAGGCGGTGAAATCACTGCTCGTGCCGGTGTGCCCGGACCCAGTGACTATCCTCGCCCCGCTGGCGACAAGCCCAGCACACTCAAGGTTGCCGCAGTCAACGGCAGCAGCGACGACGTTGAGGTCAAGGCTTCCACCTTTGCCCAGTGGCTCGAAGAGCAGTACCACGCCAATATTGCTCCCTTTGCCTTCCTGGCCGATGTGGCGCTCAACGTCAACGACCTGCCCGAGGATGCTGTGGTCGAAAAGGCCAGCGCCATGCTGCGCGCCAGAGGCTGGCAAATCGACGTGCACTACTTCAACAGCGCTGGCTGCCGGGCTGGCTCGGTCTCGCTGATGCACCCTCATTCGGTCGGCTTCTAAGCCGACCGAGTCCACAATTCCACCCACTCAACGGCTAACAGATATAGCCCAAACAGACAGGTGAAAAATGAAGGGATTCCATATTTTCTTCGGCGCACTGATCGTGGTCCTGATGATCATCTTGATCAACTCCCAGGATGACGAAGCGACGCAGACCAATGCCAGCGCCACCAGCATCACTGCGCCGGCAACCCCGGAGCAGACCGCCACCACCAGCACGACTGCGGCCGGAGAAGACGACTTCGAGCAAGCGGCCAATGCCAAAGCTGAAAGCTCCAAACAGCCGCTCAAGATCAACATCGCCGCCCTCGAAGAAGCGCTCAAGACCGTGCGGCGGGATCAACCCGGCGCCTGGCTGGAAGCCTTCGAAGAGCGAGCCAACCAGATCTACGAAGGCGACGAAGTGATCTCGGTGGAAGCCAAAAATCACAATAAACGCCTGCAGATCACCGGCTACATCAAGAAGGGCAGCGGTGAAGGTCGCTCAAACAACGACGAGGTCATCTTCGTCATCGAGCAAAATGGTGAAGTCACCGAGGGCAATGCACCAGCCCGAATCACCACCTACACTTCGGGTGGCAATCCGGTCTATCATCATTCGTCCTTCGCCGAGACGATGTTGCAATATTGGATCCTGCATCAGATCTTCGCCAGCCCCAGCTACCGTTACGACACGCCGGCATCGCGTCTCAACGACATTCGTTCGAGCCGCAACAACTACCGCAGCACTCCGACTTATGTGATTCAGCGGCAAAACAATACCAGCTTTCCAGCCGCTGGAATAACCACGTCACCGTGCCGCGCACCTCCGTGCCCAGCGTCAATCCCGGCGCTGCCACGCAGTCCCAGGGCGCCGGTCGTGACCGCTCCGGTCAAGACCGACTCGGCTCCGGCAGCAAAGGCACCGGTTGCAGCCCCTGCTGCGCCGACTGCTCGCTCCACGCCGGCTTATACCTCGCCTCCGGCGGCAGCCCCCGCTCCGGTTCGTAGCGCGCCTGTCTACAGCGCTCCGGCACCGACCTATCGCTCCACGCCTTCTTACTCCGCTCCGTCTTCCAGCGGTCGGCGTTAAGGACGACTAAGCGACACAAGGGTCATTCCCCAACACTGAGGAGGGCTTACGAGCCCTCCTTAAATTTTGACTGAAGACACCGGCAGAACAAAGCCCCTGACCTCAGTCCAAGATAAAGAGAAAGCAATTGCCAACTTGTTTTTTATACAGATTTTCAAAAAAGCTCTATATACTACCTGCTTTAGTATTACCCGCAAACAGAATAACTTGCGGTTTATTGACTGCGCTGCCCAGTCGTCATCTTATATATCTGCCACTTACAGCAGCACCACAATCGGTGGCTTTTACAAATCCATAATCCCTAGCGATAGCATCTTTGCTATTTCACAAATCCTTTATTTATGCCATTAATAGGGACTTTGATTTTACAACTCCATTACTTATAGCGGTATCACGAGTGGTGATTTTACAAATCACTTATCTCTAGCGCGTGCGCGTTACTGTAGATTTGGAGAGATTCAGCCAAAGGTATTGTTTACAACACCAGATCATGGCAAAGATACCTTTATCTCTACCTCTCACCAATAACAAAAAAAACAATTCACCGCTAAGACACTTCACCATCACAACCTTGCCTAACTATCGACCTGGTCGACACGTCACATATTGTCCACGGTGTTGAGAAAGAGATAAGGCTCACCCACTGCACGCAAGCGCTTGTAGTGTCACTTCAATTCAAACCAAAACGGATTTACGACATGCAAAATCCCCGAGTCCTCAGCGCCTATACCAGAGCGGCAAAGCGTGCCCTCAGGCGGCGCGACGAAGCTGTGCAAAAGCTCGACAAAGAGCGTTTTGACAGCATCAATATCCTCGACTCAGAGCTGCGGCTGACTGAACGCCTGGCGGCGGAGACCATGCGCCAGATCGTCGAGCCGGCACAGGCGGTCTTTGATCAGGTCTACAAGCCGGCGCAGGACAAGAGCTATCCGGCTGTGCAGAGTGCCCGCGAAATGCTCGATGCCACCCTACGCGAAGCGCTCGAGAAGAAGACTGCCGAGCTGCTCGCCGTGCATGAGCTGACCAGGGGCAAAGTCTCTGCTCCCGTAAAAGACCATTGCGACTCGCGCACGGAAGCCGCCGAACTCAACCACAGGCAGACCGTCGCCCAGGCCGGGCAGACCTATCTGGCCTCGGTGCAAGAAAGCGAAGACCGCTTCAAGCAAGAAACGGCTGAATGCACGAGGATCTTTGCCGAGGTCCACGCCAGAGCCAAGGCTGATTTTGACGCGACCATGGCCGCGGCCTCAAGGAAGCACGAAGATAAAGCCAACATAATTCAGTCGAATTACTGGGAGCGCCGGGATGCCATCGAAAGCAGCTTCAAGGCTGCCAGGCTGCGGCGCATCAAGCTCTGGACCGACTATCTCAACGTCGCCCAGAAGACAGCGGACGCGCTCAAGACCGAGCTCTGACAAGGAAGTATTAAATATCAGTGAGATAGAAAGTCTCCCTTCTATTTGGTATTGCCAAAACTGACAAACCTCACATGCAATGCGCCAGACTGACTGAGCTATCCAGAAAGGACAGTTCAGAGTCTCGCGCCATAAACCCCGACAAACAGGAGACCCAAAATGATTCGCACTTTGATCGGATACGCCTTGCTGTGCCTGGTTTTTGGCTGGCTCTGTCACACGGCAGTGGAATATGTCGCGGACTACTCCAAGCAAAAGGAGTACGAGCGCTCTCTCCAAAAGGCTCTGGACAGCCAGGACATTCGACTGGTCCCGGCACCGATGCCGCGATAAGTCAGCAGCTTAAAGCCACATCTACCTGGAAATAGATCGACTCAACTTTAAACCCAGAGGAATTTGAACATGAACAACGATTCCAACACCGCCACCACCACCGCCACCGGGACCTTCGCCAGGTTCATCCCTTACTACTCGCTCAAAAAGCTCTATATCGCCCTGATGCTCTATGCCGCAGTGGCAGCCACGATAATCACGGTGGTCGAGAGCTTCTACAGCAACTTCGTTTATGCCAGCGGTCTGACCTGGTACACCGCGATGGCAGTCGGCTGGACCATCAGCTTCGGTCTCTGTGTCGCCTACGGCATCCCCATGTTTGCCTTTCTGATCGCCCTCTACCACGTCTGCGAAGTGCTCGATCCGGCTCCGACTGCCACCAAGCACTGAACCTCCGGATAGCCAGACGAACCTAAAGATGAGGGTCTTTATACAAGACATGTTACGTCGATTGATCTAACGGACTTCACCAACAGCTTTATCTGCAACTGCTGAAATGGAGACTTAATATGTCGCATGCCACCTCAAAAGAACTGCTCCTGGCAAACATGAGCAACCTTATTGCAGGTCACAACGAAGCAAAAACTGCCCTGGTCGAAGCCGCGCTTGTGCGTGGTGAGAAGGGCAAGTCGCACAGCGTTTTGCTCAGCGCACCGATCGGTGTGGGGCGTGTCGCTCTTGTGTCGTCTCTGTCGTGGTGTCTGGGAGTGCCGTTTTACAGAGTCGACGCCAGTCGGCTCTGCAACACCGCACTGCACGCTATCGACAACCAGGTCGAGCAACTGACAAAGCTATGGCACATCTGCGGCAAAGACCTCAACGTGCTGAGCAAAAGCATTGTCTTTGTGGAGGTCGTAGGCAACTTGCGCAGCCCGGTCAATCAGTCGATTCAAAAAGAATTGGTCCGGCTGATCAAGGGCAAAACCATCTGCCTGGGCGAAGATGATGAAACCGGGGACAAAATCGAGTTCAATACGCGCGGCTTGATGTTTGTGCTGAGCCTGAGCTCGGACCCACTCGAATCCGAGTATCTGAAAAACAGCGGGTCCGAACAAGAACTCTTTGAGAGCGTGGGCATTTTGCCGCAGCTTCTGAAAGTGGTGCCAACACGCTTGCGGCTGAAGGTCCATACCCTGGATGAGGAACAGGAGCCAATCAATTATTAAGGCAGTGGGTTTGAAACAAGGCCACCCCCCAGCGCTGCTGAGTGGTGTCATCAAAAGGCCTGCGTGCAGCTCTCTTCAACCACAACTAACAAACGATAAACAAAAAAAACACTCCATAACATCAAAACCCAACACAATCACACAAACCTAAAGGTCAAAAGTAAATCAAGGCTCAATCGCGAACACTACACGGCCGTAGTCGCTAGACTCGAACAGTGGTTAATGCCTCAACCAAAATTCTAGCGCCAATCCGGTCGTACGTCCGCCAGCTATCACATGCCAGTTATTCTCCAGGTAATGCTTCCTGATTTCGGCAAGTGAATCTTCAAACCCCTTAACCTGCAGCAAGTGCAAACGAAAGGTGACATCATGAGCGCTCCCCTCGGTATCTTCACCAAGCGCGACGACCTCTCCATTTTCGAACGCCAGGTCGTTGACCTCGCTGTCATCGGCGCAGAAGACTCCGCTCACCACAAAGTCTGCTTCCAGTCAGACTTCCCAGTAGGCTCTGGCTTCATGGCTGCCAGACCTTCTGGAGAGAGCAAGACTTTCATCGGCTGCAATGTCGAGAACGACTGGTTTCCAGCCACAATCTGCGCCGAGCGCAATGCCGCAACCACGGCGGCCCGCGAAGGCTACACCCAGCTAAAGATCGTTTCGGTCTTTTGTCGCAAATTTCCTGGTGGCTCGCCATGCGGTCTCTGCCGTCAGGTCCTCGTGCAGTGGGGCTGCGATGCCGTGCTGCTCAACGTCGTCGATCGCGAATACAACGTGCGCAAGGCTTTTGTCGGCGACCTCCTGCCGGCCGCCAGGGGCAAGAGTGAAGCGTTCGACACACTGCACACCGATGAGCAGCGGCTGCTCAATCGTCTCGTCGGACTCAAGGGCCGCTCCCATGTTCCCTATTCCAAAAAGCCCCGAGCGGCGCTCTTCATCGCCACAAACAATAAGGGCAAGACGCGAATCTTTAACGGCGTCTCCGACGACAATGCCTCCTACGGCGGATCTGCGCTGGCAGAAGCCGTGGCGATGCGTAGCGCCCGTACCGCTGGGTATTCGCAAGCAGTGGCGCTATACGCCACTGTGACCGATACGACCGCACCAAACCAAATCGAGGGTGAATGCCTCCAGGTTTTGCGCGAATTCGGCGCCGACTCGCCCATCGTCCTGGTCGGCCCGGACAAGTCGGTGGTGCGTTCCTCCCTCGATGAGCTTCTGCCCGACTCTTTCGGTCCGGAAGCACTCTAAACCTCGCCTTCCCAGACAAAGTATTTGTACAAGGCAATTCACTTTTAACTCCAAAGATAAAAACGAGGAGCCAAACATGTTCGAAAAATTCGTAGTCACAATCATCGCTATCATCTTCGGCGTTATTGCCAATCACTTCGTCTTCAGCGGTCTAGCTCGACTCAGCGTCAACGCCACCTACTTCGGCATCACCATTTGCATCGTGGGCGGTGGACTGGCAATGGGTCTTTTGGATATCGCTCGCGTCAACGACACAAAACGCCAGGGTCTCTACTGCCTGATCATGGTCGCCAACGCTGCCTCAATGCTGTGCGCTGTCTGGCGCCTGGCCACCATGGCTTAGCCTATCTGCCCGCCACTCACATCATGCCGATGGCCTGCTTAGACGCAGGCCATCGGTACTTCTATCAAAAAAAAGTGCTCTATCAACTATATGCATGAATAGATACAGATAGAAGAAAAAGATATGGGGCAGGTCAAGCGACAAATCTAAGTGGCGACAAAGACTTGCAGCTTCAGCAATTAGGTATCCGGGAGGCACCAATGCTGGCGTCTCCCTGTTTTAGCGCGGTCCGATTTGCCTTAAATCTGCCGACCGGTTACTTGCCTATCGCCGTCTACTCTCTCAGCGCAGCATCCATTACTTGCATGGCCTTGTCGAGTTCTTCACTAAGGGCAGCAGTAACGAGCTTCCGTTGAGCCTTTACCATTTCGATTTGTTCAAGGGGTAATTTCAACGCCGCTTCACCCTCCTTCTCAATCCTGGTTGCCTCTTCGGTGAAAGGCTTGGCAGCAGCAGCAATCATCGCATTGAGTTGCGCAGAGCGAGGCTGATACTTTAGTGAGATGCTACGGAGCTGCGCCTCAAGCGGTTTTGCCTGCTCAGTAAAGGGTCTGGTCACCTCATCATCATGCAAACTAGACTGGATTTGCATTTCTTTGTACTGCCGCCACAGCTGCTCCACTCGGTTAGCCACTGTCATATATGCAGCATCGTCACTGGCGACGGATTTGACTTTCATTGCATCCAGTTGATCGACCGCTTCAGTGTATGACCCCGAGAGGTCCCGGAGGCGTTGCTTATACTCAGCACTCTGCCGATCAGCATTTACAGCCGCGCTGGCTTCTTTGCGCAACTTAACCACCTGTTCAAGAGTATGCTTTCGAGCATAAAACACCTCTTCTTCAAGCGAGTAGACCTGATCTTCAAAAGCCGCCTTGGCTTCATCCGCTTTTACCCTTTCGGCAGCACTTCGGTCAGAGTAGTGCTTTGATAGCCTGTCGCAGTCCGCCAAAAGCACCTTGAGGCGATCATCAAAAGGCTGACTGACGCTCTTCACTTTGTCACGTACAGCTCTCAACCGGGTCAGCGCATTCATCTGCTTCTCGGCAGCCTGTACACGCCGTCCAACAAAGCTTGGGAGGTCGCTGTCCGTAAACTTGTGTCGCTCAAAGACCACTCCAAACCCGGGAAGGTTGACGAAGAAGACAGGTAGACGGTCCTCGGAGACACCAAAATCTCCAGCTCTGACATGGAAGAATTTCACCTGCGGATACTTTGAGGAGAGCTTTGCCAGCTCGTCACAAAGATTGCAAGTATCACCTGCGACGTAAAGGAGCACAGGCTTTTGGCCGGCAAGCTCATTTTCGAAGTTTTGGGGATTCAGAATCGGCAGGGAATGGTATTGCGTTTGCTCCACCATGTTTGCGCGCGCAGTGTCGTAGTTGAAAGTGCTGGGTGAAACGAGCGCAAACATGGCGGCAATGATCGCAACGGTCCTGGTCATGTGAACTCCTGATTGGCCTGAGTTGAGTTCAATTCCTTACGGATTCCGACTTTGGCAATCCGACATCTGAGGTCCACACCACTCCATCTCAAACCAGACCAAAGAGATTCTCGCGAGAGAAACTAAATGACCTGGGTTAGGAAGACAGGGTTTTGAGTTTTTGGCGACTAGAGGTTTCGGAAGGGAGTGAGAATGTGGATATCCCTTTCTAGCAAAAGACAGCTAAAGAACCTCACAACTATTTGCATACCCACAGCCAGAATGATTGATGTCATAGCCATAGAAGCACTCTTTCCAAACTCAGGTCAAAAGAAGCACCCACCAGCAAAACAAAATCCGACTAGCGTAGCTCGCTTAGCCTCTAGTATTTAGCGACGCCTCCCACCGATTAAATCAGGTATGTAAAATCGAGGGAGTTCGGTGGGGTGGTTTGTCAAAAATACGGGAATGATAGTAGCGCCAGCGAGAGAAGTCCATGCAAGCTCTGGGTCTGAGACAACTTTTACTAAAGGCTGCCCAACTGAGAAGGCACGGGGCCTGGTTTGAGGCGGAAATATTAGGCAACGAAATAAGCGACATGCTGGCAGCAAATAATGCCAGGGATCTCTCTGGGCAGGCTCTCAGCGACACACTGGACCTGCTCCACGAAAACGCTAAGCTTTACGAACAAAGCGGTCTGAACAATAAAAAATGGCTATCCCTCTTAAAAGAGTCACAAGAGCTTCTACAAAAATACTCTATAGATATCCGCAAAAGAGCCCGCAATCTCTGGAAGATGCATCTATGCTGCAAACGCATGGATTATGTCAGTTATCACCTCAATGGCGAACCTCATTTCCACGAGGCGCTGGCGCTTTTTAAAGACCCAAGCACATCAACCGATCCAACCTACCTCAATTTGCTTGGCTGGTATACAGCATTTCGCACAGGAGACCTCGATAAAGGTCTTGAGCTTATGGAATCAGCCTTCAATGGATACAGCAATTACAATGAGCCCAGGCTGGAAGACCGTGCCTTTACTCTGCAATTACTGAGTCTTGCCTATGACGAAAAGGGAGAAAATGAAAAGCTCAATAACGTGCTCAGAATGGGCATGGCACTCTCCCAAAAGATGCAGGAGCCTTCAGAGCTTAGCGAGCTACTTATTTACGCCTCCTCAAGACCGGCTGTAGATCCAAGTTTATGTGTAGAGGGCTTAAGATGGATTGAGGAGCATTTTGGGGACCGACACCCAAAACTCCTGATGTTGCGCACAGCACTGGCAGCCAGACTCGAAAACGACGCGGAGCCCAATGCAGTAGATATGCTTAATCCCGATGAAAACTCAGCTACTGAGCACTTTATGCCCAACACTGATTTTGATATGAGTGAGATGCCGGACGCTGAGACTTTATGGATTGACGCCATCGAAAAACTAAACAATCCTCCTGCAGGTCAAGCTATTCACGCCCTGACCGGTTACGGCGGCTACCTCGAAAGACATATGGATACTGCCACTGCCGAAAGACTCTATCGCAATGCTCTGGAGATTATCGAAGCAAACTTCCATCCAGAGCCGCTATTGTTTCTTGGTCCACAGCCAGCTCTGGCTCTATCAGCACTTGTCAGCGAGCAAGGTCGACTGGAAGAAGCGCTCCAGCTCTTGCAAGAATTTGTCGACAGACAGGAAGCGGATGACTATTTAGCATCGCTCGACGTCGAATACGCCCTGGAAAAACAGATTGAGCTATTGACCCAGCTGGGCCGCCCCCACGAAGCGGAGCCATTAATGCGCCGCTTGAATTCGATGCAAAGCCAGAAATAGGGTTTACCCTGGAGAACCCTCTTGGCATCCAGGTTATGATTGCCTCACTTTTCTAGGAGGTTTTTAGCCATGGCAAACTTGCCCCGGGTCACATTACCAGTCGACCAAATTTTGCAGCCCCTATTGCTCCTTCTAGCAGCCTCACTACCCTTTACAGCGTCACCCGCTGAGGCGCAAACGGTAGTTAACATCAAGAGAGATCAACTTGAGCAAGTAAAGCCATACAACGCTCCCCGACAAGTCTATATTTTGGACGAGAACCCAAAAGTTAAAGACCTACGCCACGCTCCCGAGAACTCACCTACCTATGGCATCAATATAGCGCCACTACCGGGTGTGAAGGGTCAACCAGGCGTGATCATGCTCACCCCTGAGCGTAGCAGCCTGCCCCAGAGCGGCTTCCAGTCTCAGATACCAGCTGGCGGCATGATCAAGCCCAAACTACCAGGGACAACCATGGGTGGACACGCCCCCATAGATAGAGTGCCGGCTGCGCCCTCTGCGCAAAGTGCCAGACCGGTGGGTCTCAAATCAGTCCAGGCGCTTCGCACCGGCAAGCCTACTACCACCACTCCCGCTACCTATACTCCCTACCAAACCAATGGCGGCGGTTTTGATGGACGCTTTGCCCAGCACGTACAGACAAAAGCTACAGGCTCCCTTATCAACCACAAATAGACTTTTACTAAGCGCCTCTCATTTAGTAAAACCTGATCAATACTCGATCTATATGCGCCATGTGAGAGCGCAGTAATAATGAGCGCCATCACATATGACACCAACATCAAATTATCAGCCGCTAATTTTATCAGCCGTATCGATATACGATGCATGCACAAAAGTGGCTATTTAAGCCAATGCACCGCAAGCGGTATTAGTTTGCGCACCACCTATAGCACCACGAGCTATTGCATATATCCGCCACCACAAACGCCACCACGATCGGATATACAACGGGATCCGGTTTTATCAGACATCAGTACCGGTGGGCGTTTGCAGACACGACAAGAGCTGCCAAGCGAGTATTGCCACACTATATATGGGGTCACCCCTAGTGTGGCATGCAAGACCCATTTTGTGATTTTATCTAAGCCCCTATCGCTGTCACATTCACGGTTTCGGGACTTTGAACAGGTTTTGAACACAAAAAAGACTGTTGAACCCGGACGCTATCGGTAGTAAATTATTCGCAACGAAATTTTGGCAAGAGGTTTAACGCCTCTCATGAAATAGAAAAAATTAGAAAGCACAGGCTGGCGTCTGTGAGCGCAAGCTTATCTACTTTCGATTTTTCGTGACTAACTTTGGAAAAAAACAATCTCGCCTGAGCGAGAGTGTTTTGACCTGCCGTTGCCCAATTTCAATCAATAAACGCAATCCACCAGCCCTGCGTATTCCACGACCCCCAGAGTCACCACGTCCTCACCAACCAATAAGCCTAGATAAGGAACCATAACTACATGCAGACAGTTCAAAACAAAGAGAACTCTCAAAAAGACAGCACCGTGCCAGTCTCCATGCAATCCATATCAGTGGTCCCCGCCAAGACAGTACCAGTCAGAGGCGAGCAACCTTTTAAGATGAATATCACCGAAGACTACACATCTAGATATTGGGAATCGACTCAAGAGACCCTGGTCGGTCTTTACGCCAAAAGAGATCCAATCACCGGACAACCCGTTGAAGGTGTCAATGAAATCATCCACAGAGTAGCTACATCAGTTGCTGTCGCCGAACTCAAATACGCACTTAAGCCAGAAGAGCTTGTCAAACTGACAATGCAAGAGGCATATGACCATCCTCTGGTAACCCAGTGGACACAAATATATGCAGACAATATAGGCAATCAGAGATTTTGGGCTAATACACCTGCCAACATCAATTCAGATCCAGAAGTAGCTCTCAAAGTATTGCAATACTGGGCAAACGGTAAACTGGGCGGACTCAAAGAAGACGAAATCTGGCTGCGCTCAGAAGAACTGCGTCAGGCAGTAACCACTGGCAAAACAGCCAACCTGTCCGAACACGAAATCGCCATGGGCAATCTCTCTTCATTCCTGCGCGGCAAAGGTTGCCTGGCAGCATGCGGCGTAGCCTTCGTCAGCGACAGCCTGGAAGGCATTCAAGAAGCTGCACGCATCGAAGCGCTAGCAGCAAAAGCAGCTATGGGTATGGGTCTCAACACATCGAGCCTGAGACCATGGGCTTCGATCATCTCCAACGGCGCAGCGGCCTCCGGTCCAGATCGTTTTTACGAAAAAACTATTGCCAAAGCAGTAGAAGCTGTAGCCCAGGGCGGTCGTCGCGGCGGCGCTTTGATCGAATTGCGCAACTCTGATCACCCGGACATTCTTTTCTTTATCGACAAGAAAAAACTCAGCCCACCGCCCTCACTTTCTGGTGTATACGCTGGTCTGACTAAGACAGTCCGTCAAGAATCTGGCGAAGACGCCATGAGCTACAAAAAGCGCTTGCTCAAAATGGCCGAACAAAAGTTTGGCGATTTGCACGCCCAATACATCGAAAAACAAAACTATCTCAAAAACACCAATGTCACTGTACTGGCTATGCCTGGCTTTATGGAAGCAGTGGCAGCAAAACGCTTTATTCCAGCCAGCTTTAACAAAGAAGTATGGAATGGCGCTGTTTACGATCCTCGTAAACCAATCATGGATGAGCGCACTGGTCAGATCAAGGTCAACAAACTGACCAAAGAACCAACCTATGAAGAATACTCTGTAGACATCTCTAAATATCCCGAAGCGATTGATGCAGCCCGCAAGCTGACCAATGCAATGGTAGAAATCACAGACAAATGCGTCAAAGTCAAAGGACATTTTTATGCCCCTGAAGTCTTTGGTCGCGTAGTCGAAGGCATGAGAGATAGCGGCGAACCCGGTCTGGCGTTTTACGAAACCATCAACGCCGCCAATGCCAACGATCACATCTATGACCTCAATACTTGCAATCCCTGCGGCGAACAATTCTTGCCAGCTGGACCAGGTAAAGATGGCCGCTTCTACATGGGTAACTGCAACCTCTCCTCTCTACATGCTGGACATCCCGAATTTTGGGCTCCAGATGGCAGCTACAACATGGCAGCAATGCGTAATGTGGTCAAAATCCAACAGCGCTTTATGGACAACGTATCAGATGTAAGCTGGTATCCAATCCCCATGCAAAACATGACTGCACGCCTTGAGCGTCGCAATGGTGGTGGTTTTGCTGGTATCGCTGAATTCCTCTCCAGACTTGGTGCAGAATTCGGTAGTCCAGAAGGCATCAATGCCACAGCTGAACTCTTCCGTCAGTACAACAAAGCTTCATTGGAAGCATCTATGGATCTGGCCAAAGAGCGCGGTGTCTATCCTCTATGGGAAGGCAGCAAATTCCAGAAAAAAGGTCTGCGCGTACGCAACAGCTGCATGACCAATAACGCACCAACAGGCACTCTTGCTCAGGCCTTGCAAACAAGCTGGGGTGTTGACCCACACAACGGCATTGTTTTTTCACGCAAAGTACGCTCCAGATTTGTCGACTTTGTCGCTCCCGGCTTCAAAGATTTGATGATCAAGTTTGGCGCCTGGCCTCAATCTGAGGACGATCAAAATGCTTTGATGAAAAAAATCCGCAACAATAACAAGTCCTGCCGCGGTATTGCCGAAGTACCGGAAGCTGTACAAAAGGCTTTCCCCATCCGCGTAGAAGTCAGTCCTGAAGCCTATATCAAACACTTGGCTGCTATTCACGACGGTGCTGAAGAATGCCCTGAAGTATTCAACTCAGTATCAAACACATGCTCTATCCCGCTTGATTTTAGCGAACAAGCTGTACTCGAATCCTGCATGCTAGCCTGGAAACTGGGCGTCAAAGACATTACCTTCTATCCAGATGGTAGCCGTCTTTCACAGCCAGTCGAAAAAATCGCATCGCAAGATTACGACAGAAGCTCTGACCTCCTTGCTCAACTGGGACACCAGGAGCGTCGCGACATCCATGTAGATGAGACCATCGGTCAAAACTACAAAGTACGCGTCGGCTCTCCAGATGGTGGCTCCACACTGCACGTCAGCCTCAACCACGAACCAGCACATCCTGGTGAATTAGTTGAAGTCTACGCCAGAATGGGCAAACCAGGCGCCATCGAAGCCGGTCTGTTTGAAGCCGTAGGCCGCCTGGCATCAGCATTCTTGCAATACGCCGCTGAATTTGGCGAAGAAGAAAGAGCAAAAGCTGAAATGTCTATTGTCCGTCAACTGGTCAATATTCAATCTGGCTATCCTGCTTTCTTCAAATTCTCCGATAGCGATAAAGCAGTGGTCGTGCAGTCACCCTGTGATGGTCTGGCTAAAGCAATCCAGCACTATCGCAAGACTCACTCTCCAAGGCAATGACGAAATCAATGAAGCGCATGCCGCTCTCAACAACGGTGCTGTGCCCAAAGCTGCTATCGTCAACGCTCAAGCTCAGCCTGTGCAAATGACAATCGGCATGCTGGCTGAAGCTGCTAACACATCAACCAATCCATTAGGTCGTACGCAACCAGCATGCGGCAAGTGTGGTGGTGACACCTGGCTCAAAATTGATGGATGCAATGTCTGTCAATCTTGCGGCTACAGCAAATGCGGTTAAGTCCAGGACTTAACTGAGGGCTAGTAGAGACTTACTTCACGGGCCATATAAACAAGAGGAAGTTTCCCCAGGAACTTCCTCTTGTTTTTAGTAATCGCAATTTACAAAATGGTTACTACTGCTCTGGTAAGTTAAGTACACCTGAGACTTTACACCACCCACCACACCCTCAAGAGGCAAAGCGAGCAATCGTTTTGCCTCTTTGCATAGCCACTACCGGTAGTGGCGCCGCTAGCGCAGCTTTACTAATACTATTTATGCTCTGTACATCAATTCCAAAGGCTATTGCTAGCATTTACACTATTAACCACTTTCTTTTCTCTTGATACTTGTGCCAGGATAAATTCAACTTTCCACATAGTTTTATCTAGCGTCACCAGCAACACCATAATTCACAGCACTCTTTGCCTGCTTCTTTTGACTGATATTGTCAAACGGACAAGCACACATTCAATCTATCTACAGGCACTTCCAATTCACAATGCAAACAGTTCAGGAGCTATAAAATGCACTTGATACCAAAAGAACAATTGGGACTCGCGACAACCTTTGCAGCATTTCTTGCAACACTGAGACAAAATCCCAGTCTCAATGACTCATTCGAAGAACGACTCTGCCGACTCACAAAAGATTCCAAAACCGCCATGGGGGCAAGCCATAAAACAAGTCGCAACAAAGGCTTCTTCAAAGTAGTTCTGAGCAAAATTCCGACGAAAGCTAAGACCACGGGACTGCAACAACTGGCATGGCTCGCCTGGTCCAAGCCAGTGGCAGCGCTGAGTTGCTCCGGTCCGTTTTTGCGTCCACTATCTGCCCTCAGACTGGTCGAGCCACTGGCACAAAAGATTGCGCTCAAAGACAATATCAATTTGCCCCAGGCTCGCTACAGGGTCCTCAACAACCTGGGTCTGGACCTGCATATCGACTGGCAAAATGCTGACCTTAAGGCTATCTGTGCTGCCAACTGCGTACTGGATACCCTGCATGGTCTCAGCCTTATCAGCGATCCACTGACTCTTGTCGGCGCCCTGTCCTTTGGTCTTGGTGCAGCCGATCAATACGCTGGACTGACCAGTCAAAAGTCCAGCGCAGATGTCATCCATCAAGCCAGAAGAGTTGCCCAGAAGCTGGCTTCCGAACCTGATGCCTGGCTGACAGAAACGGTCATGTCAGGTCGCTCTGCACTGGGCGACCTCGAAATCGTCTATCGGCAAAACAGCAACTGATCAAGTGACAAAGGCAGAGTGCCGCCGAGACTAAATTTTTCACTCACGCAAGCTGCATGTAACGCCGCCCATCACTCCGATGGACGGCGCGTGTGCATCTTGTCTGACGCGAGCGCATATGCCTGTAGGCGCTCGTGCAAACAATCAGGCATGGAGAAAGAAAATGAAGAATCTCTACATCGCCAACAATGATAAAGCCCTTGCCAATCTGAACGCTCGTTACACCGCGCTTTTCACCGCGTTTGCAGCTGCGACTGCGGCAAAAGAGGAGGTTAAGAGGTGCAAGTCGGAGCGTATCAATAAAGGTTGCCTTTCGGTGGGGGAAAAGGGGACCAATCTTTTTTACCAGCGCGAGCATGCTCTCTTTGTCGCCGAAACCAGGGCAAACGATGCAATAAAATTGATGCATCCGTTGCTGCAGCCATTGTGGGAAGCTTGTCAAAAAGCGCGCCGCTTCGAATTGAACTGCCGGGCATTTTACGAAAATCGATATGTCTTGCGGGCCAATGTAATCACGGCAGAAGATCTCTACAAGGAGGCCTGTAATCTCTATTTCAGCCCAAGCGTTTCGAGCGGTACCTGGATTCGAGATGAACACTACATGGCACCGCCAGAAGAGCCTCGCGAATGGGTAGTGCTGGAAAAGTGCCGGGAATCTGGAACACGCTACCATAACAGTCCCAGTCTGGATGGCTGCACGCCGCCGTTCGAGCCGTACATGACCAAACGTGAAGCCAATTCTGTTGCCTTCGATTGGTGCAAGAATACGGAGCGGGACGGCGGCGAGGCTTTTTTGTATAACATGCGTACGCGCACCAAACTAGATTACAAGAAGGCCAGGCAAGAATTCCCTAACTGGGAAGAATGGCTCTCAAGCAAGTCCTGAGCTTCTAACTAAAAAAATGCTTGTCGTTTTTCCATTTGAGTCAACTGCCCAGAGCGGTTGGTACTCAACAGGGAAAACGACAAGCTCATCTTTTTAAATTGCCCTCTCTACCCATACATATAGTTGTTAAAGGGCGAATGAGTCAGGTACTCAATCCGCAAATTCCACTACCGCATACAGTATCAACGACTAAAAAAATTGCGGTAGGGGGATGACTCCCAGCCGCAAGCAGTTGGATTTGGATTAGAGACTAATCCAAATCCAACTTGCTTTCAGTCGAATCTGTAAAACTTGATCAATCCGAGCCTGTTGCCCATAGGGCAACCACGCTCCTGCATCTCATACTTGATGTTGTTAATGAGCTTCGAGATTACCATAGTCGCCTGCGTAAATTGGCTCATCCATTTTCCGTAGCTCATAGCAAGCTTTTGGCTGGGGTTATCTCTCCACTTCCCGACCCGGGAGCGCAAGCGAAATAACTCAGCTTCCACGCTGAGGATCTCTGAATAAAATCCCTCAGGCAACCACCGATCCTTGTACATTCGGCGCACGGTCGTGAGTTCAGCCAGGACTTCACTCAGCTCACCGTGAAGAAAAACGAGAACATCTCGGCGAATTGCAAAAGGAGTATTACTGGTCTCTTCGCCCAATTCAAAAAGCTTGACCAGTTTTATGGTCTCATCTCGATGACGCTTAAGACGATCGAGATACTTCGCACGCAAGCGTCCATTGCCCAGCTTGCGACTCTCGTCAATAGCAAAATCAATCTCATGCAGCGCCACATCCAAACACTTACCAGACCTGCGCAGAAGTTGGTTAACACTTGCAAACGCCGGTAATGCACGGATCTCATCCCATGCTAACACAGTGTCATGTCGTGGCTGTGCATCCAATCGAGCAAAAGTTCTGACAAATTCAGATGCCTGATTCCCGAGTCGGCATTGACTTGTGCAAGCCGGTCCTAACAGCTCCAAAACTTGCCTGAGTGCATCCAATTCAGCTTCCGTCGTCGATAAATCGGTTTCACTGGCAACTTCAATCGCCAAAGGCTGATGATCCATAGACTCCATCCTTCTAGCTAAAAACAATTTGTCGCCAAGCCAGAGCGCGGCATTGTAAATAGTCAAGCTACCGCCAAAATAACCGCTGCCGAAAGACTCCGGCAGCGGTTATTGATACTACCGGCAATGCCAGCACTACGGTCCACTCAGCTCCATCGCCATGCGCAGACCGATCAACAGCCCGACAACCACACCGGCAATGAGAGTCCAGGACAGAGCACGCAGAGCGCTACGCCCTGGACCGGTACCGTTTTTGTAACCCCGATAGGCTCCGTAGGCGGTGACTGCGACGAGCACAGCCAGGATGGGCAGCCAAATTTGCACGAGCACCTGCAGTGCCATAAAGCCGGAGATAACGAGTACCACCAGCAACTTAAAACCGCCAAGCGCCAGAAAAGCGATCGTGGAGACGATGGCAATGGCCCACTTGAGAGAGGTCGACCAATTGGAAAAACGCAGAGATTTGAACATTGCAGTCCTCATATGCAATACCTCTCCACTCTGGAGCAGGATTGCGTCAGGGTGAAAATGGACAGGTGGCAGGCAAGACCAGACACCCGCTGCGAGAATTTACCGATGGAGTTGCAATCGTAGACAATCGCAACTCCATCGTAACTAGTGGCCGTGCTTACTTCTTCAGCAGATTGACGGCATGCCTGAGGGCGTCAATCAAAACCTTTTGCGAGTAGTCACCCTGGGTCTCAAACTGATCAGCCAGGTTGGCCACACCGCGAAACGCGACGTACTCAGTATCGGGCAGCCCAAACACTTTGGCGAAGTGATAAAACTGCGCCGATTCCATAGAAATGAGCCGACCGGGCTTCCAGTATTTCTCGAGTTCTTCGACGAGCAGCGGATCAAACGACTTAGCAAAGACCTTGCGTTCATCGCTCATGTCCGGAGTGCAGGTGAAGTAGCGGTCAGTAGACATCTCGATGGCCGTTGACAGACCGAGTGTTTCGACCTTTGCAAAATTAGGGCGCAGAGGCAGATGTTCGTCGGAGAGCCGAATAGCGCAACCTACCGGGTAAGCGCCGTCGACCACGTAAACCTCTCCAAATCCCGAGTCACTGATATAGCCGGCAGTGCCGATCATTGCCAGACGACGAGGACGCTTGTCTCCAAGAGTCTTGTGGTCGAGCAGCTCCCACATCATGGGTTCCATACAGCCAGTGCCGATGCCAGAGATGACAATCGTCACACCAGGCAGCTTCCAGGCCTGATAACAACGGTACTGATGATGGCGCGGACGATGACCCGGGAAGAGGGTCTTGATGGCATGAATCAATTCACCGGGATCTTCACCGGTGCAGACAATTATATTGGATTGGAAGAAAGACAAGGGAAGGGCAGTGTTGGGGCGCACTTTGAGCGCGTCCTGGAGTTGGAGAGCCCTCTTAGTCGCGGTTTTGTTGTTGGCAAGCTTGGTCATGTTTTTGGTACCTTGGCGTAGGCGAAGGCACTGGACATGACACTAACGGATGCTTGCACAAGCGATACTTCAGAGGCGGATGCTGGTCTGAAATAAACATCGCAAATAGCTCCTGTTAGCAGCAGGCTGAGCCTGTCGCCGGATTTGCTATTTGCGCCAAGGTGCCGTCAACGAGCAATAAATTGGTCGTACAGCCCTGGCCCAATCAACACACTACACGCCTGACTACCACTAATCATGCTACCCCTGGTCACTAACTGTGTGACTTTTGCAACAGCAATGTCTTGGTGGATTTAGGTCGAGGGGTGTTCCTTTGATGAACTACATGTGATGAGTTGATGCCCAAACCTATCTATTAAGATGCACCACATACAATGCCAGGGCTGGGAAAAACACTAAGTACACTGGCTCGACTTATCATCTAACGCAAACCCTCTAACCATCATCCATAGCGAGGCTTACATGGTTGTACAAAATCATTGCAATGCAATGAGCAGCGCCAACAATTACAGACTTTTTTACAAACACAGGTACATGCTGTAAATACTTTAGCATTGCAAATATTTCGAGCAAATTTGCAATTCCATTACAGCAAACACACTTATCCTACTGGCATAGCGCCATCATCTTGCTTAAGTGCAAAGCACATAGCAGCAATCCCAAGTGGTGGCAAAAACAACCCACCCAAATTGAGTCCGATTACCAGATTTTTATTGGGCTTATGCTGACGTACAGCAATTATTGTCGGCAAAAACTGCAAGGCAATGATTCCAACTAACGCTACAATCAGCACCACCACTTCGACTAACAACATAATTATTATCGCGGCAGCAGAGCCACTCGTATCGCGCATAGCGGAGACGATCATATTTACAAGGTTTGGATTAAACAAACCAAAAGCAGGTGCAAGCACAGCAAATGCAGCCATCCATCCAGCAAAACGATAGCGTCTCATCAAAAGTCCAATAACCACTGCGGTAAATAGCTCTGGCACAACCACTATGCCCATGACCTCAGTGCCATTGGCACAAATATTGAGCAGCGCTTCCAGATTGTTCATCTGATTGACGCGAGCCACTCCTTGCTCTTCTAATTGCGCTTGCACCGGATTAACAGTCAACGCAGCAAGAGTACTGACCCAAACAAGAGCTTGCCATAGTGATCTTTTATTCAATGCGGTTTGCCACTTAGTCCGGTAAGCCATATACACCTCTTAGTTTGCCTCAGCTCTTGGACAAAACAGTCATGTCAAATCCTCACCAATCTCATCAATTCTCTTCCCTTAAAAGCCAGTTTCGAACCAGAAAAGGCTGCGTCAACCAGAATACGATACCACTATCAGTGGCACACCCCAACCAGCACCCTGTCATTCAGCACCACTAGAATCAGCCTCACTTGTCACTTCTGCGACTCTTTTAAGCGAAAACACCAGAGCGATGTATATCAACGGCCAAATAATCAAACCAAACAAATTAAGTGCGACTAAAACCTTTTTGTCAGGCAAGCGCCGCCTAACGATGAAAAACACCCCAGGCGTGGTAAATCAAAGGTGAGGAAATCACATTGAAGACCCAGCCCAAAACGTATTTTACTACTTACTTCCTGACTCTTTTTTGCGCTACCACAACGTCGCTGGCGACTTGCCAGCTGGCTGTAAGAGCCGCGGATACGGCAGAGCTTGAGGCCGAGTCAGGCATTGCCATGTATGAGAGCAAAAACTTTGGCAAAGCCGCTCACAGTCTAGAAAAATTCCTAAACAATCATCCTGACGACATACGGGCTCGTTACTACTATGCCCTCAGCCTGCAAGCCAGCGGTCAATACACGGCAGCCCGACACCAATACACAAAATTGGTGCACAAAAGCCCAGAAAGCAGCTTTGGCGAGCTAGCAAAGCAAGGTTTAACCTTACTGCATCAGCATCAAGGGCAAATTTTACCCACACCACCGCAAAACCAGGACCCAGCCTATATGGCCGGTCTTTTTAATGGTCCAATCACCCCATCAATGCGCAAAGAACCGCGCAAGGTACTGTTCTTCTTTGCCGATTGGTGCAAATATTGCAAAGAGTTTGAGCCCCGTTTTGAAGAAGCTCGTAAGCAGTATAAAGACCGTATACAGTTTGAGCGCATCGATGGCGAAGATCCTGGCAACTTTGAAGCCAAGCATAAATATGACATAAAAGCCTACCCCAGCCTGGTTTACCTGGATGGCACCGGCAAATTCTTTAGAACATGTCAGCGCGAAAGCTTTGAGCAAACAGTCAAAAAGCTCTACCAAAATTGACCTATTAAAATAGCAAGCGAGATATAATCCAGCTGTCATTTAGCCAGGGGCATAAAATTTTGCGTAGTCATTGGAAAAACAGCAGGCTCATGGTCCTGGGCACCGCACTATTTGCCTTGACCCCAGCACTGGCCGGTAGCTCAAGCACAATAGTATTGGGCAAAGAGCCTGTGCCCGCCAAATCCAACCTACCATCGGCAAAACCACAGCGTGTACCGGGTACTAGGATGACCATTGTGCCACCGCCAGGCTTTGCCCAGGCCTCCAATTTTGCTGGCTATATCGAGCCAGACAGCAACGCTTCATTGATGCTCACCGAAATTAGCGCTCCTTTTAGCAAGCTTTCGGCAAGTTATCAGGCTGCGCCAATGGAAAAGCGCGGCATGATTTTGACAGCCAGTAAAAGCGAAAGTCTAGGCAACCTGCTTGGGCTAGCCATCGAATTCAAACAGAGCATGTACGGCGTAAATTTCAATAAATACGCCCGCCTATTTGGTGACGAAAATTGTTGCTATCTGGTTTTGGCAAGCGTAGCTGAAGATACCGATCCGTCCATAATCAAAAGGCTCAAAGAAGCGATGTATAGTATCGCTATCGATACCACAGCCAAAGCTCCTTCTCTGGATGAGGGTCTAAACTTTAGCATTAGCGACGGCTCCATACTGAAGAAGTCCAGACGGTTGCAAAACGCTCTTATCTACAAACCGCTAGCAGCATCGACTGACAAACCAGACAAAAAGACCGCCGTATTAGTTGTTGCTCCATCTATTGCTGCTATCAAAATCGATAATCCCGCCGAATTTGCCCTGGTCAGGCTAAAAAACATAGAAACTATGACCGATCTCAAAGTGGACAGCGAGCGCGACATGGTCATTGATGGACTAAAAGGACGCGAAATCAAAGCCACTGCCAAAGAAATTAAAACAGGCGAACAGTCATATGTGTATCAAGCAATGCTATTTGACACAGCCGGATACTATTACATCGTCCAGGGACTCTGCCCGATGGACAACAAAGCGGCAATGGATAAAGAATTTGCTGCGATTACAAGTACCTTTAAGCTCAAGAAGGCGACAAACAGCCAATGAAATCAAGGTTTAAACTGCTTAGCTGCTTGATAGCGAGTGCTACAACTGGTATTACCAGCAGTGCGCAAGCCCAGGAAATAATCAAAGGCGAAGCCACCCACACTCACCTTTTGCCGAGCAGCCAAAAGCTTACTTATTTACCACCACAACAAAATTTCGCTCCAGCCAACCTGATTGCTTCTCTCACTCAAGCCGCCCTTGTAGTTGAGACCCAGCCCCCACAGCATGCACCGGGCACTATACCAGGTACAGACCTGCCCAAACAATCAAGCGGAGCCAAGGCGGCGGCAGTCGTACCACGTTTTTTTGCCAACCGCATTACCTACAGACCTTCGTCACAGGCGGCAGCGGCCTTCCTCCACGAACCAGCCTGGCAACAAGGCAGCACCACCCAAGCGCCACCGCCTGGACAGAGCCTCTACCGCGAGCAGTCCAGCCACAAACTGACAGACCCTGTTGGTCCAGACGAAAACGCTCTGATTACTCGCGACTTGCAGCTCCAGGAACGCAAAAACGAGCTAACAGTTGAGATTACAGCTGCATTTGTGCAAGTTGTAGAGGCGCTCGGGCAAAAGGAATCAAGCCAACAGCAAAATTTGCTCAAACAAGGTCGCGACAGACTCAGCCAACTTTGCGGAGAAGGTCAATGTCAGTGGTCTTTAACCAGACTAGAGAGCTGGATAAACAATAACACCTCAAGGCTCGGGTCAATTGAGAGCCCAGAACTAGCACGCACAGCCATTGAGCTTGTCTCCGCTCAAAAACAATTAGCCAGTGAGGCTATCGCTGCCGACCATGAAATCGCCAATATCCGCGCCACTCTCGGCATTAGCAACACTACTCCTACACCTAGCGAAAAAACACTCTCCACTCTTTCTTTTGTGCCACTAGTTTATTCAAGCCTGGCTGGTATTGCTCAAGCTGGAGTAGAGCGGGGCTCCGGCGGCTCCCGCGCTCAAAGATTGGCCCATGTGCTTGGTCAAGGCGAGATGCTTACCAGTAGAATCAATTTTTTGACACGACAAGCTCATCTTGTGGTGCAACAAAACAACCTGGCAAGACAAACTGACAATCGCCTTTTGCTTGTCTTTACCAGTGATTATGCCGACTATCTCAGAGGCAGATAAATGCGTCCGATAAGCTGGACAGGGCAAAACGTCTTATAAACCTCAACCTCACTCAAAAAATTATTCTTGCAAAATGCTTTACCTGAGCGATAAAACTCAAGTTTAACGGGCAAATATAGAAGGACAAATGAGTTTGGCTGTGTATTATTAGATTTGTTCACTCTCCTGTTACATTTACTATTCAAGTCCTGTTTACCATACAGCCAATCTTAATCAGCCAATTTAGTAAATTTGGCTTTTCTCCAGGCTAACTTTGATGCGCCCGCCATTTAAGGGCACACTTAAAGGAAGCTCTGGAGGCAATCAGATTAAGCGGAAGCACAATAAAGCCTATGACTGTGGACGACGATAAACAAAAGATCAAAACTCAAAGTACTTCCCAGGCGCCTCGGGATTTTTACTACGTAATGGGCGTTAGCCCCAACGCCAGTACAGATGATATACATGAGGCTTACTCCCAGCTCACCAATAGGCTGGGACCGCATTCTGCTGCCGCCGACGACGACCCAGAGCTGCAAGCACGCACCTGGAAGGACATTGAGCTGGCATACCAGACACTCTCGGACACAGCAAAGAGACGCGAGTACGATAAAAACAGTGCTGTTTTTAGACAAACCTCAGATGTAAGAGCACTTTGGAATAAGGTCACATCCGGCGTTCAAAACGTTGTGCAGAGTACGCAACAAGCCCAGACTCAAGAGATCAAAAATGTTCAGGGCAAAATTCAAGCTCAATCGCTTGAAATGGAACTTGAAATAACACTGAAAGAAGCCGTAAAAGGCTGCCACAGACAATTAGTAATCAACGATCCCAAAGCTTGCGAAGAGTGCATCAATCTCAAACCAGTAAATCGCATGCAGTGTACTACTTGCCGCGGAGTGGGTTATTTTACAGTTGACCGCAAAGTAGAAATCGACCTGCCCCGCGGTCTTTTTGACGGCATGGAAATCCGCCGCTCCAACCAGGGCAAATGGGACATGCGTGCGGGCACCTATGGAGATTTGATCCTCAAGATCAAACTAAGACCCCATCCGGTATTAGGCGTTATCGACAAAGACATAACCATCAATGTGCCCGTTACCTTATATGAGGCAATGCTCGGTGCAGAAATAGAAATCCCCACAGCTACCGGCAAAGTAGTGATGAAAATCCAGCCTCTGACGCAGCCAGGGCGCGTTTATCGCCTCAAAGGACTGGGTCTTGCTGGCGCCGATCAACTTGTAACAGTAGACGTCCTGATTCCTTCGCAGCTCAATGGCGAAGAAGTAAAACTCTATCAAAAGCTCAAAGAACTATCCAAAGAAAAGAATCCTCGCGAAGCACTTTTTGCGGCCGCTCAGACCAGCGTTTAGGTTGCTAAAACAGAGGCGATCTGGATAGCTAGCGCGAACCGCGCTAGACCCCCGGGGATCGTAATGTGAGCTACGCCAGCGACTTTACAAACGCAACATACTACCCCAAAAATAACTGCCCAAACACCCCGCTTGGCAAGACTAACGCCTATATAGGTGCATCCGCAACATTAGAGGGCTCCAAGAATCGCCACTAATGCCAGTTGGCGTGAACGGTTACGACCACTTTATCTCTCTCTAAGACTATAAAAGCCGGATTGTACTGGCTATTGGTCACAGAGTAGTTTCATATCGTAATCCCCCCTTCTCTTTGTTTCTGGAAACCCCCAAAACCAAACAGCAGTTGAGTTAGAACCCCAATTGAGCTTTCTCCACAAGGAGTTGGTTTTATATGGGTTTTACTTTGGGATTTATTCTCGAGATGAAGGTTGCCAGCTTTCATCGAACGGGCTGCGTGCAAGCCCCCTTGTTTTTACAAGATCCACATGCGGCCTCGTTAGACGGGGCTTAACCATCAAGTTGAACCTCGTCTGGCAAGAGGTCTAAGGAGTCAAACATGACTAGCAAAGTTACTGTACGACCCTCGAAGCGTATGAGCGTGACGCGGTCCCTCGACCGTCTGATCAAGAAGCTCGGCGCCAAGAAGGGTATTGATGTTTCTTCCACTCGCGCGGAACTCCGCGCGAAAATCCTGGAGCTGAACGACAATCGCGCGCTCGGCTACCTGGCATATCACGGAATTCTCGACCTGCGGCTGCCTGACGGCACCACAATCGGGCTCATTCCGGACTGGCACATCCCCGCTCACAACAAGCAAGTGAGCTGGATGGTCAAAGACTGGCTCAAGGCCAACAAGTTCGACATCATCATCATCATCGGCGACGCCGTTGATATGTTTGGTCTGTCGCGCTGGCCCAAGGCTCCCGGTGTCATCTCCAACACCCAGCACGAATTCGACGAAGTCCGTCGCATGATGGACCAGGTCATCGAGCTTTCGGGTGCGATGCACATCTTCTACATCCTCGGCAACCACGAGGATCGCAACCGCCGCTCGCAGGTCGACCCCAACGCCAACGTGGCTGGTCTTCTGGACCCGGTCACCAAGGAGCCGTTCCTCAACTTCCACAACCTGATGGGCTACACCAAGGATGATCCGATCACGTTCATCTACGGTTCCCTCGGGGAAGGCGGTATGGCCGGCGGTCTCGTCCTCAACGGTGACGTTGACGCGATTCACGGGCAGAAGGTCCGCAGCAAGCCGGGTCAAAGCCCTGCTGCTGAGTCCGATGTCACCGGTCGCAGCGTCATCCACGGTCACACGCACCGTCTCGGCAAGCGTTCGCGTCGCACCACCCGCGGTGGCGTGATTCGTTCGATCGAGATGGGTCACCTGACCGAGGAGCGGCATTCGTTCATGGGCTACGCTGTGAAGCCCAACTGGACACTGGGTGTGAGCAAAGGTCGCGTGCACGGCGGCAAGGTCCACATCCATCCGCTGCCCATCCTCCCTGTCACCGACAGCGACGGACAGAAGCGCCACGTCCTGGTCGACGGCAACAACGTCTTCAAGACGGCCGTTTACTGATCCAACCCTTTTGAGCAAGCACTTGAGCCGACACCAACCGGGGTCGGCTTTTGTGCGCTGCTCAGCAACTGTCTATACTCAAGGAGTTACAAATGACTAACGCAAAGAAAAGCGGTGGGTCAGCGTTTGCGGAAATTTCCGCGACCAACTGGCCGCCGAGCTCGCTTCTGCGAGTGAATGACCCGTACTTCAAGTGGTCCAAGGCTGTGATGTTCGATCTGCACGGCGTCGTTTTCGACTGGGAGTCGCCTTTCCAGGCCTTCGCTTCCCAGCACTACGGCTTCACCTTCAACGGTGTGCAGCGCGAGTTCTACGACATGGCGCGCGACCCCAACACCCCCATCAGCCCCGAGCAGTTCGCCGACGTCTTCATGGAATTCGTCAAGCGCGCCAACGGTGGCTATGGCGACCTGTCGCCCATGGCCGGTGTGATCGAGCAGATGGAACTGCTCAAGGCTGCCGGCATCAAGGTGCTCATCTGCACCTGGACGCCCGGTGCCGCCGATGCTCGCCCGGATGGCTCCGCCACCTACGGCACCGGCATCGCGCAGAAGGTCACCGAAGACCTGATCGTCAAGCATCTCGGGCACGTCGTGTCCAAGAGCGACATCATCTTCGCCAGCACCCATGCCAAAAAGCGGGTGATGCTCGAGGAGCGCATTCCGCTCATCGTCGAAGACAACGCTGAAACCGCGGTGGGCGTCGCCCAGTCCGCGCTCGGCGCCATCGTCATGCCTCAGCCGTACAACGCGGGTCTCGCGTTCCCCAACGTTCTCAGGCTCGACTCTTATAACCAGCTCGCGCACGCTGTCCTGACCTTCTTCGACAAGCTCGAAGACGCTCAGAAGCTGGCGTCGGCATAAGCTAAGGAGACTGTAACATGGCTAACAAAGCTACTGGCCTCAAGGGCGTAACGGTCGAGGAAATCGCCAAAACGTCTCTGGTCGAAGCGGGCATTTTCAATGTCTCGCTTCCCGACCGGAGCCGCGTGGTGGTCATCGCCAACACGCTCTGGCCGACACACGATCGCAACATGCACGAACAGATCATGGCCTACCTGCGCGACTTCAAGCCGCACGCCATCGTCCTGCTCGGGCACATGATCAACAACGAAGCCTTCCAGGCGCTCTTCGAGGCCGAGAAGAACTACCTCTACCGCGCCAAGCACCCCGCTGAAGTTCTGGCAGCCAAGGCCGCCGGCAGCTTCGATGCGCAGGTCACCCATCTGCGCAAGCAGGCGGGCGAGTACCTGTCCAGCTTCGTGGTGGGCGACGCCAAGGTCTTCTTCATCCCGGCTATCCTGACCGAGCACAAGCTGGTCAAGCGCCTGATGCAGGAGAAGGAGCGTCGCGACAACTTCGTGAACAACCACCCGGAAGCGGCCGACCAGCCGTCTGACCCGGACAAGGTGATTCCGCGCAAGCCCCGCGATTTCTTCTTCCTCAACACCAACCCGCGCGTCAAGGTGCTGCCGTACAACGCAGCCCTTCTGGCCAACGACCACACGCTCTTCATGATCGGCGACTTCAAGCGCCGTAACGAAGGCGATGCGGCTCACCTCGAATGGCAGCAGCGCCACTACCCGGCGATCATCCGGTCGCTGGACGGCAAGCTGGCTTCGGGCTGGTTCTCGACCACCGAACACACCCAGCCGACGCTGATCAAGAAGACCTTCCAGGTCCACGAGATCGGCTACCTCTGGAACGAGGTCGAAAACGGTCAGCTGCGCGACTACGATCGCCGCTCCCCGGGCTTCTTCGCCGGCACCTATGTCGACGGTGAGCTCTTCGGTACGACCATCGACATCATCCGTGGTGACGATGGGCGCCGGTCATTCATGGGCCTCGATGGCACCATGTACACCGAGCCGACCCCGGGCGACCTGCCCAACGGCGTCGAAGTCACCCTGGGCGACGAAGAGACCTACAAGGTCTCCGAGACGCTTTCGGGCGAGGACGACGACGACGACGGTGATGGCGACAGCTCTGCCCCCGCGGCAGACACGCCGGCTCCCAAGGCCAAGGCAGCTCGCAAGAGCGCGTCGACCGCCAGGAAGCCGCGCACTCGTGCCACCACCGGCAAGGCCAAGACCGCTGCTTCCAAGAAGCCCGCGGCCAAGCCTGCGCGCAAGCGCTAAGCACCACTAAGAGTGCAAATCACCTTACCCCGGTAAGGTAACTTCAATTCGGGAGTGGGTCTGAGACTGTTGAGATGGTGCCAAAAGCATCGACTCAATAGCTCAGGCTCATTTCCGAATTTTTTTACCCCATGCTATGACATCATGTAGTACTAAATTTTACCAAACAAAGCGAGAGAAAAATGTACGAATCTTCGGGAACCAGGATGGATACGATGTTCTTTCCTTGCGCCAACCTTATTATATGATACAGTATCTCAAATTTTTCAAAAAAAATACACAAAACGCACAAACCTTCAAAATCTCCGGGGGTGCCGTAGCACCCCCTGTACTTCACGAACAACACTCGATGTTCTAATCCCAGTGCCGTTCCCACTCTTCACCGTTGCAGCCGATGTAAAAGATGACATAAAACATGGCGCTGGCATAACCGGCAAAACCACCAGCGCAGAGCCAGACTTTGTCTGCTTGGACGACTTTATCGGCATAGCGACTGTAATCAGCGAGCCGATGGCTCCCAGACCAAAAGTGAGGATGGCTGGACGTTTGGCACGGGGATCGATAATTCTGAAGCTTGACATAACCTTCTCCTCTCTAGATAACTGGAGCGAAGAGATTATTGAGCGATGGTGCGGTCTATTGTTTTGTTAAATGGATGAAGCTTAACTCCGCTGCTTGCGCGCTAAGTAGTCCGGCGCGACATCGAGATCAGTTGCTCCATGATCGAGCGCTGCTCATCTCTAAGCGTCATCAATTGAGCAGCGCATTCTTTGACGCCTTCCTCGTCTCCGAAGACGCCATAGCTCTGCTTGAGGATGCAAAACGCCATCTGCAACCTCATATTGCCGGTAAAGCCGATTTTGCCGATCTCCGGTATGGCAGCAAGCAAACGCTCATCGGCCTTTTCGAAATTGCCCAGGTCTTCAGCTCGCAGACTGAGTACGACCTGTGCGTGTACATCGGCTAGCCGTGCTGGCGCGATCACAAAAGGCTCGCTCGGCACCAGTTTGTCACCATGGACCGCCATGGTGTAGACGATGTCGTTGTGATAGGTGAGATTGCAGTTACGCAGTCTCTCATGTGCCTCCAGGTGCCGACAATAGGGGTCGACAAGCCAGCACAAGACTCCGTGCACCATCAGTGTGGCAATTACCATCGCAAACAGATAAAGCCACGACCAGACAACGATACCAACTAACCAGTGCGCGGTCAGTAGCAAGGCAAATGGCAAGCCGAGGTTGACCAGGCACAAACCTGCCACCACGAGACTGCCATTAAAGCGAGCGCCAAGCAACATTCCAGCTGGCACGAGTAGCTGCCAGCCAAAATAAAGCATACAGGCGTAGATGACGGCCACCACTGGCAGTACCAGAAGCGGCAGGGCCCGGGTGACAAAACCCAACCAGGGCAAAGCAAACAAAAGGGCAACAGCGCTGACGAGAGCGACAGTGCACAGCACGTGTTCTTTTTTGATCATGCGTTCTCCGTTTAAGTTAAAGTGAAGGCGACTAATTGCTCACTCGCCGAGACCCCACGCACAACCTGAGTTGCTTATGTAAGTGCGCAGAGGAACAGTTTGGATTGATGTAAGTGGTTGTTACCGAGTTTTGCCAAAAGCCAGCGATGACGCTTCTTTATTCAATGCCCATCACATCCGCGGCAGAGCGTCGATATGACGCCTGGCAAGAGCGATGGCAGTGATTGAATGACTGTCGCAAATCTTCTGTCCAATTTCGGACTGCACCCGAGCAGAGTCCCAGAGATAGAGCTTGAGCTCGTCCTCTGAGCCATGAGCCCTGCCCGACAAAACTTCCTCGTCCACTTTAATTTGCACCAGGTAATAGCCCGGAGCGATGTTGTTGGTGCCAGAGTTTTCGGCGATATTACAGAGATGAGTGATGGATTGTATAACCGCACCCTTCATCACCTCTTCGCCGAGTTCGCGAGTCACTGTGCCCAGCGGCAAATCACCAATAGCGACACTGCCGAGCACACCATTGATTTGAGCAGCATCGAGCTTTTCACCAAAACCACGCGGTATCTCATAAGTCCACTGAGACAGCGGCAGACGCCACTGTTTGACAATAGCAAAGCGACCGTTGACGACGACCACGACGATGGCTCCATCCGAAGTAGACCCGTTGGCGTTGAAGCGCACTGTGAATTCGCCTTCTTTGCCGCCCGGAAAAAGAACCGCGAATTTGACATCGGTAAAGAAGCGCGCGGAGTGGTCGTACACTTCTTTGAGAGCGACGATCTCAAACTCACCCTTCTGACTGTCACCCAACTTGCGGATGTTCTTCAGACCACGAGCGGTAAGCTCGGTGTTGATGGAGGAGAGCAATTCGGTACGATTTGCAATCTGGTTCATTTTAGATTCCTTCTGCCTCTGCAGATGATGTTACTTAGATAGAGCCAAATGCCTCTGCATCAAGCTCTGCGACTATGGATTAGATTGGACATACCGGACGCACAGAATGCGCCCTATAAGGCTTTCCGCCGGCCAGAGATTCTAGCTACTGCACGCTGACCTTGTTTTCAAAGGCATCCGCCGAGACATAGATCTCGACGCCGTTGAGCTTGCCGTCATCTGCCTGAACAATCGCCCATCCGGCCCAGAAGCTAGTGGTATCCGGCACTGTGTAATACCGGGTGAGAGTACCACCACCCTGGGTGTAAACACCCTTCGACAGCGTCACCAGTGCACTATTGGCAATGGTCTCATAGACGACACTGCCGGCGCGATTCTGGTATTTGACGATATATTTGGTACCACGAGTGGCACTACCCACCTGGGCGACGACCGTACCAGGAGCCACGTCCATTGTACCGAGAGGCAAGAGTTCAAAGGTCTGTCGCTCCGCTTTTGTGGGCAAGAGTGGAGTGACCAGGTGGGCGGCGAAGATGATGGCAAACATTGCCACGACCATTGCCAAAATCGTAAATCGAAATGCCACCTGCGAGGGCAGCAAATTTTGGCGCGATTGGTTGCGTCGATAAAAGAAGAAACCGGTGTAGATGGACAAGGCGACGATGATAGACCACATTGGCTCATACCTTTCAAGGTTTGTGCAGAATCAACTCACTAGGGAAAACTTGCTGACGCTGGTGCTACGAAATGCGCTTGAACCGAAACACACTATGCGGAGCAGAGCAATCATCATGCTGCAAGAACAGGCGCGGGATGAACTGGATCGAATAGCCACGTGCTTCGATCTCACCTTTGATAGCGGCGATGCCGGCGGAGCCGACGACATCCGTGAGCTGATCTATTTCTTCCGAGTACTCGAGCCGGGAAGTTACCTCAGCCGGCTTGGGCAGGGCTGCTTCAAAAATGTCCCGCAGACGCTGCAGAGCAACTTCAATTGCATTCGACATTTCTCGTCACCTTCTATTTGGACTGAAATATTTAACGCAGATTTAGACGGCAGGGCTACTTAGCCTTAGCGCCACCGCGCTTGCTGGCTATCGTCGAGTCCGACGTCGAACCAGAAATAACCGTAGTCGACATGAGGCGTGCTATACACCCGGATGATCTTGAACTGATTGTCCTGCACTACAGCTACATGCCCTGATAGGATGCGCTCGTTAGGCAACGCATCTTCAACGGCACGCTTCGCTTCCTCAAGGCAAGTAAAAATGCCGACCGAATCATCGACACCTCCGCCCGCTTCGTGGCTGCTGTACGCAAATGCAAAATAAGGACCATTGGTCATTTTAGATTCTCCATAGATAGCCGCAAAGTTTCAGACAGAGACCGTGACTATTCACGGTCTCCCCTTGATAAAAAATGCTTAGTTCACATTCAATCTGGTCTCCACGGTGCCCCTGGGCACGCGCATCTCGTACTTGTATCGGGGAGCGTTGCCGTCATCAAACAACGCCCAGCCAGCCCAGGGCGAATTGATGTCGCGCACCGGATGCGTCTTGAGCATCAGGCCGCTACCCTTGAGACCATCGTCCTCGATGACGGTGATATCAGACAGGGAGCTCACCGCCTCGAACTTGACCTTCCCAGGCAGGACATCGTAACGCACGTAGTAAGTGGTGCTGAAGGCTGGGTTGCCGCTATGCAAGACAATGGTGTCAGCCCGAGTGTTCTGTGACGCCAGAGGCTTGAGCACATAGGTGTCAGTGACAGGCAAAAACGGCACCATCGGAGCCACCATGATGCCAGCAAAGAGCGCACCAGCGACACCGCTCAAGGCAAAACCCCAGAGGCTGACCAGTGCCGTGCGAGCGCCGCTCGGCGTGCGATCAGACATCAATCCCGACTTGATCTGGCGCAGGATGACGAAGTAGTAGTAGAAGGCATAGAGGACCATGGCGATGATTACGGTATACATGATGATCTCTTTCTCTTTGGGTTGGGGGATGCAATTAGCCGCATCCGCTTTTTAGAGAAGACTTACCGAGAAGGGGTATTGAATTAAGTCGTTAATCGATAGTTAACGGACAGCGTCCTCGATATGATCAATATGGACGTTGATTTGATATTTCACAACCTTGTCTGTGCGCCCGACGATGGTCGCCCAGTCAAAGAGCCACGATTGCTTATCCGGTACCATGATGGACTTGATCATGATGTCCGGCCCGAGATTTTTGACAATCTCAATTTCTGCGAGGCTGGGATCAAGCGCTTCATAGACAAGCTTGCCGTCCTTCTCGTACCTGACGGTAAAGCGGTGAATCTCAGCATTACGCCCCTTTAACAACAACGCTTTGTCAGCGCCAATCCCAGGAGCGTCGAGCGGATGCAATATGACCATTTCCTGAGCAATCGTAGTGGGCACTGCGTCGGCGACAAACAAACTGACAATAAGACCGATAGCTCCACCAGCGGCCATGTTGCACAGCAGATGGAGAGAGGCGAGAGTCTTGTTGGCAATGGGCTTGTGCTTTTGATCAAGCGCCGCCAGTAGGCCAAAAGCCATAGCCACCACAAAGATTGTCATCATCTTCAAATCCTTTCTCTTCACACAATCAGCGATTACTTTGCCGTCATGCGAGTTTCGAGCGTACCGCGAGGGATGCGGATTTCGCGCTGACAGACCTTGTCGTTATCGGCAATCGAAGCCCAAAATGCCAGACTCGCAGACGGGTCCGGGAAAGTACAGGTAACGAGGACAAAACCCTGATCCTTCAGGTTATCTGTCTCGACCACCACCACGCTTGACTCGTCGCGGATTGAGTCAAACTTGTAGCTACCACTAGACCGTAGCGAATTGACCAGATAGTAGTTTTGCATCCGCGGATTGACATGATGCAAAACAAACGAGCCGGGCTTGACGTCGTCAGCGCCGAGCTTAGCCAGAGTGATCAAATCAGTGGTGGTTGCCTTGGGCAGCCCGCGTGCCACTTGAGACGCCACCAACATGCCACCCACCACTGTGACCATCAGACCGACCAGAGCCATAGCAAAGCAGATCTCCTCGCACGATCGGTACCAGCTCGTTACGGAAGGCCAGTAACGCCTGGAGATAGCAGCGAAGGTGAAGAGAGAAATGAAGTAGAGAGCGACTGCAAGAATGATTAAATTCATGTTTAACCCTTTCATTTTGGAGTAAAGGACATTTCGGACATCAAGCCGTATGCGTGATGCCAAAAGCGAAACGTCTGCTAGCTCTTGGAGGTAACGAAATTCTCGATTTCGGACTTGTTGACACGGAACTCGTAGCTGAGGACCTTATCCGGCACCATGCTCATGGCAAACCACCAGGAGCGCCAATGATCATTGTCACCCACTTCCACGTACTTGATCATGACGCTCTGACCATCGGCGACGGAGCGGTCGACAATCTTTACGCTGGCATAGGTCCCAATTTCTTCATATCCGGAAGTACCATCATCAGTGACTTTTCGAACCAAAATGGTAGTGCGATAGCCGGCCGTGCCTCGCATCACCAGTAGCGTGTCAGACTTCACGTCATTGGTACCAAGCGGTCTGAGCACGCTCACTTCCGGCACGACCTTGGTGGGAGCAAACGGTGTGAACAGCACAGCACACAACCAACCAGCCACTGCGCTGAGCAGGCACACGCTGAACAAGTCCAGGCGCTTTTCGCCGCTACTTCTCGAGAGGCGAAAGCGCCGGCGATAAAAGTAGAGCGCGAGCCCAGCCAAAATCATTGACAAAACGGAGAGCATAGCAAGTTCCTTTCCTGAGTTAAGAGTTGAGAGCAGTTCAAAATTGAACCGCTCTGTTTTTGACTCGCCTTTTACATATCGGGTATGCGCATAGGCAAAACACTTCGATGAATAGTCAGTCCAATTGGAGAAAAGTCGCGAACGTCACTCTACCTGTTGCCTATCCCATAACCCTGAAGTTACGAAATTGAGGCAGAACTGATGCGAGGGTAGAGGTGCTAGAGCAAAACCAATCTGGATAGATAAAAAAACGATACCTATGCAATAGCAGTTAATTGACATCAATATCAATGCCTGTTGTGTCCAAAACAGCGTCTACATCGTACAAACCGCAGACATTTGACAAGACAGACACTACGCTAGCCACGCCACCTGCGCCACCGCCCGCAATACCAACACAAAAGGACGACTAGATCACTCAAGTCATCCTCAATTGCTGCAAAGCCGCATAAACCGCCAACGCCAATTGGCATTGAATCAATTTACATCTACAGTTATAAAAATGTCGTTAATCAAGGACTGTACTTTACACACACCCAAAAGCCGCAAGAGCAAAAATAAAAGACGATAAGAGGCGCTACGCTAGCCGCACAAGCTCAACCGAACAATTTACCAGCAGAGGCACTAGTAAATGCATTTACGAATCGATTACATGTAAAAATATTGAACCATCCCGATACAACACAAAAGGCATATGGAGTACGGCTTTTACAAACTCACTACAAAAGGCTTGGGCACAGGGTTGCGTACAACCAGACAAAACCAGATGATGACAAAGCGACGTAGCTCACCCTAAGATAAAAGTCCAAATCCTCATCCACTCACCAGACAAATATTTCACAACAAAGCAGACCTACATCCTTTTGCAATATCAAAGCACAACTAACGTGCTATCAACTGCCTCGGCCTGCGGATGAGGATGGACTGTTCTTCAACAGTGACTTTCACCAGGACCTTGCCACAGACTTTCCTATAAGTCGCATTGTCCAGATCAATCAGCAACTCCAGTTTATCTGGAGCAAAAATGGAACACACGCATGTCTTCAAAGATCAAAGGTACGCTCGCGGCGATGGCAACCAGTGCCATCATCATCGGCGTCTACATGGCAGCAACCTTCCGTCCATCCTGCATGGACATCTGCATTCTGGACCGTTTCACTATCGGACTGCTCTGCGCGGCGCTGGCAGCAGTTGTTGGTGCTGTAATTGGTATCGCGCTGTCTGTACTCGATGCCCTGGGTGCATGTCATCGCATCCACCACTTCGCATTTGCTGGTGCAGCAATCACGCTCAATATTGTAGCGCTGCTTTGCATCAGCACCCATAGCTTCTACTCTATCGGCTCCATCGACCGCCTTGGCGAAATTGCCTTTGGTGGCGTGGTGGGCGTAGCTTTGCTATCGGTGCAGGATACAAGCGTCTAAGGCAAACTTCGACGCCCAGCTAATCAAGCGCGACAAGGCGAATCGACCCACAGTGCGCTGAGCATTTCTCACTTTCAAGCGTTTGAGTTATAAAGCGCCACAACTCTATTCAGTCTCAGACTGTTTGGAGTTGTGGCGTTGCTTTTTTTAACCGCCCCTACTACACCATTGCGTTTTTAAAGTCAAAAAAAGACCAAAAACCAAAGAGGCAGCTCGCTTAGACGAACTGCCTCCTTACCCCGATTTAAAACTCTTAGTTGAACGCTATGTCGTTCATCACTCCTTCAAGTTACATCACAAGACATAAAAATGTCGTTAATCCAAAAACAAATGCAAATATTATAGCCACCATTTTTAATACCAACTAAAAGGGCAACTCGCTTAATCGAATTGCCCTTTTATCCCCGATTTAAAATCGCCAAATATGCCAGCCATGCCATTTATCAACTGACTCAAATTATCATGCCAGAGATAAAAATGTCGTTAATCCAAAGTGCACAAATCCTTTACATGTTTCCAGTTTGTAAAACAAAATTATTTCTACTACTCCACTTAGCACACGCAGGCAAAAAAAACAAAAAAGCAAAAAAGGTGCAGGAGATAGAGCGGCTTTTGCCAACCCTACCTCCTCCACAATAAGCCTTGTGATCATGCCCCAAGGCACACACAACAAATGACATTGCATATCCACTGCCAGCTGAACAGCTTGTGGGTTAGTACCCCATATAGCCCATCCAGAGACCGAGAACCATCAATATCAGACTGAGAATGATGTAAAACCTTTCCACGTTTTTTTCGGACATGGTGTTAACCATTGGTTGGAAGTCAATTGGGGAAGTGGAAGGATGGCCTGGGGGCCATCCTTCCATCCCAGTTAATCCGACAGGTGCAATCCCTGCCGGTCCAAGCGGCGATCAGACAAACGCGTTGATCAACCAGCCGCAGAGCATGAGCGCCAGCGAGCCACCAAGAGCGGTGCCAAAGCTGCGGACATAAAGCACGCCAGGCAAGATCCGGCCGATGCCGATCATGACCACAGCGTTGACCAGCAGAGCGGCGATGCCAAAGCTAAACAGTACCGCGGGAGCAGCCTGCATTGCACCGGCGACCGTCAGGACATGCCAGAGCACCTTGTTGCCGAGGGCCAGCACGACGATGCCGAGAGCGCCACGGAAGAAACTGTTGCGTCGCACAGCCACGCCACCATCAGTGACCATCGGTACGACAAACATGAGAGACAGCGTCAAGAGCAGAGTCTGGACGAGCATATGGACGAGATAAGTCTGAGACATTTGTAACTCCTACTTGTTAATCGGTTGGATTGGGTTTGTCGGTCAGCCGCTCGAGCAAGCCATCGGGATCTTCATCCCGCATCTTGCGTCGTTCGCTTGGACCGGCAGTTAATGCCGCGACTTCGGCAATGAGTGCGGCGGGATAGTGAGGGACAAGCCGGTCAAAGATTTCTTTGATCTGAGCATTGTCTTCTTCGCTCAACACCTCGCCGCGGTAGATGACACGGTCGCACTGGTGCAGGATTTGCACGACCCGGTAAGGACCGCGATTGCCATACAAAAACCAGTAAGCCGCTTCTTCAGTGGTTTTTGTTTCCACATCAAAGAGACCGCGTACAATGCGCTCGATTTCTTCGTAATGCTGAGAAGCCCGATCACCAGCGGCAATCTTGCTCCACACATCGTCAAAGCGCATACGAGCCAGGACAAAACGCTTGATGCGGCGCCGTGCCGGCAAACTCTCGGCCAGGTAAGAGCGGAAGCGGCGATTGAGGCGCCAGAAGATGACCACGCAAGCGACCGACAAAAGCGTTAGTGCACCATTGATAAACCAGTGCCAGCCCTGCACATAGTGCAACTCGCCAGTTTTGATCAAATCGCGCTGGTCCCAGGTATTGGAGGTGTAGACCTCGATAGCTGGCAGCACCACCGTGTACTCGTCATTGGGTGCAATGACGCGGTAGCTCACCGACATCTTGGCGGTCAGCTTTGGAGCGACGCTAAAGCTCTGCAGCTTGACCTTGAGGCGCAAGATCTTGCTGCCGTCTTCGAGAGCTTTTTCTTCCACCGGAGTGGTGTCTTCGCGACCAGTTTCCTGACCAGCGATTTCAAAATTGCCTTCCAGCGCGATTGTATGCAGGTCGACACTAGTACCAGCCTGCTGTTTGACATAAATTGTGACTGGCACGATGTCGCCGATGCGATAACCAAAGTCACGGTCCAGTCGGACCAACACTTGCGGCGCCAGGGGAGGCGAGGCAGTGGCATCAGCTTTGTCACCGGACGTTGCCGGATTTTGCGACGGAGTCTGTACAACAGGCGGCATATCAGGCCAATCAGCGCCCTTGTACTGAGACCAGAGCAGATAGCCGCAGCCAGAGGCCACTAGCAGTATCAGAGTCCAGAACAGTGCCCGAGAAAAGCTCCAGCGCCGTCCGGCTTTGACACCAGCAGGTTTAACACTGACAGCCTGGCCAGTGTCTTGTTTGAGAGGCGCACTCATGGCTTACCCCCCAAACGCACTGGCACCAGCATCGATACCAGAAGCATGACCAGCGAGCCCAGCAAGAGCCAGGGGAAATACTCGTAAGTGCCAGGCTTGTAGACCACTTGCGAGCGACTGACCATGTCAGTCATCTTGAAGTCTGCAGCATCGCTGACGCGCACATAACGACCGTTCACCGCGTTTTTGAGCAGGAGGAGATAATTCTCTTCCAGACGCGTGGTGACGACTTCGCCATCGACCTGATAGTACTTGCCTGACTGCCTCAGCTGATCACGCGGCTCCAGCATCTGCACCGGAATTGGAGACTGGGTTGTTTTGCCCAGACCAACGACGATGAGATCGATGTTGCGTTTCTTCAGCTCAGCAATAATCAGGCGCATCTCATCAGCACTTGAATCGTTGCCACCATCCGACATGAGGATGATCACATTGCGCGTGGCCTTTTTGGCATCGAGATCGAGCATCTGAAAAGCCAGGACAAAAGCCTTGGCGATATCACTGCCTTCACCCGGAGCACGGCCTACTGCCATAGCACGGTCGAGCACCCATTTGAGAGGAGGCATGTCGTCCGTGACAAAGGCTTGAGGAAAGGGACCACCAGCGTAAGTGACCACTCCAAGCCGATTGTAACCAAGCGAGCCGATCACCTCAGTGACAAGCAGATACTTGGCCATATCGAGTCTGCGTCCATCTGCGTAGGGCTTAGGCAGCTTGCCAGCATAGTCAGGCACAGCCATAGAGCGACTGACGTCCACTATCGCCATGACATTGACCGAGCCCACAGGAAACTCGATTTTGCCCGAATCTTGCACCGGACGAGCCAGGGCCAGAGCCAGTAGAGCGAGGCTGACAGTGAGCGCCAGTGACTTGGCCACCAGACGCTTGACTGAGACACGCTCGATAAACCGACCGACCAGAGCCTCATCGCCGTATGCATTGGACATCGCCCGGGCCCGCCTGATGGCTACCCAGAGCGATGTGAGGGTGACCAGAGGCACACCCAGAAGAAACCAGAGTAGCTCAGGGTGACCGAAGTGCACCCAGCTAAACAGAGCATTGATACTGTCCATAGCTAGATCCCCTTCTTACCCTGAGAGCCCTGACCACTGGAAGGAGGACCGTTACCGTCATCCTTGCCAGGACCATTACCCTGACCTTTGCCACCACCGGATACCATCAGGCGCTCCAGGTTGTACTTGGCTTCCATGTGGTCAGGATTGTGTCTCAGAGCCATTTTGTAGGCCTCGACGGCAGGCTGAGTCTTTTTGGTCTTTTCGTTGACCACGCCGAGCAAAAATTGCACCCGAGCAGCCATCTTTTCGTCGATGTTGCTCTGGGACTCCTTTTGCTCTGTCAAAGCGGAATACGCCATGACTAGAAGCTGCTGCGCACTGTCATAGCGCTCAGCCTTGAACTCTTGAAGAGCAGCGTCGTAGAGCGCCACTCCCTTGTCGCCTGCGTCAGACTGAGAGGCCTCGTAAAACGATTCCATCTGCATCGGCAGGCTGTAAGCAAACAGTCGGAAGACACCATAGCCCATGCCAGCAAGGCATGTGATTGTAGCTAGCAGCGTCAACCAGACTTTCATACGTGTAGAAAAACGTTTCAGCGTTTTCATATAAATCTCCGTACAGACCGCCGTAGCGGGCTGTTCTAATGCGCTGCCGGCTTATTCGTTGAGAATAATTGCTTGCATGCCACAGGTGAGCAAAAGCAGCAGCAGTGCTGCCAGAGCAAAAGGCACATAAAGTTCCTTGCGCTTCTGCACGCCGTAGCTGTTGATGTCAGACCGCTCCATCTGGTCGATGGCGGTAAAAATTTTCTGCATATCCCCGGCTGTTTCTGCCCTGAAGACATGACCGCCAAGACTGGTTGCCAGCCTTGTGATGTCGGTATCCTGACGGGCGAGAGTCTCGCCGACGCCTATGACGTAAAACTTGATGCCGTAGCTTGTGATCTGGTCAGAGATGCGACGCTTGGTGGCTTCAGTCAGATCGTTTTCACCGTCTGTGACCATGATCACAACTCTACTTTGAGCCTGACCAAGTTCACCAAAGTGCTCGATAGCACGGTCGATTGGTCCTGGCGGTTCATTGCCAAAATTGGTACCACCGCCTGTGCCTTCGTCAGCAAATCGTACTTTGCGATAGATCATCTTCAGGTCATGAGTGAGAGGCCAGGACCAGAGCTGGTTGTCGTCAAATACCATGACACCGATGCGGTCACCGGCATTGACGATGTAACGATTGCGGACAAAGTCGAGGACTGCAGCCTGAGCCACTTCCAAACGCGAATACCCGTCTCTTTGGTAGGACGAGGTAGGTGCGTTGATGGGAGCCGGTTTGCCAGGCCAGTCTCGGTCAAGATCGGTTTCACCAACACTGCTTGTGGGCAATGGGCCGCGGATAGTCGAGCTCATAGAGCCAGACTTGTCCACAGCGATGACGATGTCTCGAGCCTTGACGGTTGTATCGCTCTCGTAAAAAATTTCTTGCGGTCGGGCCAGAGCCAGACAAAGTGCCACAAAACCGAGAGACAGCAAGAGTTTCGGCAAAATCATGATGATTCTACTGCCGATTTTCGTCTTGATTCCGCTCAGTGTCGTCGCGCCAACTTTGCCGCGACGTTTGAACAAAAACCAGGACACAGGTAAAAGCAGAATGGCGTAAAGCCACTCGGGATGCGCAAATATCATGCGGTGCTCCAGATAAGTTGCTCTCTTTACTTTCAACGCCCGCGCCAAACCATCTAACCAGTTATGGTTAAAGCTCTTTGACAAAGAAAGAATGGTTGGGTGTTAAAGGTAAAGGGAGCTAAAAAGAGAGTTGAGAAGATAAAGACCTTGGCACACTAGTAAACATGGTCATGAGATCTCTACTTGGTTTTATATATAGCTCTTTAAAAAGCTATAACTACGGGACTTTTGCCCCCGACACGCCGCGTTGCCAAGCAGACTCAATCAATCCGCTAACTGGGCCAACCCGTAAAACTTGCCAAAAAGGACACCACAGCGAGCGCACATTAACACCAGAGCTCAATTGGAACATCGGGGCAAGCAGGATGCCAAGCAGAACGCCATCAAAGCCGCTCAATTAAGAGCAAAAAGAAGTGGCATTAGAGATATGCAAAAGAGGGTGTTATTCATCCAGCTAGTGGGTAACTTAACAGAGTAAACCAGCAGAATTCCTGTCTAGTTTTTCGGTGTTTCAAGCGCAAAACGATGTGTTAGCACAGGTACCCTCTCCTCCGACCATTTCTTTCAACTGGTACCCTTTGTACTCTTCGACCGTTTTTATTTACTAAAATCTCCGAGCACAAAATGGCCCTCAACGAATCATTTAAGACGACTGGCAATGCCAACGTCAAACTGACAAAACTGGCATCAATACCAAGTATCCAGGATCTGGATTTTGCCATGTCGCAAGCCAGCAAACATCCTAGAGCAATAATCGAATTGCCCTGGAAAACAGCCAACGCTACGACTACCTTTGTCCTAAAGGTCTGCACTGCAGCAGGGTCAGAAGATGGTCCTAGCTGGACTTTGCATGCTGGCGAGTCAATGGATTCGGCAGTGCTGTGGAGTCATGACAGCATGGATACTTTTTTGATTCAGAGCTTGATCTCAGCCGAGAGCGATAGCAGCAGATCACTACAGACTTATGTCGATACTTCAAAACAAGCACCAGTACTCGACGAACCTGCGCACGAGCCGCCACCCCAGAGCCCACCGCGCTCGGCCAGACCAAACTTACCAGCTCCGCTGGAACTTGACCGAGCAATGTTAGATGCCATGCAATGGCATCTAAGGCGGCAAGAAACCGGTCTTTTATCAGAAGCCTATGCCTATCATCTTTTGATTCAAGAGTTCAACCGCTTTACCCGTTACCAGACTCCCTTTGCTTTTGTCCTATTTGAACTGGCCATGCGGCTTAACGACGGCACCATAACCTTACCCCCAGTAAGACTGCTGCACGAGAGCGCCAACCGCATCCAGGGCATCGGACGCTCGCTAGATAATCTCTGCCACTTTGCCGATCCCAGACTCTGCCTGGTTTTACCGCACACAGGTAGCAACGAAACCGTACAACTCTGCATGCGCATCGAACAAGCCTTGCTGCAAAGCCCTCTGGCACCGGGACTCGACGCCAGTAATGTACTTGTGCACTTTGGCATAGCTAGTATTCCTGATACTTGCGAGCATCCGGGCATATTAATTGCCGCAGCCATGGAAGCGCTTGAACAGGCAAAAAAATCCAACACTTCAGTTGTGATGTTTCCCAGCAGCTAAAAGAGTATTGTCGCAAAAGCGGGCGAATTGCTGACCAATCACTGGAGTCTTTGACCCCGGAGTAAGCCAGACAGTGTGTCATGCATCAAGGTAAAAAGGACAAAAAGTGCCAAAAAGCTGAAAAAGTACAGAAAGTACAAAAAATTTGGAAAGTGTGGCAGACCCCAAAAGCACAGATGGCTTAAAGGCACAAAAAGTGCAAAAAGCTTAGAAGACCTGAAAGGAACTACAGAAAAAGAAGAAAGACAGTGAGCTTTTGGCTCACTGTCTTTCCACAAAAACAAGGACATGCCAGTTGAACACCAGCATGTCCATTACTCAGGTAATGCAGCAGTGGCAGTCCGAAAGTGACTAAGCCGCCGGTTTGCCCAATTCCACGCCAGTGACAGGCGATGCAGCTGGAGCCGCGACAGCAAGGACTGGAGCACCAGCATTGCTATCGTTACCAGTGACACCAGCGCCAGCTCCATCGGGAGCAGCAGTCACCGGGCTCTCTGGTTTGACCGGATCAAAAGCCAGCTGCCCGTCCACCACAGTGACACTAACGACAGAGCCCGCACCAATCTCGCCAGCCAAAAGCTTGCGAGCCAGAGGCGTGCGCACCAGTTTGTAGAGCACCCGCTTGAGCGGACGCGCGCCAAACTCTTCATCCCAGCCTTTGACCGCCAGAAGTGCTTTGGCCTCATCGGAAAGCTTGACTTGGATGGACTGATCGCCCAGGAGCTTGAGCAAGCCCACAAGCTGGATGTCGACAATCTGCTTGAGGTGCTCAGGGCGCAGCTGGTCAAACATGATGATTTCATCCAACCGGTTGAGAAACTCCGGACGGAAGAAAGTCTTGACCACATCCATGACACGCGGAGGCACGCCATTCTCGTCGAGATCGCGGGAGTTGGTAAAGCCTATTGCCCTGCGACCCATCTGATCAACGCCGCAGTTGCTCGACAGGATGATCAAACAGTTGCGGAAGTCCACAGTCTTGCCCAGACCATCGGTGAGACGACCATCGTCGAGGACCTGCAAGAGGATGTTGAAGACATCCGGATGCGCCTTCTCGATTTCGTCAAAGAGAATGACACGGTAAGGCTTGCGACGCACAGCCTCTGTCAGTGTGCCACCCTCATCGTAGCCGACATAGCCGGGAGGCGCGCCGACCAGCCGAGAAACCGAATGCTTTTCCATGTACTCGGACATGTCGAAGCGCAGAAGGTCCTCATTGTCGAAGAGCACGCGCTGCAAGGCCCTGGCCACTTCAGTCTTGCCGATACCGGTGCGACCAAGGAAGAGGAAAGCACCCGAAGGCTTGGTCGGATCACTAAGACCAGCCCGTGCGCAGCGCACAGCGTCGGCGACACGCTCAAGAGCATGGTCCTGACCGACAACGTGCTTGCGCAGCTCAGCCTCCAGATCGAGCAGCTTCTTCTTCTCGCCGTCTTTCATGGAATCAAGCGGGATGCCGGTCCACTTGGAAGCGACAGCAGCCACCTCCTCAAAACCGACCGTGACAGTGCTACCATCAGTGATGGCAAGCTGCTTTTCCCAGACACTGCTGCAAGCCTCGTCGAGCAAGTCGATTGCCTTGTCGGGCAAATGACGCTCCGTGACATAACGGTGGGAGAGCCGCACAGCAGACTCGATGGCAGCGTCGGCAATTTTGACCGAATGAAACTGCTCATAACTGGCTTTGAGGCCGTTGAGGATAACGATTGCTTCCTCGACAGATGGCGGATCGACCACTACCGGCTGGAAGCGCCGACGCAGTGCCTTGTCCTTGTCGAAGTTAGCCTTGAACTCGTCAAAAGTTGTGGCTCCGACAATCGAGAGTTTGCCCTTAGCCAGAGCCGGTTTGAGGAAGTTCGACGCATCCATCGAGCTGCCAGATACACGACCGGCACCGATGATGGTGTGGATTTCGTCTACAAAGAAAATGTCGCCGTGCTTGAGACCCTCGGCAATGATGTCCTTCATGCGCTCTTCGAATTCACCACGGTATTTGGTGGAGGCGATGATGTCGCCCATTTGAATTTGAAAGACGCGTTTGTGACGCAACCGAGCTGGCACTTTGCCAGAGACAATGCGCTGAGCAAGACCTTCGGCAATAGCCGTCTTGCCAACACCTTCACTGCCGACAAAGACAGGATTGTTCTTGGTCTTGCGCGCCAGGATTTCAACGGCTCGGTTGATTTCCTTTTCTCGACCGATGACCGGTTCCAGCTTGCCCTGAGCGGCGACTTCAGTGAGGTCGACGCCGTACTTGAGCAAGATCGAATCTTTTTCGACGACACGAGGCCGACGCAGATCGCTGGGAACCACTGTGAGAGCCGTGCCGGGCTTGCCAGGCACACTGAGAGTGGGACGAGAGCTGCCAGGCAGACCTTGAAATTCTCCGGCACCAGTTGTGGGACGAGGAGCTGTGGAGCGCGGGCGAGTCTCGCTGCGCTGCTCGGCCATGGCAATCAGTTCATCGCGCAGTCGAGACCATCTGTCGCTAGTCAAACCAGCAACTTCAAAGGTCGTACGCAGCTCAGTGAAATGCATCGCCGCCAGAAGCAGGTGAACAGTGGTGACTGTGCTGCTACCAGCCTGATTGGCCAGTTTGTGCAGAGCAATCATAAAGTTGTCGTTGGAGCTGCGAGCGAGGCTCTGCTTGGCAGTCGAAGAAGTACTGAGACCGCTAGGTGTCATATTCCAGACATTGAGCAGAGCACGCCCCATATCAACAGCGGCAATTCGCTCGCGCAACATGACAGAGGCGTCGCACTGACGGTCTTCATAGAGAGCAAGCAGTAACAGAGGCGGTTTGATGTCGTGACACTGGTAGCGCACGGACAACTCAGAAGCACGGTTAGTGATACGCAGCAGATGGGTGCTATAGGTAGCCATGTAATAACTCCATTTCGTAGCCAGGTGGAGAGGGAAAGAGAAAGTGTTGAGCCCTTTGTCACCTGGTATCCCAGGCACAGTCCAAACAAGCCAAGCGGTTAAGCAAAGCTCAAGAACAGAAACAGGACTGGGGACGGTGAGTTGGTGAACTAGAAAATTCTTTTTGTTATTGGGAGGAAATGATGACCTCAAGAACTTATGAAACTGCTATAGCTTGTTTCAAGCCCGAACAGAGGTAGTGATCTGAATCTCACTTTATGTGTCGCAGCTAGCACCCCCTGACAAGCCGCGGCAAAAAAAAGAGCATTTCAGATGACAAAACAGTCATTGGGGGTGGTTAAGGCAGGGCTCACTTTGAGCTGAGCCTCGATCACCCCCTCTGACAGTTGTCACGCACCGCGCAAAAACATCGGCGCTTCTTACATCATTGAGTCCAAATTTGCCAGCCATTTCCCCGTCATAGTCCCAGCTTGCCTAAAAGGCGTTTGACTAGAGCAAAGATACGGGCGGACAAAGTGGGACGGGTGGCAGGTTCAGCGGGGACGATAGTGACATTACAGGTAGTACCATCGACCTCGGGGAACTGTCTCATCACGTGGACGAAACTATCGTCCCGGTGGGAAACACCATAGCCCCTGATATAGATTTCGCAGATAATCGAACCAAGAACCTTGCTGGTATCAGCGCTACTGGAGGCAAGATTGTCGTGGTATTCAAACCAGAGCAACTCACCATGACGCGCAGGAGAACCAGGTACATAGCTGGGAAGCAGATAATCAGCACCAAGCAGACGCTTGCAACCAAGGCGCTCATAAAAGGCCAGACGTCGCTTGCGTTCAACTTCTTCAGCCTGACTGAGACCTACTTCACGGGTTGATTCGATTTCTAAAAACAGCCCCCGGTGCGTAGGGTAGCTCTTTTTAAGAAGCGCAATCAGTGCTTTCATATGCTTGCTACCGACACCAGATGACCGTCTGGTCTGATCTGTGGCGATATAAGCAAGTAGCGAAAAGTTGCTCATGGGAGTTACGATAGAGAAGCAGAGCAAATTGCCCTCGCTATCGGTGGTACGGTGCACCAGCACAAGCTGCCGCTTGATCATCACGTCCAACTCTTCCAGAGACATACGTTCGTCCCGTGGAAATGAAAGTTCGTAAAGCGTGCGCCAGTCTTGCTCGGTACCGATACTTCGTATACAGAGATTGATTTTTTCGGGGGTACTCATAGGGGGTCCATAAGCCATTCAGGCAGTCAAAGCAGCATTGCAAACAGGCAACCGCCATGTTGCAAGCATCACCAGTCCTCAAATCCTCAGCTGTGCTAACACTCACGACTTGGATCGCGATGAGAGAGAAGCTGAATAGAAGCAATAAGAGGTTTTTGTTTTAGAGAGATAGAAATTTGAGTGGTGAAAATGAGAATGCGTTTCAAACTACAGACAGAGACACCCCCACTCAAGCCCCTCACCCTGGCGCTCAAATCAGCCCCAGCTGCCGATATCTACTGACAAGTAATAATTTGTGCCAGACCTGACCGGCAATGGCACACAGGCAGGCTATCTACAAAACAGCAGCAAACACGCAGCCACTTGAAAAGCCCGTATATACAGGAGGCTTCCAGCGCTCCAGCAATTCTTTTCGATCCACCAAGCTCACGCGAGCTACTGACTACTAACCCTTTTTGCCTAATTAGAGCTAATTAGCGCAGCACGCGCCAGTACTTGGCAAAGTGCTTTTTGACATCAAAAATACGTTCATCTACGGCATCTGGGGTCTGATCCCCGGTAATATGAGCCCCATCACCAGCAGCAAATGGCATCAAATAGCTGGCGTGGACGGCACCCTGGTCTGATTCGCTTTTGGCATTGAGGACACGCATAGTGGCTACAGCGGACTCAGAGAGCGATTTAACGTTGTAGCCTCCCTCAAGAAAGACCACAGATGGCACACCCAACTCGCGCGAGAGGTCATCAACACGCTGCGCCAGCATGGCATAACCAGAAGTGGTGATGCACTGCTGCCCCAGCGGATCGTCACGATGAGCGTCATATCCAGCCGAAACCAGGATCAAGTCTGGCTTAAACTCGAAACAGACTGGCTTAACCAGCTCGTCAAAAGCCTTAAGATAACCTCGGTCGCCAGTCCCTTTGGGCAAAGGGATATTCATGTTAAATCCGCGCCCTTCACCGACACCATCCTCGGTGTACCAACCCGAGTCAAAAGGCCAGTTAGGATACTGCTGAAAGGAAACGAAAAAACAGAGGGATCATTGTAAAAAGCCCACTGAGTGCCATTGCCATGATGTACATCCCAGTCGATGATAAACACTCTTTTGTAGCCATGAGTCTTTTGCCCATAGCGAGCAGCTACTGCAACGTTGTTAAAGAGACAAAAGCCCATAGGCTGATCGACCAGAGCATGGTGACCGGGCGGACGCACCGCCACAAAAGCAGATTGACTAGCTCCACTGGCCACAGCATCAATGCCAACCAGACCAGCGCCGCAGGCGAGCTTGGCTGTATCGTAACTGGCAGCGCTCATATAAGTATCGTTGTCCAGTCTGATCAAATCATTGTACGCAAGATCGCCAGGACCTCCGCCATTTGACTCAATCGCCTGGAGCCTCTCGGCATTGGCTTGCAATTGCTCCATATAGCTGGCTTTGTGGACAAGTGCGATATCTGACTCGCGAGCGAGCCTGGGAGCAAGCTCATCCAGTCCTTGCCTCAAACTATAGCCAGCCAGGACGTTATCGATGGCCACGAGCCTCTGAGGGGTCTCTGGATGTGCATCTGGTGTCAGGTGTTTTTGAAATCTGGGGTCTCTAATAAGGGCTAGCTTGGACATTTTTTACTCGCCAGTGAGGGTAGCAATATCGAGGCAGTTTGTATTTTGGCTTAAGCATGGCACTATAAAAACGATCTTGCCACACTATGAAAGTAATTTTGGAAGAGTGAAAGACTCATTTTAAAGACTCCATCTCCCATCCACTCAAACTCCAGATGACGCGGGTCAGACGGGTGATTGAAGACCCGAGAGCTATGACCATGGGGATTGCGAATAACGACCATATTGCGTGAAGGCTCAAAGCCTATGATGGTATAGGCGTGTGAACCAAATACCAGCCTTGGCAAAGAACCAATACTGTTCTCATCATAAGTACCGCAGGTGATTGGATTTTGAGAGCGTACAGCGCCGCCGATAAAAGAAGCTAATTCTGTAATAGAGACATTGCGAGGAGTGATTATTTCGGCTGGTCGTCCTGTGATACAGGCCATACCTACTTCCAACCTCGATTGATCGCCAGCAGTGCCTTCAGCGCCTTTGTTATTAGGAAATTTTTGAGTCTGCGCGTATTCCAAAAGCGAGGCCCACTTGGCAGTGTTGGCAAGCCCTACAGCCCGCAAATCTGAGTTGCGACAGACATATTCCTTGCCATCCCCAGGAAAGCGAATGATATAAGACTTGTCTTCGCCATACTTGATCATTGAAGCAATCAGACGCTGCCCCCGTGGCAATTGGGCCAGCGCTGACATAGCCGCTTCAAACCAACAATTTTCAAAACCGCTCTGGTCAATGCCATTGGCTCCTTCCCTGGCAATTTCTGCAGCAGTAAAAGCAAAAGCGCCAGGCTGGCGCAATTTACCGGACTCCGCCTGGTTCGAATTAACACCAATACTGAGAGACTGATTGGCATCCTTAGCACTACCGCTAGACCCTGTACTAGTAAGCGGGTCTTGACCCAGAGCCATTTTTGCCAGAGTAGATTCGGGAGACTGAGCAAAATATTGACAGATGTACTGATAGAGCTGTGTGGCGCGCTGCTCCCGCAAAGCACCCTTATTGGCTAAAGCAGCATAGTAATAAAGCCGGGGCTCTGGAGCGCTAGTTTTAATGACTTGTTCAAAAGCATCACTGGCAGCGACAAATTGCTTATTGCTGTAAAGTTCAAGTGCTCTGGCGGCAGTAACAGTAGCAGGATTAGTTCTGGCGTTTGGACCTCTGGTATTGACAGCTGGACCAGCAGCTATAGCGACACTACTGCTCTCAAGCATCAAAGTCAGTAAGAGGAGTGCCCTGGCCCACCTCTGCATAAAATCCATATTGCCATCCTGCTTGACCATAATGGTAGTTAGTTTACCTCGCAAACACCGTATGTAGGAGTCAGAACAAGTAATACTACTTGCCCTAGTATATTTAAAAAAAAGAAAAATTTGGGCGATGAGATTGCCAGGAAGCAGGCATGAAAGAAAGCAGGCATGATGCATCACTTGATGCACCATGCCGCTTTAAAAATCAGCACGATGGCTGCGCTAGACTGGCTTACCGCGTCCCGAATGCAAGAGCATAGCGACCAACTGACCAACGCAAAGGAGCAAGTAGCATCCCGCATAGACCATTAAGCCGCCTGCCATGTAAAAGAACACGCAAGCAACAGCCAGAAAGGCGGTGACAAACCAGAGCAAAACAGGTTGCCCTGGACTGAGGTCTTTACCTTTAACGCTGTATGCGCCGCAAACATAGCCGAGGAGCAAGGAGGCAACGCTAATTGCAATGAGCAATGCACAAATCCTTTTTAGCCGCCCGCGATGTGACGCAGGTCGTTGAAGAGCCCCAGCAAAAAGAGGGACAGAAGCAACAGCACGAAGATGTTGGAAAGCCGCGCCTTGATTGCCGCATTGACCGGCTTGCCCGTGACGCCTTCCCAGAGGAAAAAGACGATGTGACCACCGTCCAGCATCGGAATGGGCAGGATATTCATCACGGCCAGATTGAGCGAAATCACCACCAGGAACCAGACGAAGTCGAAGACACCGGTGTCGAGAGCGCCTGCACCCATCTGGACAATGCCGACAATACCGCGCACTTCCATGTCCTTGTCAGAGATATTGGCTGGCTTGGGCACAAGCCCTACCATCATGCCGATACCCTTGGCTGTCATCACCAGCGTATCGCTAGTGACCGTGACGGACTTGGCAGCGGCTTCGCCGACACCCAGAGGTTTGTAGACACGCTCACCATTGGCACCAAGGACGATACCAATGGTACCATCTGCTGTTGGTGTCAGAGTGACGTTGACTTCGCCATTGCCACGCTTGACCACGACCTCGACCGGCTGACCCTTGTTGCTCTTGAGAGCTTTGGACAGGTCATCAGGCGAGACAATGCGAGCACCACCGACCGAGACAAACTGGTCCTGCGGCTTGAGTCCAGCGCCAGTAGCCACGGTAACAGTGGGCGAGAGGTCGCGGATATAGGTGCTATTGACCTTGTAGTCAGGCTGACCCCAGATGGCAAAGAGAGCAAAGACCATCATAAGCGCCGAAATGACGTTGAAGGTCACACCAGCGACGGCAACAGCGATACGCTGCCAGACCGGGAAGGTGCGATAGGTCTTAGGTGCTTCGCCATTCTGTTTGGCGATTTCGTTGAGAGATGTCTCGTCCAGAAGCTCTGGAATAGAGACATATCCACCCGCCAGGATGGGGGCAATGCGAAACTCGGTCTCCCAGAAGGTACCGAGCACAAGCGACCACTCGCGCTTGCCAAAACCGATGGAAAATACCGGAGTCTGGAAGCCAAACAGACGCGCCACAAGCCAGTGACCGAGCTCGTGGATAGTAATGAGCAGGCAGAGCCCGAGCACCATAGTGATGATGCCAGGCACGCTGCTCATGCCGGAAGAGATCACAGAAGAAAGCAAATCGTTGCCGCCCCCTGCCACCACTGCCAGAAGAAGCAGCGGAAAAGTTAAGAGTCGAAACATAGAGAATCCTCACAGTCGGCTTGAAACCGACTTTGCAAATGGTTGGAGGCACAAAGTGGGTACGGCAGATTGCTCCGCCGTACCCTTGTGTTGTGCTAGCACTAGCAGAGCTACAGGGCAGATGCCAGAGCCTCAGCCCAAGACCTGACAGGCAGGTCAGGAGGCGTCAGTACCCTTGGCACCTTCACCAGCCTGGTCGGCCGGCTTGGAGACCGTGTCAGCGCTACCGGTGGCAGCAGGACCCGCAGGCGCGTCCGCCGGTGCCTTCTGGGGCACAGCGCACAGCGTCTTGTTGCGCAGCTCGACAAACTCCGGACCAAGGATGGTTTCCTTCTCCATGAGCACGTCGATGATGGTGCGGAAGCACGACTCGTCACGCTTGAGCATAGTCACGACTTCGTCGTAGCACTCGGTGACGATGCGCTGGCACTCAGCGTCGATCTTGTCGGCGAGCATCGGGCCAACCTGATGACCATTGGCCATCTGGCGACCGAGGAAGGGGTTGCCCCCACCTTCGCCAATCGAAATCGGACCGAGCTTGGACATGCCAAACTCGACGACCATGCGATGAGCGATGCTCCACGCCTGCTTGAAGTCGTTGGAAGCGCCGGTGTCGACCGTGTTGAGGAACACGACCTGAGCCACACGACCACCCATCGCCATGCGGATGCGAGCCCGCAGATTGGCTTCGGTATATCCGTAGACGTCGCCTTCGGGCATTGCCATGGTGTAACCCAAGGCGCGAGCGCGAGGCACAATGGTGATCTTGGAACAGGCATTGCCGCCCAGATCACGCTCGAAGTTGTCCTGAGTGACCCAGGCATGACCCAGCTCATGCACGGCAGTGTTGAGCATATCCGTGCGAGACATGCGCTTGGCGCGGTCCTTCTTGGGCGGGCCCATCTGCACCACGTCGGCGGCCTCATCGAGGTCCTTCATGGTGATGTGCTCGGGCACGCGCTTGGTCGCTTCCGCAACCGAGAGCTTCTGCTCACGCACCAGACGCTGGATTTCCTCGTCGATGCGAGTGTCGGCCACTTCAGCAGCTTCGTTCATCAGCTCAGCGAGCTGCGCACCGCTAAAGCCCGGGGTGTTGGCAGCGATGACCTGCAGGTCGATGGCTTCGCCAAACTTCTTGTTGCGAGCGTGCACCTTGAGGATGTCCGCACGAGCAGCCTTGTCCGGCGAATCCACCAGGATGTGCAGACCAAAACGGCCAGGACGCGTCAGCGCCGGGTCGAGAATGTCCGGACGGTTGGTGGCAGCCATGAAGATGATGCCTTCGTTGTCGTTGAAGCCATCCATCTGGACCAGGATTTCGTTGAGCGTCTGCTCACGTTCGTCGTTGCCGCCACCGACACCGGTGCCACGCTGGCGACCAACGGCATCGATTTCGTCGATAAAGATGACAGCCGGGCGCTTCTCGCGACCCTTCTGGAAGAACTCGCGAACGCGCTTGGCGCCCACACCGACGAACATTTCGACGAAGGCCGAGCCGGAAATCTCGTGGAATTCCGCACCCGCCTCACCAGCGACTGCGCGAGCCAGCAAGGTCTTGCCGTTGCCCGGGTCACCGATGAGCAGCACACCGCTGGGCGGCTTGCCACCGAGACGCTTCAAGCGGCCGGGGTTTTCCAGGTAGCGCACGATTTTCATCAGACGCTGTTTGGCTTCCTCAGCACCGGCCACATCGGCAAAAGTGATCACCTTGGTGGACTTGGTGCCCTGCGGGATGCGAGTGACCTGGCTGATGGCACCGCCCTGCATAGCGCCGCGACGCATCCACCAGAAGAAGAAACCGATGATGGCGACCCAGATGACGAGTCCGCCGTAGTTGTCCCAGAAAGTCGGTTCACGCTTCTGGACATCGACCTTGACGTCACCCTTGACGGCGGCGTCGACGAGAGCCTGCGTACTGGCGTCACCAGCGAGCTCGACCTTGGCCACAGTGCCGTCGGTCATGGTGACCGATGCAGTCTGGACGCCAGAGGCATCCTTGACCAGCGTCAGCGACTGATAGGCCTTGGGATTCTGACTGAGACCCTTCTGCAAATCGCCGTAGCTGATCTTCACTACGACAGGTTCACGAGGGTTGGTGGGGGAGCTTGCAGTCTGCGTGGTGTTGCCAGTCTGCTGCATCACGGTCCCGACGAAGTTGGGCTGTGCGATGGACAGGCAGAAGACAACAGCAATCAGTGCAAGCAGGAGATATTTCAATTTCATTGGAGCCTCTTGCTTAAGAGTTGCGGTATAACCGCGGATTGGATGTATCGCCACATGATGTGGCGACAGCGAATGTTCAGGCCGTCTTGGTGGCCGGCACCACAGGCTTGCGGATGACGCCGTACTTGATCATGCGATCACGCGTGGTGTCAGCGGCGCTCTGGATGCCCCACTCGATGGCGACGTTGAGCTGCAAGAACAGCGACTTCTCGACCGCCTGGCCCTTCACTGCCCAGTCGGCAATGGTGGTGGGTTCGTCGGCGACAAGTTCGCCATTGCGGGTCAAACGAGCGTCGCCCGTGGTGACGTCGAAGGTGTACTCGACACGCTCCTTCAGCTGGTTTTCCAGCTCTTCTTTGCGCGCGCGCAGACCGATGGAGGCCAGGCGTGCGGGGCGGCCTACGGCTGCCCACTGGTCGCGAGTGCGGGCAGTGCCCTCGACTTCGCTGCCGTCAGCGGTGCGCACGATACGACCCGAGGAAGCATCCTCCGAAACTTCGTAACGGAACTTGCCTTCGCTCTTCTTGTTGCCTTCCGACATCTCGAGAGCCTTGATCCATGACTTCAGACCGAAGATCATGAATCCCTTGGCTTTCTTGATGGCGGCAGCCGGGTCGTTGGACCGTGCGGTCCGATTGGTATTTGTGTTCATCTGGAATGTTCCTTTGCCTTGATGATTGTTGTGGGAAACTGCGATGCAGCCGCCCAGGTGGTAGGAGAGAGAGAGACTGTTACTGATATTGCTACCGTTCAACACCAGCACAGGAACGAACCCTTTTCATTTCGTTCTTGCTTGAATGGGCACCGGAAGGCGCTTACGCCGACTAGTTCATCTCGCCACACAAGCAATCGACAGAGTCGAATCACCGTGAGCCGAAGGAAAATCCCAGATGGGGTCCTGCTGGATGAATAAGCGTCTGCGAGAAATTTCTATCCTGGGTCAGCTTCGAAGAACATCAGTTCTCGGGATAGGTTTGACGAGGTGAAGAGAAATCAGTGGTTTTGTTTGATTTCGTTTGCTTCGAGCTGAGGGGTGAAAAGGGTATTGTGAACTTATGAACTTATCCTTACAACTTCAAGAGATAATGGCTGATATCTTTCAAATAGAGAGAGCCGCTTGTGATACGCCTATAAGACAGCTGGCCACAACGCCAATAAGTCGAGATGTCAGGCGGAAAGAGCCATAGTTATCATTAGCGCAGCCTTTTCACCTTGACATGGGTGACATAAATGCGCCGCAAAACGCGGTCGTCAAGAGCCTCTTCTAGCGCTAAGCTATAAGTCTGAAAAAACGAGCCAGGGCAAACCCTTGACTACGCAATCATCACATCTCCCGGGACTCTACTAATGCTCAATGAACTTTTTGGCACCGAAAAACCTGTTATCGGCGTGGTGCACCTTTTGCCACTGCCAGGCTCTCCTCGCTTTGGTGGCGATCTCGAAAGCGTCCTTTTGAGAGCCGAACAAGAAGCCGCCGCCCTGGCTAGTGGTGGCGCCCACGGTATCATCATCGAAAATTTCTTCGATGCTCCTTTTGCCAAAAACAGAGTAGACACAGCTACCGCTTGCGCCATGTCAATTGCAGTCAAATGTATCGCCAGCGTTTGCGATTTGCCCATAGGGGTCAATGTCCTGCGCAATGATGGTCTCAGTGCCCTGGCCATTGCCGCCACAGCTGGTGCCCAATTTATCCGGGTCAATGTCCTGAGTGGAGCGATGGTCACCGACCAGGGCTTAATTGAGGGTGAGGCTCATGACCTCCATATGTATCGCCGCACACTGGCAGCGCAAAGCTCAGTCCGTATTCTCGCCGACGTCATGGTCAAACACGCCAGCCCACTGGGTCAAGACAGCGATATCGGTAGAGCCGCTGTCGACACCGTTAAGCGCGGTCTAGCTGATGGTATCATCGTCAGTGGCACAAGCACGGGCTCTGCACCCAACTGGGACGACCTCAAAGCAGTAAGAGACGCACTACCAGACACACCTATTTTGATAGGCAGTGGTGCTTCGATAGATAATTGCTCAGCCTTACTTAAATGCGCTGATGGTCTGATTGTGGCCAGCTCACTCAAGCGTCAGGGCATCCTCGAAAACCCCATTGACGTGGACCGCGTGCGCAGCCTGGTCAAAGCCGTCCAGGGCTAAAGCGCATAATAGAATAGAGCGGCATTAGCCGGGTGGCGCTTTTGGGGCGTTAAACTCGCCGCCGCCGCTATTCGAACTAGCTGGACCGGCTGACCCTGGCAAATTGTTGCCTGCCTGTTTTGGCGCCACTCTAGCACCAGCAGCTATCAATATGCGCTCCAGATCTGTATCAGCTTGGTACATCCAGCATTTGACTCGATCTACCCAGATAACCATATCGACAATTGCTTTTGATACATCGGGATTATCCTGTTGCAGCCGGGCTATCACCCAATCAGGTAACTCCACATGATTAGGTGTCAGTCCATAATCCGGCTTGGCAATGCGCACCAGATTATTGGTAAACCAGTCAGCCACAATAAAAGTAAACTCGCGTCGATTTAGATTGAGCGGAGCCAGTGCGTCTTCCAGTGTGCGCACACCATCGATTTTTTCCAGTCCTGGATTTTGCATCAGCGTCTGAGCAAAGTTAGGACCATCATCAACACATTTGAGAATAGTATCGGGACCTACTTCCAGACTGTCCAATTGTTGTTTGACTTCGAGATAGGCTATGCCTTCACGCAAAAAACGTTCAAAAGTCTCATCAGTGTGATTAAAGGCTATGGAGCGAGTAAGCCCAGCTACCGGACCTTCCGAAAAAGAAAAAGTACCGCTTTGCCAGAGAAACAACTCATACAGAGCGTCTTTACCGGTCAGCCCTTCCATTTCGGCATTAACAGGCAAACCATCATCAATTGTGATGCTGGCCAGACGAGCCCCTTGCGATAGGGTAAGCTTGCCAGCCAGCCCACCACTCCTGACAAGCTGCAATAGGTTAACAAAACTGACTTTGGACAGCTCGCCGGATAGCTGCATGGATGCCTCTAAAGTTGATCACTAATTGAGTATATCGCCTGGCGCTCTATGTGGCATTAGCCCTTTGCCCATCTTCTCACCGCTAGCGCCCTTAACAGGAGGCAAAGGAGGCTCCTGAGCAACATACATTGGGATATACTGATGCTCTTGTAAAACCATGAGGATTTAGCTATGGCAGCTGACGCAAAGGCCTTGACCGATGTCAAGGACGCGCATTTAGAGATTGAAGGCGAAGAAGAGGATGGCGGTAGCCAGGACAAATCGCGCTGGTATACCGACACTGTACTCAATGCTGAACTAGCCGATTACGCGCCAGTCAAAGGCTGCATGGTAATTCGACCTTATGGCTATGCGCTCTGGGAGCACATCAAAGATGCCCTCGATGCCATGATCAAAGAGACAGGACATTCAAACGCCTATTTCCCGCTGCTCATTCCAGAATCTTTTCTCAAAAAAGAAGCACAGCACGTTGAAGGTTTTGCTCCAGAACTAGCTGTAGTCACTCATGGCGGCAACAAAAAGCTAGAAGAACCGCTGGTGGTCAGACCTACATCCGAGACCATCATCAATTACATGTTTGCCAAATGGGTGCAATCCTGGCGCGACCTGCCTCTGCTAATCAACCAGTGGGCCAATGTCGTGCGCTGGGAAATGCGTACAAGACTGTTTTTGCGCACTGCAGAATTCCTCTGGCAAGAAGGCCATACCGCCCATGCCACTGAAGACGAAGCAGAGCAAGAAGCACGCACCATGCTTGAGGTTTATCGCAAGCTTGCCGAAGATTGGCTTGCTCTGCCAGTTTTGACTGGAGAAAAAACTGAGCGTGAAAGGTTTGCTGGCGCTGTCCGCACCTATTGTATTGAAGCAATGATGCGCGACGGTAAAGCACTGCAAGCAGGTACATCACACTTTCTCGGTCAAAACTTCGCCAAAGCTTTTGATATCAAATTCCAGAGTCAGGCTGGTCAGCTGGAATACGCCTGGCAAACTAGCTGGGGTGTATCAACTCGTCTGGTCGGTGCTGTGGTTTTGGGACACGGAGACGAAAAAGGCTTGATTTTGCCACCCAAAGTCGCTCCTATTCAAGTCGTCATTGTACCGATCTACAAAAGCGATGCCGAAAAAGAAACAGTACTAAGCTCTGCAGCTGATTTGTTTAAGTCACTCAAAGCAGCTGGTGTGCGCGTGCACATGGACGACCGCGACAATCACACTCCTGGCTTTAAGTACAATCACTGGGAGTTGCGCGGTGTGCCAGTACGCATCGCTATCGGACCAAAAGACGTAGCCAAAAACGTTGTCGAAATTGCGCGCCGCGATAACCTCGAAAAAATGCGCGATGTGCCTCGCGACGGCATTGTAGAGACGATCAATAATTTGCTGGTCACTGTACAAAAAGCGATTTTTGATCGCGCCCTGGCTTTTCGTACCGAGAACAGTGTCAAAGTCAAAACCTACGACGAACTCAAAAAGACTCTCAATGAGCGTAACTGCTTTATCGAGACTCACTTTGACGGTACTAGCGAAGACGAAGGCAAAATCAAAGACGAATGCAAAGCCACTATTCGCTGCATGCCCTTTAACATGGAGCCGGTAGAAGGCGAGTGCATGTACACAGGCCGCAAGACCACAAGACGCGTTATTTTTGCTCGTTCCTACTAACTACTTACAGACAGCAAAAATTCACTCAAAAGACCTTTCAGCTCTGGCTGGGAGGTCTTTTAGTGATAGACAGCTATGCCAAATAGCACGCAGCCAAAGCAACATATTCAGTCGATATCTCCGCTCAAGCATGGACTGACTTTGCGCCCTAGCAAAACGGCGCACACCGGCTGTCAAGCGCATCCCTAGCGCGAGCCGGGCCATTTTATACAAGCGCCATGGCGCTTAAATATGAGGCAAAAAAAAACCAATCAAGAGTAATTAGCTCTCACACAGCACAGTTTTAAGTAGGCCTGTAGAGACTTTAGCTAATAGCTTCAGTTGTTCTTTCTATCCACCCATTTCCCTTTAGCTCTCTTTTCTTTTAAACAAGACCTTCTCTCCCCCCAGACCAGCCTCCATAAGCACACCGACAGCTTCTGCCGTCAGTGTTTGTTGTGGTGCTGTTCGATTTGGTCAGAGAGCTGGTTTTGTAGCTAACGGTGGATACAACTTTTACGGAGTGTCTAATGGCCAATCCAATGGCAAACCAAACGCCTCAAACCAAAACCGGCAAAAGCGCAAGCAATCCGGATTTTTCTATCGGCAGCTCACTCACTGTAATCTTTGAAGCCAACCCGGCCAAACCAGGTACAGTCAAAGCCAATGCCGCCAGTGGTGTCAAAACCCGCAAAATCATTCTGGTCGATGCCGCTGCTCAAGCTGCCTCCCGGCTCCCCATGCCTCAACCAGGCGAGAGCTGGGTCTGCAAAGTAGAGCGTGTCACCAACCCAGGCTCGGACACACATGGAGCAATCCTGGTGCGCCCGGTGACCAGGGAGACTTCATTTGTCTTCCAGGATGTCTATGTGCCAACCGACGTAGCCAAACTGATGACAGTGGTGCTGCAAAACCGGGCAAAAAATCTCTTTTTGGAAGGCGATCAGGGTATCGGCAAATCCACCATCGCTGGTGCGGTAGCCAAAACCCTCTCCTGGGAATTTCGCAAAATCTCAGGTGGTCTGATCAAGAAGTTTAATACCATGCTCGGTCGCCTCATCCCCACAGTGGGACCGGGCGGCACGATGCAGATGGTCTGGGTGGACTCCAAGCTCGTCAGCGTTTTGCGCGAGGCCCAGCTACCGCAAAACAAAAGCAAAACATTTTTGCTCATGCTCGATGAGTTTACTCGTATCGACGAGGATGCTCGCGACACGCTGCTCGACGTCATCGAAGGGCATAACCGCACTTTGCAATTGCCTAACGGCGAAGAAATCCCCATCCCCACCAACCTGCACTTCATGGCGGCAGGCAACGCGGGGCAGGGCTTTACTGTGCGCCAGGAAGATGCTGCTGCCAAAGACCGCTGGGTCATTGTCAAACTGCGTCACATGCCGCACGAAATCGAACTCAAGCATTGCCTGCGCAAGTTTCCTGATTGTCCAGCACGCGAGATGGACATTGCCATCGGCATTGTCAATCAAGTCCGGGCAGCCAGGCTCGACCCCAAGCGCATGCTCTCCAAGAGCCCCTCGACCCGTGGCACCGAAAACATCGCCATGTTTTTGGCCAGCGGTGTCGAACTCCGCGTCGCCCTCGAAAACGCAGTCGTCAACCAGTATGGCGGTCGTGCTGATGATATCAACACGGAAGCCGGCAAGGTGGCGAAGCTGATCGATGAGTGCCTCAAGAATAAGGCCAGCAGCAAATAGCAATCTAATGGTATGGAGGCATGAATGGCCAGAAAAAACACAGGCCTTACAAAGGACGAATTTGTAAGTGAAGCCCAGAGGCTTGTGACAGACCTGGCCTTTTATGCCGGGAGACCTGTCAAAATCAAGCTGGTGGGCGGCGATCATATCGCCTTTACCTATAACACCGAAGACACCAAGCACGTCATCGAAGTTGTTCTCAATCCCAACTGTGTCAAGGATGTACGCACCAAAGAGCGTGCCACCTTGATCTTGCGCGGTATCGGCTATCACGAGCTTTTGCATCACCTACATCCAGCCGAAGAGCAATACAAGCAAGCTAACGAAGAGGGCTTCATGCCTCTCTTTAACTTGATAGATGACGAGCAAAACGAGCGTCGCGGCGCTTCTCAGTTTCCTGAGTGGGGTGCACATTTCCAGTCAGTCTGCGCCTTTATTTTCCCCACAGCCAGAAGGCGCGCCAGCAAAATTTCAACTGGTATTGCCGATGGTGGCGCTGACGAAAACGAAGAGGCAAATAATTCTGGCTTCGGCGCCCACGCGGTCTACCGCGAGCGCTGGTCGGAATTTGCTTACCACTTGCGTCGGCACATCCCCCACCACCATGCCAGCGCGCCTCAGACCCACCCAGTGGCCCAGGCCCTGGCACTGATTCCAGCCAACTTCAAAGACCTCCCCAAAGAGAGTCTTTTGCAGTTGACCAGGGCAGTGCATCAGCTCCTGGCCACTGGGCTCGACATACCAGCACCAGTCAAAAAGGAAGACAGGCCCGCCCCACCACCTCCTTCTGGAGCCAGTGGAGCAAGCGCCGGTGCGACCAGTGACGATGCGCCAGACCCGTCTATACCCTGGTGGAAACGCTTGCTCAATTCGAAATGGTCCTGGGCCGCTCTGGCTACCGCCCTGGTACTCTGGGCTGCTCTCTTTAGCAAAGGGGGCTCTGACGCCTGGTTTGCCATCGCCATGTGGTGCCTGGGTGTAGGCGGCTTTGTCCTCGCTTACATGGTTTTGCGAGCGCTGTGGCTCAGGTTACGCCAAAAAGCTCAGCTCAAAAAAGCTGCTTTTACGCTTGCCGAGGACCGCGGTCCAGGATTTTTTAAGAGACTCTGGAGCAAGAGTAAAAGCACACTGGGTTCTATCCTTGGTGTTTGTTTTGGCTGGCTACCAAGACTCTTCGAGCGCATTGTGCCGCCCAGGTTGATGCTCAACATCAAGCTCAAAATAAAGTTTGCTTTTAAGTGGACCTGGCGCGGTATCACATTAACCTGGCATAGACTGGAACGCGTGGGCGCAGCCATTGCCAGAGCTGCCAGATGGGTGTGGAACCGCAAGGTGACCCGCATCACTCTGATAGCATTCCCACTGGCCTGTTTGCTCATGATGCTATGGGCGGTTTTGACCAAAGCAGGAGAAATCAACTGGTGGCTTGCCATCCTGGTACTCTTGCTGTTGCTTCTGCTCCTCTTTCTGGGCTGGTACTTCAGAGCCAAGCTCAAAGATTTCCTGGTGGGTGATGTCCTCATGGACTCTGACTTCGAGCATGCTGCTGATATCAGACCGCCGATGGACTTCGAGACCCTGGACTTCAATTTGATAGAGGACATCTTGCCTGTAGAGGCGGATGACGACTTCCTCACCAGAGCTCTACCAGTAGTCCAGCCTCTGGCTCAATCATTGCGCCCGGTCCTGGCTAGAGTCGGTCGCGTACCAAAGGAAAAGGACGACGAGCCTGTCGGACATGATGTCATCGACGAGCTTGAAGCACTCTACCTGGGCGAGACCAATGTCTTTGTGGACGAAGAAGAAGTGAATGCCGCATCGTTGCATATCGAAGTGGCAGTCGACTGCTCCAGCTCCATGAACAGCGAGAACAAAACCCTCAAACGAGGAGAGAAGTTTGAACTGGCCAAGCTCTTTGCCCTGGCGGTAGAAGAAGCTACCAAAAACCAGCGCGGCATCAGCACCAGGTTTTGGGGCTTTACCGATACTGTGATCTATGACTGCGGCACAGCCGGAGAATACAAGATTACGGGTCTGAGAGCGATGGGAGGCAATAACGACTCAGCCATGCTTTACCACATGGGTAAGTCGGCACAAAACAGTGGCAAGGCAGTAAAGATGCTCTTTATGCTATCGGACGGGCAACCATCTGATTGCTCCTGGGGCTCGCTGCGCAATCTGGTGGTGCGGATGGAAGCTGACGGTATGGTGCCATGGCATTTTGCCCTGGATCAAATCGACAACTCTGCTTTTGAAAAGTACTTCACAGATCTCTGCGGTCAGCCACTGCCCGAAGCGATCATGACGATGTGCGGCATCCTGGCTGCTATCGCCAACCAAAAATAATCGTCCGGCAAAAGAGCAATCTCAGGCCAGACGAACAACAACAACAACAACAACAACAAGAAAAAACGACGACTGGCAGGAGACATCAGCGTTAAGCAGAAGTCTCCTGCTGGTAATCGCAAGCTGACAGCGCCCAAAACTAGTAGCCAGATCTCGCGGGTAAGCACACAATTGACCGCGCTACTAGCCCCACCAGCCCCCGGCAAGGGCGAAGGCGGGAAAGCAACTGTCTGTCGCGAGTGCTAGCTGCCTCAAGAGGGCATCAAGCATAGCGCAAGCGCATCGCGCCAGATGGAAGTGGAACCGTCCCAGCTCCCACTGTGGAGGGTACTGGGCTCAGGGCGACAGGTGGCCTAGACAGGAAGGCCAGACCTGCACAAGAATCGAGATCAACCATTGCTCCACTTGTGGAGCGGCTCAGACAGGCCAATCAAAACAGGTCCAAGCTGAGCCAAAACCCTCGCCTGCCCGAGGATAGATTGTCAGTACAACAACTCAGTCGAGCGCCACTGCTCGTGCTCCTGCGCCACCGACCAGACTGCCTGTACCCACAGACAGCAAGCTCCGGTGGCGCCAATTAGAGGCTTCGGTCTCAGAGCTTGACGGAGATTATTTGCTCCGTGCTGGACATTTGCCATCAGACGCCCCCATTTGATCGATGCTGCCCCAGGGCAGATTTACCGGTGATTAGTCATCTGTAAATCAAGCATCGATAACGGTAAAAACAGTTGCTGTTTTTGCCACCGGGTCACGTCTGATGGCTGGAGCCCGGCAGTGGCACTCATTTTTTTGCGCAACTTTGTGCAATCACAAACCATGGAGTAAGAGATGTCCATTGTCATCTTACTATTATTCATCGCCATTATCGGCGGTGGCATCTACTGGTGGATAGGCTGGCAGCGCAAACGCGCCATAGTTAAGCACGAAAAACTCGTGCGTGACGCCGGTCTCCTCGATCAAACTGGTAGCTTGTCGACCTCGGGTCTAGACAAGCTAGCCAACTCACCAAAGCAAGCGCCAAGCGCTGTTGGTGAAGAGATCGACAATACTCTGTCTAATGGCCAAGCGCAAGCTTTGCCGGCTAGTGCCACCGCCAATACTGGTGGTAGCCCAGCCCATCAAAAGACCAAGCTTTCGGCACTCGAAAGACGTATCGAAAAAGACAAGGTCAATATTGCCCGTCTGGCTGACGACTTACTAAAAGCCTGGAATGAGGCCTCCCATTATGTACGCGCCTGGGAAAACTCTGGACGACGACTGACTACGCTCAAGTACGAAGTCGAGCGCGCCGGCGAACTGCATCAACTCGATGATCCAGCCGCACTGTCTAAGTTTTGCAAGACTCTCTATGAGTCTCTGGTAGTGAAATCGACACAGCGTCGCATCAATGTCGAGAGTGCTAGCAAAGCGCCGCCCAGCACTATTGCCCTGCGCAACGCCTGGCAGGCTCTGGTTGTGGCTCTGGCCGACTATCCAGAAGAAGATGTGCAAGCACTCTTTGCCCAGGGCAGACTGTCAAAACAAACTGCCGCTCTGGTACTGTCAGCCCATCACGCACGCTCCACCAGCAAAAGCTCAGTGGAGAGCCTGCGCAACGACGTCAAAGAGCTGGAGTCCAGTGGAGTGCCGACTGCACCACCGCCAATCAAGGTCGAAAAGCCAGAAGGCGACGTGCTAGCGGCACTCAATCAGGCCCAGACCATGATCGAAGCCGCACTGACCAATTGCTTGCGCCAGTTTTTGCTGACCCGTGCCAGTCAGGGCAACCTCACAAGCAAGATCTATCAACTCGAAGGTCTTGAGACAACGAGCTTTAGAAAGCCGCAGAAACCTACTCCCGAAGAAGTAATGCGCTATCTAATGGAGGTCGAAAATCACGCGGCAGAAACCCTGACCATCGAGCGAGAGGCTTATCAGGCCTACAAGCAGACTCAAATCGGACTGACTGAACTGAAGCATGTGCTGGAGCGCCTGCAACGTGATATCGCAAGCCACCAGACAGTCCTCCTGGACACGGGCAACCCGCTCTATGTCTGCGTGCACGAGGCGGCAAGCATACTGCATAGCAATATGGAGCAGTGGCTCAAAGAAAAGGAAAGCGGCTTAGAAGCTGTCCAGAAGCGCAATCTGCGTCGCAGCGAGGCAGTGACGAGCGCCAGCCCAGAAGAAGCAGAACAGATCAAATTGCTCAGGCAACTTGAGCGCACTGTTGGTTTTGCTGTGGCGCAGTCGGAGGTAGCCTCGCACAAGCTCAATACTTTGCGCCAGGACCAACCCTCCGAGCCGCGCAAGCCGCGAGTTGACCGTGAGGAAGATTTTGCCAAGCTTTTGAGCCGCTTTGATGGCTATCTCGATACCGTCACCAAAACCCAGGCCGACACCACACGCTGGCAGGCCGAGTCACAAGTGGTGGGTATGGCGCTTGCGGCCAGAAACGAAAAACTGGCGCAGAGCGTCTCTGCCCTCCTGCTCAAAGCCAGTCCCCTGGCTCAGTCAATCAAAGGCAAAGCAGGCGTCTCAGACGAACTGCAAATTGTCATTGAGGCAGCCGCACTGCTAGCGAGAGACAACAAACATTGAGAGCGCGGCTAGCTGCGCTCTCTTTCGATTGATACAACAAAAATAAACTCTTAAATAGGGTGTCATCATGACTGAAACCCATTCAGTATTTAACCAGTCCGGGCCGCTTCTGGACTACAACATGTTTACTCAGGATGCAGTCCTGTCTGACCTGGTGAGCCGCTATGGCGCATCATGGGCGGTGCCTCACCTGTCTGCCTTTGGCGGCTTTTGTGGCAGTCAGTCAGCCAACGAACTGGCTATTCAAGCCAACGACTACGACCCTGTCCTCAAGACGCATGACCGCTTCGGTCACCGTGTCGACCGCGTCGACTTCCATCCTGCTTACCATCAATTGATGCAGACCTCTATCCAGTACGGATTGCACAATCTACCCTGGCAAGAGGTGGCCAAGCCCGGAGCGCACGTTGCTCGCGCCGCCATGCTCTATATGGCATTTCAAAATGAGGCAGGACATTGTTGTCCTATCTCGATGACCTATTCGGTCATCCCGGCCCTGCGCAAACAGCCTGACGTGGCTGCCAAATGGGAGCCACTGATACTCTCCAATGAGTATGACAGCCGCTTTTTGCCAGCCAGCCAAAAGCGCGGTGTCACCTTTGGTATGGGCATGACCGAAAAGCAAGGCGGCTCTGATGTGCGCGCCAACACCACCAGGGCCGTGCCCGCCAACCAGTCTGGTCCGGGCTCTGAGTACAAGCTCACCGGTCACAAGTGGTTTTGCTCAGCACCGATGTCTGATGCTTTCTTGATTCTAGCTCAGACTGACAAAGGCCTCTCCTGCTTCCTGGTGCCGCGCTTCAAGGATGATGGCTCGCTCAACAGCCTGCGTATCCAGCGTCTCAAAAGCAAACTGGGCAACAAATCCAACGCTTCTTCAGAGCTGGAGTTTGTCGACGCCCAGGGCTATCTCATCGGCGAAGAAGGTCGCGGTGTGGCTACCATCATCGAGATGGTCAACCATACAAGACTGGATTGCATGCTGGGAGCTGCCGCACTGATGCGTCAGGCTACGGCCCAGGCTATCCATCACGCCAGCCATCGCAGTGCTTTTGGCAAGCGCCTGATTGACCAACCACTGATGCTCAACGTCCTGGCTGACCTGGCCCTGGAGTCTGAGGCAGCGATTCGCCTGACTATGCGTGTTGCCCGCGCTTATGACGAACATGCTCGCTCTCCCGCGGAAGCTCTGTTCAAGCGTATCGGCAGTGCCATAGTCAAGTACTGGGTGTGCAAACGTGCCCCCATGCATGTTGCTGAAGCGCTGGAATGCTTTGGCGGCAACGGCTATGTCGAAGAAGGTCCGATGCCCAGACTGTTCCGCGAGAGTCCGCTGCTCGGTATCTGGGAAGGCTCTGGCAACGTCATCGCTCTTGATGTCTTGCGAGCAGTCGCTCGTGAGCCCGAGACACTGGACATAGTCCTCAATGAGCTGAGCCGAGTACAGGGACAAAATCGACTGCTGGACAGCTTTGGCAAGGGACTCTCGCGAGATATTGCGGTCCTCAAAAAGACCCTGGCCAGTCAGGCGGCTCAAGCAAAGAGCAAGAAGAATGCAAGCAAGCTAGCTGCCCAGGCTTTTGCTACCGAAGCTGGTGCCAGACAACTGGTCGAAAAGCTGGCGCTGGCTCTCACTAGTGTGGTCATGCTTGAGCAGACTCCGCCCTTTGTCTCCAGTGCCTATATCAATGCTCGACTTGGCAACAAGTCCGGCTTTGCCTTTGGCACTCTTTCACCGCGCGCTCAAATCAAGGCAATCGTCGAGCGCGCCGCTATCGCCTAGATCACTGCAACAGGGGCATTGCTCCTGTTGCAGCAAGAGGAAAATCAATATGCAACAGTTTAATACCGCTAAATTTTGTCGAGACTGCGGCAGTGCCATGGCACTGGCTGCGGTAGAAGGCGGCGAGCGCAAGCAATGCACCGCCTGCGGACAAATCGAATGGGAACCACCAGTACCGGTGGCAGCCGTGCTCGTCCCGGCCGGACGTAATCGTGACGGCATTGTCCTGGTGCAGCGCAATTTGCCGCCTGTCGGCAAGTGGTGCCTGCCAGCAGGATTTCTCTCCACCGGAGAGAGCCCCAGTCAGGCTGCCTGCCGCGAAACCCTGGAAGAAGCAGGACTGGTTGTCACTGTTGCGGAAGTACCGGATCGCATCATGGTACCGCCAGGTCGCAATCAGGTGCTGCATTTTTACCGGGCGCGCTCGCGCAAAGGTCGCATGCAAGCTGGCTCCGACGCTCAACAGGTCAAGATCTTTTACGAGCACAACCTGCCCGAAATTGCCTTTTCGATGCACACCGCTTTTATCAGCGAATACTTCAAGGCTCGCCAAAAGAAACGGTCGCCCAAGAAGTAGTCGCAAGAAGTAGTTGCTTGTATCACCGTAGTAAAATACCGGGGAGGGAAGGTCTAGCCTTCTCTCCTTACCTTTAACACCTTGCCTTAATGGCAACTGACAGTAAAAGAGGCTCCATGGCTGCAGATGAATTTACCCAGTTGATTTCGATGATGTTCAAGTCACACCCCTGGCACGGAGTCAATCCCGGTCCAAACGCTCCCGACAAATTGAGCGCTTACATCGAAATCGTCCCTTCCGACGCAGTCAAGCTGGAGCTGGACAAAGCCACCGGGCATCTCAGTGTCGATAGACCGCAGACGCTTTCGTCGCTCTGTCCCATGCTCTACGGCTTTGTCCCGCAGACATATTGCGGCGACAAAATTGGACAATTTTGCGCCACCAAGACTGGCGCCAAAAAGATTATCGGCGACGGCGACCCGCTCGATATCTGTGTCCTCACCGAAAAAGAGTTTTCGCATGGCGACCTTTTTGTGACAGTGCGCCCCATTGGCGGACTGCGCATGGTCGACCATGGCGAAGCTGATGACAAGATTATCGCCGTCCTCGAACAGGATGTCGCTTACGGTCATCTCACCGATATCTCGCAGTGCCCTGAAGGTGTGATCACTCGCCTCAAGCACTATTTTTTGTCCTACAAGCGCCCGCCTGATCAAAAGCCCGGTGGCAAGCCTGTTGTGGCAATCAAGGAAGTCTATGGACGCAAAGAAGCATTGCAAGTGATCAGGCTGAGCATGCAGGACTATGCCGACAAATACGGCACGCAAGAATCCCGCATGGCAAGGCTCAAGGCACTGCTCAAGTCGTCTTAAAAGAGCCGCATGGCACTGGTGAACTCGGAGGGAGAGAAGTCTCCTTCCGATTTCTCTTAAAAATTTTGTATTTACTACATTTTATAGTCGCACAACGACTAGTAATAGTCTGACACAAGAATGCCATTTGCTGGAGCTATAAATCTTCTATCCAAAACTGGAGATTTTCTTATGGTATACGACAGAGTCACAGACAAAGTTAGCTCAGCTGCCCCCGAGCCAAGCGGATTAGCCGCTCAGTATGCCGATATCATGGCTCCACCTCTAAAAGCACAGAGCAAGGACACAAGCGAAGTTCAATCCGGATCTGGGCGCCTCAAACCCATGTCGGCGGCAGAACAAGCAGACATTCCATTCCGTTACATCGAAGCAGCTGCTGCTAAAAATCAGGGCCGCGCCCCTGAGCATTCACAACGCTTTTTAGCCGCCCAGAGAGCTGAACAAGGTGTGCCAGTCGAACAACAAGCCGATGTCAAACGCTGGATTTTGGCGGCGGCAAAATTTGATCAAAACAAACCCAGAGAGATTATCGCCAAGCCCGGGGACACATACTGGTCGGTAGCTGAGGGCTTATCAAAAGGCGTAAATGGACGCCGACCCACAGATGTGGAGGTCCACACCATGGTCAAAAAGCTGGCTCAGTTTAACGGCAAAACCGAGGCTGAGGCTGGCTCTCTCAAGGTCGGGCAAGTGATTAAAGTACCCTTTGAGAGATAAGAGTTTTAAGTCAAAAAATTCCTTACATGGATTTGACCTTGTCATGGTCATTTTTGCACAATTCTGGGTATGTAGTTAAGGTCAATCCCCTTGGAGCTTGCCCGCATGTCCGTTGATAAACACGAAATCAAAGCTTTTCACAACTCTACTACTTCTAGACAAGCTTACTTTCGTCAGACTGATAGCGCCAATGGCACGGGCCAGAGTGCAGCAATTGGTCAAAACAACGGCATCAGTCAAAGCGCTGGCATCGGCTCCAACGGCAAAATCACTGACGCCACCCGCCCTGATGCAACCCGTTCTGATGCAAAAAGATGGCTGGTCGCAGGCAGTCAATCCCCGACTTTACTGAGAGACAATCTCGATGAGCTAGTGGTCGAACCAGGAGACAGCTACTGGTCACTAGCCAAACTCGTGGTCTCAATCCGCACCGGACGAATAGCCACATCGGCCGAAGTCAAAGAAATGGTCAAAGAAATGGCGCACTTTAACGGTAAAACACAGTGCGAAGCCACCAAGATTATGGTCGGGGATGTCATCAAGGTACCGCCAGAAAAGCCCAAAGCATAAACGCTTCAGGCTCCTCAGGGATTACTTATACGCTTTACCTGCTTTGAGCTTTTGCTCAGGCACAGGAACAATTGGTCCAAAGTATATTGAACCCTCAGCCTCTTTATGTTGCTCTTTGCCATCTTGAGGCTTTTGCAACTTGTTTGGCTTTTGCGCACCACTGTCATCAGGCAGCCTGGGCACAGGCAACTTACCACCCAATCTCTCCTGGGTTTCGGCTCGCTGCCAGGCGCTATTACCATCCTGCTCAGGCAGATTGCCACAACCGCCTTTAAGCGCGCCAAAATCACATTTACTAATGCCCGGTTTCTGCCAGGCTTCGTTAGCCAGAAGCTCCTTAGTATTTTGGCTTTGCGCCCTCTCCGGCGTTTGTGCCAGCTGTGACTCAGGACGCGCTACTTCATTATTCATACTGACCTCCAAGAAAATTGCCTGTTGCAACCGATGGAGACAATCTAGCAGAGCAAGTTGACGCCAACTTGACACGAGCACTGCGCCAAAATAAATTTGCGCTGCACTGTGTTTGCCAGCGAGCAATGCGTTTTTTACTGGGTTAAATAAACCAGCGCAGAGGTCTCTACTAATGCAGAGCTTCTTTGAGCATTGCAGTTGCTACAGCAATAGCACAACGGGTTGCTGGTGTTTTGGCTAGAGGACTGAGCATGACAAAGTCATGAATAGTGCCAAGCATCCGCATAGCAGTCACATCCACACCAGCTTCAATCAGTCGAGCAGCAAAAGCCTCACCTTCATCCCTCAATACGTCACACTCTGCGGTAATCAAAAGAGTTTTGGGCATTGCCTGCAGACGTGTCATTTCCATCTTTAGTGGCGATGCCATAGCACTACTACCTTCACTTTCGCTGGGCAAATATTGCTCCCAAAACCATTTCATAGCCTCTTTTGTAAGGAAGTGCCCCTCAGCAAATTCTTTGTAGGAGCCAGTTTCAAAGCCAAAATCAGTAACTGGATAAAACAAAACTTGCAAAAGTGGAGCAACATTTTTCTTCTGGGCACAAAGATTGGCCAGCGCAATTGCCATATTGCCCCCAACGCTGTCTCCAGCCAGTGCCAGTTTATGTGGATTGAGACCGAGCTTTTCACCTTCACTCAGCAAATAATTCAGGGCACTGTCACACTCTTCAATGGCCAGCGGAAACTTAGCTTCAGGAGAGCGGCTGTACTCAACAAAAGCGAGACAGGCATCGGCTCCTGCCGCCAACTCTTGCACTAAGCGACGGTGCGTATTTTTGCTCCCCATCACCCAACCAGCACCGTGGCAATACAGTATCACTGGCAGTGCCTTTTTGTGTTCTCTGTTGCCATTATTTGAGTTTTTACTAGCTCTGGCAACAGGTTTAAAGAGAAATATTTTTAGCTCTTTGCCGTATGGTCCAACAATTGTCAATTCGCTTTCGGTCACTTCTGGATCAGCAACAGTGCCGGACTGCACATCTTCCAGGACTTTACGAGCGGCTTCTGGGGTCAGTTTATAGATAGGCGGATCTCCCGAGCTGTTGACACCATCCAAAAAATCTTTTGTGCGAGCTTCAATGGCCCTGTTTCTGGTGTTAATCATCATTTTGTTCTCCGCCCATGTTATCGACCTTATAGCCGACCGACCAGGCGGGGTTAGGTTCCAACTTGGCATCCGCTTATGACCAATCTGTATCTGATCTGCCAATTTTTTGCGCCCCATATGTGCGATCACACATTGGAGCCAGAGCCTCTTTTGCCTAGTCTTTGACAATATCAAAGACAGCCTCAACCACCCTCTGGGTCAAAACCGATGAGCAACAATCACACCGTACAATGGGTCCAACTGGAATCTCACAACCACACTCACAGCAATGCTGGCTGGTGGTGCAATACTTGCCTGGAACAATGTCGCATCACAGAAGACAGCAAAGACTTTACAGCCGAATGGCTGGAAGCAATATCGGCATGGACATGGCAATTTGCACAAATGACTGTAGCGCTGATAACAGCTCTAGCAGTGGGCTTGTTTGGCCTATTTATCTCCGCGCTCTGGATTTTGCATTGTTTTTTTGAGGGGGTAGACAGCGATACCCGCATCCATCAAGCCAATCTAAAAGCTAGAGACGGTCTCGAAATGGAAGAGCGAGATCAGCTACAGGGCGAACACAGAAGTCTGCTCGCCAAAAGAGAACGACTGTTGGTACAAATCGACCAGATCAAAGATGCCATGTCGTTTCCCAATAGCGGTGGTAAATGCGGCATTAAGGCTGGACCTGGAGACCTCGAAGCAGCCTTTGGTGAACTGTGTGAATGTGAAGCGAAGCTGGGTCAAACTGAAGCAAAGCTTTCGTATCACATGCATGGTTAACCATTTCTGGACTTAGCCAGGCTAACAGCTCCAGTAGTACAATACCGTGCATGTCTGAACCAGCTAACCGCTCTCAAAACTTTTGTTTGCCTGCTATCGATCCGACTTTGCGCTTGCAGATAAGTGGTCAGCCTGTCGCTTTTGAGTCAGGTCTGGACAGTAGCGGCAAGACCCTTATTTTACGAGGCAACTGGCATCCTGCACCTGTGCAAGCACAGACAAAGGAGCCAGTTTTACTGGTGCATAGCTTTGGTGGCAACAAGCAAGAATACAATGGCTTTTTTAGCCGATTGGCTTTTGAACTGACTTGCAGCGGCTTTGATGTGTTGCGCTTTGATTGTCGAGGCTGCGGCGAAAGCGACGGTCTGACAGATGATATTCATCCGCGCGCTCTTGTGCAGGACACACGAGCTGCTCTAGGGTGGCTGACTGGACATACTGGCAAAAAGCGCGTGCATTTAGCAGGCTATAGCCTTGGTGGTTTGATAGCGGCTCTCAGTCTGCCACAAACAGTGCACCATTTAGCCAGCTTGCCTCTGATCCAGTCGCCTTACGATCTTGCTAGAGAGCTTAAACGGCGCTATCCCATGGGTTTTGATGGTCTGAGGACTTCTGCTTACATCAACGCTCCGCTATTTAAAATGGGAGCTGATTTCAAAGCACAATTGCCAGAGGCCAAGCCACCTACTGAAGGCAAAGAGTATGCCCAAATCAATCAGAGTTTGGATGCAGATAATCGCCAGTTACCGGTGCTTTTAATCACTGGCTCCAATGACATAATCGTGCCGCAGTCTACAAATTTGCAAAACTGGCAGACGTATTTCGAGAGTTCACGCTACCTTTTGACAAGCTTTTGTGTGGCTCAGGCAGATCACGGATTTAGCAGTCAAGGTGATCTCGAAGAGTGCATAGGTCGGCTGTGCGAGTTCTTAAGCAGTGTTAGCGCTAGCTGAATAAATTAGTCACAAAGCCTTAAAGGCTTAGCAGGCTCAGTATTTCATAAAGCGTGCTGAAATCATAAAAGAACCGTAAGCTTGTTTTGAATTCTGAGACTAAAGTCTCTATTGTCTTTTAATCTCTGGATTCGTAACTTGTCTATACGTTCTTTTTTCCACACACACCCGAGATTTATTTCCAACAGCTATCGTCCAAGCCTTCTACAGCTTCCTACATCCGCTGGCTCCTTTTCGGACTGTGTGATTGACCGCCCTAATTTCTAAAAGCCGAGTTACTCGGTTTTTAAAAGTCAGTGCCAATTTATATCTGCCAGGCTTACCAAGACTCTCTGTCTGACAGATTTCGATTGGCATTAGCGAGACAACTAACGACGCCCTGCAGGACGTCACAACTAAGTCTCTGGCTTTTGCGGTCTGACAAAACCGTTCCTGCAATCCGTCTCTTATCTTCAACCCCCCTCTACAAATGGAGGTCATCATGACTCTCAAATCCTCAGGGATTGAGCTTGTTCTCGGTGCTGGTGGTGTCAAGGGATTCGGTCACGTTGGCGTTCTCGACGCCATTCATGAGCTGAACATCCCCATCCAGTCTGTCACCGGTGTTTCGGTGGGTTCGCTCGTGGCCGTTCTCTACGCCAATGGCTACACCCCCGACGAGATCTTCGCCGAACTGGTGCACGGTCTCACGGAACGCAACAATCCCAACCTCATCTTCAAGTGCCTCACGCCCGCTGACCCCTTCAGCCTGATGGTCGGCGGCCCGATTGACCTCTCGGTCTCCATGCAGGAGATGGTCGATCGTCTCAAGCTCAAGGCCAACGACCAGCTCAAGATTGTCGCTTGCGACATTCTGCGGCATGAGCCGGTGGTCTTCGAGGGCTCCGACTACGGCACTCTCAGCCTCGCCAAGGCGCTCACCGCTTCTTGCGCGCTGCCCACTGTGCTGCGCCCTGTCTGGCATCAGGACGGCATGGCTCCGCGCCTTCTCGTCGATGGTGCTGTCTACCACTACAACCCCATCGACTTCTGCGCAAACGGTGCCATCGTGAGCACCTTCCGCACGGTCACCGAGATGCCGAAGGAATTCAAGTCGCCCTTCGACGTCTACTTCCATCTGCGTGAGCAGTATGCTCCCATTGCCGGCCATCGCCGACATGTGGACCCGCACAAGCACATCGTGCTGGAAATCGGACTGACTGACGTCGCCGGCCTCAACTTCGGCGTCGACTACGACAAGTGCCTGGCCATGCGTGCCGAGGCCAAGGCCACTGCCCTCAAGGGTCTGAAGGAGGCAATCGCCGCCGGACGAGTCCCCACGATGGTGGTCTAAACATGCACCTGAAGTCGCTCAGTTGAGTACGGGAGCTAACCAGCTCTCGTACTTACTGGCGCATGTGAGGCACCTATGATAAATCGACTGCAAAAGGCTGCCGGTTCACTGGCCTATCTCTTTCTGGGCTACCTGTCCTGGAAGTGGTTCAAAGGCCAGCTGGACTTCGGCTTCAACCTCTCCTGTGTAATCCTCTCCCTGGGCTGGTTGCTACTCACAGCCAATGGAGTTGGCGGACTCTTCCGCACTTACTTCGACCGGCTCTCCCGGCTCAAAGTGCAGATTCCGATGACTTTTGGTATGTTCCTCTCCGCCCTGGTCGTCTTCACGCCCTGGGACCCGAGTGGCACAATCAGCCATTTTTCATCGCTTTCCGGTCTGCTTGGTCACCTCACTTCACCGTTACCCCTTGCGGCTTCCCTTGAGCTTCTGGGCTGGTTGGCGATTTATTTCGCTTACAAGCGCAACGCTCGCAAGTTTAAGCAGCAAGGTCACGGACCTCTGCCTAAAGGCACCTGGGTCAATCCACCCGTGGCCGCCTTGCAGCAGGGTGACTTGATTTTGACCAGCGGACGCATCGCCACAAGACTGCGCGAAAGCGTCGGTCATGGCGAAGTCGTCGTCGATTTGGGCGGTCCCGAACTCTTCACCTTCAGCTCTTTCATGGAGCGCGGTGCTGTGATTCAGCCGCTCAAAGAAGTGGCGGATCAAAAGCTGGAGCGTGGACACTTTGTCGCGCTAAGGCTGGTCAAGCCTATCAATGCCAGACAAGCGGCACTGATACCAGGACTGGTGCAAATCATGCTGGAGCAAAACAAGCTCTACATCGGCGAGGCAACCGCCCATCGCCAGGCTATCTATAGCCGATTGCATCTGCCTGCCTGGCTGACCCAATGGATTGACGCCAAAATCCCGGTGACGGGCTACGATTGGTTTGGGCTCTTTACCGGACGGCTGGCGCTCAACCGCTGGACCTGTGTCGGTGCCTGCCTGGAGCTTTACCATCGTCTCGGCATCAAGACCAAAGACTACGGCACCGGGCTCTTTGGCCTCGGCACCGGCGTTCTCGACCCAATAATGCCTGTTCGCTTTCTCGATGACCCGGCTCTTCGTCTGCTCACTGAGCAAGACCGGGCAGAGTTTGAAAGGCAATCGAGCAGCATTTGACAGATTGAGAGTACACAACTTGCTTTTACTTACGGTCGCAGGGAGGGGTGACAGGTCCGCCTGAACAATCACCCCTCCTGCATTTTTCAGATTCTGCAATTCTCGTGTTCATTTTTTGCTCTCTTATTTTTAGCGTTATTCCTACTACTGCATATCGTATTGCAAGCCAAAAAAATTGCCACCGGTGATGCCGCAAAACAAAAGCAATATGAAAGAAAAATGAAAGCAGCGAAGAGAGGTTTTTTAATTGCCTCTCCTCGCTACTGACAGGGGTTGTGCAACAGCCTGGGACGGGTTCCTGCAGTCTGTGACGTTGGCATCAGCTCAAGTACGCTCCGCTCAGTTGACTACAGTGGCAGGCTCGTGACCGGGACCAAAGTAAGTGCGGATAGCGGACTCCATGCCCTTGGTGCTGAGAGCCGGGTCAAAGACCATCGAGCCATCACGCGCCGTAGGATTGTAGACGACAAAGTAGGTGTCGTCCTGGTAGGGCAGCTTAATGCCTAGCTTGCTGGAGAGGTCGGGCTGGTCGAGGTCGACCATGACAAAGTTGACCCGGCCGGCATAGAGCTGCGACTCATAGACAAACCGCTGAAACTGGGCGGTGTCATTGGTTGGGCCCTTGCTGCGATAAGCCATGATGAAGGTCGGCAGAGCCGGCGCCGCTACGACTTGGTCGACGTTGTTCACGTCCACATGGGTAACAGGCAGACGCACTTTGAAGAATCGCGCGATTTCGGCGGTGATACGGTCAGCGGTGAGTGCGTGCATGGGCACATCCACACCATTTTTGCTCTCGACCACAGTGCCGATCATCTTGGGCGAATTGCTGACCAGAAGGAAGCAGGGTCCCTGTGTCCAGGTGCGGCCGCCGGAGATGTTGGTCCAGGCAGTGGGATAGGAAGCCTGGTCGAGGCGGTAAAACTTGACCGCGCCGGTAAACTTGTGCGATTCGCGGGCAAACTGTTCGAGCTGCTCTGTCTGACTGGCGCTGCGCTCGTTGCTCGAATAGACGATGACGACGGAGCGGGCATCAGGCTGAAGCAAAAGGGCGGCGCTGTTGGCGTCCGTCAACTCCTCCAGCTTAGCGACCGCGTCGTAATTTTTGAGTGTGCTGGCCTGGGTACTGTTGATGTTGTTGTTGCCACTGGCGCCATGGGCGGGTTGATCAGGTTTGCAGCCAACGAGTAGAACGGCAAGCAGTGACAGAGAAATAAACTTAGCTAAGGACATGGTGGATTCCTTCCAGAGTTGAGGGCCAGATTGGGCCGTTAAATGAACCTGGAATAACTGTGCCAGAGACGGCGCCAGGTACACAGTGTTAGATTCCGGGAAAGCAAAATGCTACTTCCCTGATGCGAAAAATAATAGAGGCTGGGGATACCGGTTGAGATGCCTTTCGAATTTTTTCTTGGCTTGGTTTGAAATTTAAATACACCACTGTTGTAGCTTTTTGGAGGCCCAGAAGCCAAGCGGTAAGACCACTAAGATCCTCTAATCTCAAAATCCACCTGGCGCCCGCGCTAGCTCAACGAGGCCCAGCAAATCACAACAACAGCAATATGGCAGGTTCTGCCAGCCCAGCGCGTCAAAAGTTAGCGCAAATCGGGATTATCGGACAAAGCTAAACCAGTATTTTTCGACCGAGCAAAAACCTTCTGGCATATTCCAGCCGGTTTTTTGTCAGATCGTGCAATGCCATGCTTTTTACAGCATTGGCTGGCAAAAGCATTTTGATTTCTCTTTTTGTACCGCTCAAACTGTGCACATTCAAAACTGGATCGTCGCTACTGACGTATTCCATCACCACCAGCCACTGTCCGCTGTGCCACACTTGCAGTTGCACCTGACAGTGCTCACTGTCAGAATGTTGAGGGTTATGCAGCTCCACCACCCGGCTTTGTTCTTCCAGTCGATCTGATACCACCATCTGACCTGGTATCAACAAGCGACCAGTCTGAGTAGCCGCAAAACTGGCGGCCAGTGGTGTAGGCTTTTTGTCGCAATTGGCGGCAAAAGCAACATAGGTGCCCGCCGCCGGTGCCACTGCAACTGTCTGAGCAGTGCTTTCGATTAAGTTAGCTGTGACTTCTTCCTGGGCGATGGTTTCGCACTGTTGCTCAAGACTGGCACCCTGGTCAATAACTGCTTTTTTGTCACGGGCTCCGGCCAATAGTTGCCTCAATGAACGCACATGCTCGCAACTGAGATACTCAAACTGCAAAAGTTTGACCTTACCGCAGGACAACTTCTCTCTAAATTGGGCAATCTCGCCAGTGGTAGGCAAAAAGATTACTGTGCCGGTCAAAAGCTCCAGATAGACTTTGTTGGCATGTCTTCTTTCCCACCAAAAGCCTTGATTGATTTTATAAATCAAAGTTGCCAGATTGCTAGCACCCAGATATTGCAAGGCAAGCGACTCTAGAGTATCGCCCTTGAGTATGTGGCAGCGTCTTTGTTTTTCGACCTGGCGAGGTGGCTCAGCTTTATGCTTGCGCGCCTTTTCTTGCAATTTTCTGCGTTTTTCTGCCTCAGCTCGTTTCTGTCTTTCCAGTTCTGCCAGGGCAAGAGTCACATCATCAGCCGATTGCGGACGCACCTTGCCATTTTTAGCATTGCCGTTACCATGGGTTTTTGCTGCACCAGCTCGATCTGATTCTGGCTCTTTTGTTGTCTCATCAGATTTATTCTTTTTGCCTGGTCCACGAGTGGTCAATGTCTCGCCCTTGTGGCTCCCATCAAGTACTTCTTCGCCATCCACAAGTGTAAGAGGCTGCAAAGCCTTTGGATCAATAGTCAAACCGCTCTGATTTGAGCTTGCAGTAATTGGGTCTGTCAAATTGCTCGTCACACCGGGGTCGTTAGTGCCAGGGACAGTGGTCATTGCGATATTTAAACCGCTCTGACCACTAGTCGCCCCACCAGTCCCGACGCCACTAGCACCAGGCATACCGGCACCAACACCGCCATTAGTACCAGCAGCACCAGCAGTACCACCGGTAGTGCCACCAGCAATCCCACTACCGCCCCCATGACCAGCCACCAGCCCAGAGCTTGCGCCTGTACCGGGGGCGGCTCCACCGGCACTTGCAGCACCAGGAGTTGTAGTGCCAGGAGTTGCAGCACCAGGAGTTGCAGCACCAGGAGTCGCAGCACCAGGAGTTGCAGCTCCAGGAGTCGCAGCACCAGGAGTCGCAGCACCAGGAGTCGCAGCACCTGCGACACTAGTCTTGGTGGATGGAGCCGTGCTGTTACCACCTCCGCCAGCATTACTGCGGGATGCGGCAGTGATTACTGCCGCGCCAGCAATGGACAATCCTTCACCTTCTTTGGCGCCTTCTTTGAGGCCAGGGCGTACGGGAGTTTTAATATCCAGGACTGCATTTTGACCATCGGTTTTGACAGAAGTACCTTCTGTTTTGGTGGTCTGGACAGCGGTAGCAAGTCCGTTTTGTAAAGCCGGGCTAAGGACAGAGCCAGTAACAGCGGCATCAGCGCTAGCAATTGTCAGGCCAGCTCTGGAGTCAACAATTTGAAATTCGGGATTATTCGCACGACCAACAGGTAGCGAAACATTAGCTACTGATTTGGCTCCCGGCATAGTATTGTCAGCGACAACTTTTGCGTCAGCAGCTGTTTTTAGAGAGATCGGCTCGATTGAAGCACTAGTTTTGGCAGTCAAAATATCACCAGATGCCACGGCACGTGAGCGTCCTACAGCCTCAAAAAGCCCTTCCAGAGTATTTGTAGCAGCCAGCGCCTCTGCCCCATTTTGTTTATCAACCATCTTGGTTGTTGGTACCGCTGCAACACTGGCAGCCGGTACGCTGCCCTTGATGTTCTCGGTCAACTTTGTCACCGGCTCAACTCTGGCTACTGGTTCTGCTTTCACCAGGACTTCAGACCTGACTGGCGAATCGTTTCTTGTCTGCCCTTCTGTTTTGTTTTGACCACCAGCATCTTTGACAGCGAGCTGACTGGCCATGACTACTGGAGCACTATTTCTAGCCAGGGTAGATTCTCTGCTTTCGTTATTAACAATCCTAACTGCCGCGACTTCAGTTACAGGGCTCACGGGTAGCGGCTTTGGCGGATTAGTTGGCTGAATATTCTGACTGACATTTTCGGCAATAACCTTTTTGCCGTTGCTATCACTGACGCTGTCCACCTTTGCCAACACATTTGAGTAACCCTGAAAAGGGTTAGGAGCGGCAGGTTGCGATTTTGGAGCTTCGGCTGATGAAACACTTTGAGTGACGCTTTCGGCAATCACTTTTTTGCCGCTGTTATCACTAATGCCATCAAACTTTGCCAGCACATTTGTGTAGTCCTGAAAGGGGTTAGAAGCTCCAGGCTGTGACTTTGGCCTATCTTGTACTACTGGATCACTGGAGTTGGGCATACTGTCAGAACCGGCCACTCGCACCACTGGCAGTGCAGCATCAGTTTTTGGACCAGTGTTAACAATTTGACCGGGGCTAACGGTCTCAGTACGTAAGGCAGGGTCTTTGACCACTAGCTGATTAGCAGCGATAACTGGAGGGCGATTATTATCACCGCCATCGACAACTGACCGCGCCAGAGTGATAGATCCACTGTTAGCAGCACTGGGACTGACAACAAAAGGGGTGACAGCAGGAGAGGCAGTGTTAGGGTTTCCTGGTGCTACGCGTGCACTTACAACTGGAGCATGGCTCGCCACTGATTCGTTTACCACTGCTTTACCGGAGCTCTCAACTACTGCCTCATCGCGCACAGCCACTTGCTTTATTGACTGAAAGGGGTTAGCTGGAAGTGGATTTGTCGAGAGAGGCTGGGTCGACACTGGTTCGACCTTTGCCACGGTGACAGCAGACTGAGGAGCGGGACTGGGCTGAGACAAAGTTACTTCACCACGATTGGCAGGATTTGCCACAGGCTCCACTCTGGCGGCAGCTACCAACACCGGCGCATTGTCCCCACGAACAGTAGGATTAATCGACGGCGCGGTACTTTCAAAACCCGAATTCTGATCAACTACAGGTTGTGCGGGTTTGCTTGCTTCAATGCGTGTGACGGGGTCTTTGACTACAAGCTGACTGGCGACTATGACTGGAGGACGATTACTTGAGTCGTTATTTTCGACAGTTGAACGCGCCATAGTGCTGGAGGAAGGGGCCACAGCAAAGGTGTCGTAGTAGCAGGAGCACTGATACTGGAGTTTTCCGGTGCGACACGCGCACTGACGACTGGTGCAGGACTGGTCAATGGCTCATTAACGACCACTTTGCCGGAGCCATCGAGCACGGCCTCATTTCGCACAGCCACTTGTTTGATTGACTGAAAGGGGTTGGCTACAACCGATTGAGTTGAAGCTGGCTCTATTTTTGCCACATTAGCAATTGTTTGAACAGTGGGACTGGGCTGCAATTGAGTTGTTCAACGCGATTGACAGGGCTGTGCCTGGTTCTAGTTTGGCAGCGGCAACCAGCACCGGCGCATTTTCCACCCGCGCTGCTGGTGCCTGTGTGGTGGGGGATTGAGCTGCATTGGTTTGACTTTCTATTTTTGTTGCCGCAACAAGCACTGGATTGTCTAAACGATTGACTGGTAACTGAGCCGGCGCAGTGCTTTCAATGCCTGGAGCCTGGGCAACTGCGGGTTTTACCGGTGAACTTACTTCATTGCCAATGACAGGGTCTTTGACTACAAGCTGACTGGCGACTATAACTGGACGGTGACTGTTTATGTCACCATTTTCTACACCCGAGCGCGCTAGACTGACAGTATTGCCGCTTGCCGCAAAGGGTGTGGCATTAGCGGGAGCAGCACTGGCGACAGAATTTTCTGGTGCCATGCGTCCACTAACAACTGGAGCAGGACTCGACACTGACTCATTTAAAACCACTTTGCCAGTGCCATCAAGTACGACCTCATTGCGCGCAACCACTTGTTTGATTGACTGAAACGGGTTGGCTACAGCCGACTGGGTAGAGACTGGCTCTGCTTTTGACACACTAGCAATTGTCTGGACAACAGGACCGGGCTGCAATTGAGATGCTTCAGGGCGATTCGGAAGAGCTGATCCGGGCTCTGATTTGGCTGCGGCAACCAGTATTGGAGCGCTTTCTACCCGCACAGCAGACTGTGGGATACTGGCTTGTGCAGCATTAGTCTGACTCTCCAATTTTGTCGCAGCAACTAGTACTGGATTGTCTAATCGGCTGGTTGGGGACTGTGCTATAGGAGATTGAGCCTCCAATTTTGTGGCAGCGACAAGTGCTGGATTGTCTAGACGGTTAACCGGTGCGTGCGCCGGTGCGGTACTTTCATTTCCGGGAGCATGGAGCAATGCGGGTTGTGCCGGTGTGCTTACTTCATTGCGGCTGGCAGGGTCTTTGACCATAAGCTGACCGGCCACTACGACCGGAGGACGACTGTTACTATCACCATTGTCTCCCGCCAACCGCGCCCCATATGTAGCGGTTGCAGCCAGAGGAGTCGTAGCGTGGATGTTATCGGCAAGAGCTTTATCAGTATGGGAGTTAGCTGTTAGAGCGATAGCAATACTGCTCTCTGGAGCGACACGCGCTACGACCGCAGGTAAAAAACTCACCACTGGCGCATTTACCACCACTTTGCCAGAGCCGTCCACAACAGCCTCATCGCGCACAGCCACTTGCTTAATCGCCATAAACGGATTGGCCGCGACCAGTTGTACTGAGCCTGGCTCCACTCTTGTCTCACTGGCCATTGCCTGACTAGCAGGGTTGGTCTTTGATAGATTTACTTCACCGTGATTGGGTTTAGTTGCCGGCTCTACTTTAGCGGCAGCGACCAGGGTGGGGGCTGCCTCTACCTTTGCTCCCGGTGTGGGCGCGGCAGGTGCGGGACTGTCTAGTTTTGTAGCAGCGACCAGGGTGGGGGCGGTCTCGGCGCGCAGATCAGGAGCAGCTGTCACGGGGACTGTACTATCTAACTTTGTCGCGGCAACCAACACTGGTGTGCTATCCACCCGCGCTACAGGCGTAGTCGAAGTAGTTTTTGGACTGTCAGACTTTAGAGCAGCAACTAGAGTCTGATTGCTCTCGACTTTACTGCCATGATGATCTAGTGCATGCGCCGTCGCCACTATTGCATCACCTTTTGCTCCTTGCTCAGGTGCGGCTGGAGCAGTCATCAGTGCATTTTTTACGAGATTGTCAGGATTATTGACTAGCAACTGGCTCAGAGCTATTACCGGTGCTGCGCTATCGCTGCCCGAAGAGCCAACGGGGTGAGCTTTGGACGCAGTTAATGGACCGAGCGTCACCTCTGGTAAGTGAGTCGCCCCGGCACCACTAGCGATACCAGCAGCGGTGCGCTCAGCTTTACCCACATCAGTTTGATCTAGCTGAGTCGTCTCAGCCGTTGAGGCTTTAACCGCTAAAGGCTCGCTCACTATCTTTTTGCCAGCGCCGTCCACAACAGCATTTTCTTTGAGAGAGACTTGACTAAAGAGCAAAAATGGATTGGGAGCAGTGCTTTGAGTGCTGCCAGCCTTTATCTCAGACACTGCTGGACTGAGGGCTGCAGGTTTTATTTCTTTATCATTCTCAAAACTCTTGAGCTGCTCGTTAGACTCACCCAAATGTTTAAAAAGTCGAGCAAGATTTGGTCCAGGCTGATGAAACAATTCCTGACCGGTCAACTGTTTTGAAGAATTAGCAATAGCATTAATGAGATGCTGTGCTGCGATTTCATAGCAGAGCAATTCAAGGTGAGGGAGCTTATCCTGGTGCCTACAATCTTCTTTGGGCAAAGTAGGAAGAAGGTGGCTATTTTCGTTAGTTATTTGAGCCCAAGTCGAAGGTTTAGCTAAATGCTCTGCAGCATCATTACCGACATTTGGTTTCAATATTTCTGGCGTCGAAGAATTCTGGTCATGCTTGAGCAGACCCTCACCGCCGGTGGTGGCTTTAGAGTTATCCATTTTTAGTAATCAGTTAGGGTTTCCAAAAGACGACTGTGGTCCCTGGCTAAAAGCAGGCACCATACAAATCGCGGGCGTATATGCGAGATATATTCCTGCTAATATCTAGCCACCAACTAAATACCGCCAAACCCAATAGGAGATTAAATCTCCAGACTTGTAACGTTGACAACAAAACAGTCCGATAATACCAGCGATATAGAGCAAAATGCCCTATTTTTAGGCGATAAAGGCCAGGGCAAATAGCCGAAAAAAGTCTGTGTCAGATAAATTGCCGTAGTTTGTGCCACAAAAACGCCATAATTCATTGGCAGTATTAATCAGTTAGATAACAACTGCGCTAGCTTTTGACAGGCAGTAGATAAAATTCAAGCGTGCGCACCGGATATGGTGCGCACGCTTTTGCGCTCACATTACAGCCAAACCGCAAACCAAGCCACTTTCGCGATATGTAAAGCACCGATCAAACCAGAGGTCATGGTAGATACACCATGATCTCAAGATAGTTTTGTTTGGCTCAATTCAAGTATTTGTGCTAACTACAAGTTCTATTTAACTTCCACTACAAAGCCATCAAAACCTCCTAACTCAATTCCACCTGCTGATTTAGACCTTTAGCATCTGCTCCATGCAGAGTAGAGGTGCTCTCGCTTTCCACCAGCCTGCCCGCCTCCGCGCCAGCAGATTTTGTTTTACGCGCATAAGCGCATTTTTCAAGGAAATCATCATGCGATTCGATCACTACGAAGGTCTCAACCAAGCCGGTCTGCGCCTGATCAAGCGCAAGGTCAAGGTGCAAGAATTCGTCCGCCGCGTCTACCCCAACGGCCGTGTCGAAAACCTCGAGCGTACCAGCATCCCCGCCGTCACCAGGGTGACCCGCATCGGCCGCATCAAGGGCGCCTACAAGGCCCGCGTCGCCAACCTGCACCGCTACTACATGCTCGACGGCGTCACCTACTTCGACGAGTTCGTCCAACATGAGATGTGGTGCGGTGGTCCCCACTACTTCATCGCCCTCAAGGACATGCACGGCAACGTCGTGCCGCGCACCCTCTGGACCGACGCTCAGATGGAGCGCGCCACGTCGGACGACTGACAGCATCATCTTCCTTCCAGGAGAAGTCCCATGTTTCAGTATCTCTCTCTCGTGCCAGCGGGTAAAACGCTCGCCCAGGCAGACTTCGAAGCCACCTTTGGCGCAGCCAACGCGGCCGAACTGAAAACGCGAGGCGTCACCAGCGTCTCCAACCAGGGCGGTCGTATCACGGTGGTGGCCAAAGCCACGCATCAATTCGCCCTGCTCGGCAAAGGCAGCATGCGCGTCGACGCACGCTCGTCCTTTGTCTACAGCAGCACCGCCAACATGGTGCGCCTGACGAGCATCAAGGGCATCACGGTGACGAGACCAGGCGCTCCCGGCTGGGTCAATCTTGACGGCATCACCATCGAGCCGGACAAGATCAAGGGCCGCGTCAAGATCTCGTCGCAGGTGAGCAAGTTCTTGCTTTCGCTCACCCTGTCCGAGACCTACTCCATCAAGGACATGTCCGACTTGGGCTGGGTCTTGCCACCGGGCTTCAAGCAGTAAGCCAGGCAGCCGCAGCTCTCGCCAGAGCCCTGGAGCCATTGGCTCTGGGGCTCTGCAGTCTCAACTAGCAAAGGAAACACATGCAATCCGCTCAACACCGCCAAGTCGCAGCGATCACAGACAACCTGTACATCGCCCGGCAGCTGCTCATGTACGGGCTCCATCTCATCTCCGATTGCGCCAGCCGCGAGCCCACCAGCACAAGCGATGCAGATGGCTCGCCGGGCATCAGCCAAGTACCGAGCTTGCGCGCATTCACCCTGAACAACGCCGCTCGGGCTCTCCAATTCGCCCGTGACATCCAGCCGGGCACCGACTTGGCCAAAAGCATCGACAGCGTCATGCAGATGGAGGCGCAGGATGATGACGGCATTGTGGCGATGGTGCAGGCCGTCGAAAACATCCTCGCCCAGCTCGGAGCCGACCCCAAGAAGTCGATGTTCTTCGGCGACTTCAACTACGGCGACGACAAGATCGCTCTGGGCGATGAAGTGGTGGGGCACGAAATCGGCGGAGTGCTCTACGATCGACTACCGCTTTTCCAGGGTGGCGGCTTCGAGCACGAACCCGACTTCATCCCGCGCGAGAGCTTCTGCACCCTTCCCCTGGAGGTCGCCCTCTACGCGCGCTCCCTGGGTGGCAGCGACAATCCGTACCAGCAGCTCAACCCAGTCAGATGGAACTTCCAGGTCACTGGACAGGTCCCAGCCGCCACGGTCTCGGCAGCAGCACCAGCGCCGGTCGCGGGACAAAAGCAAGAGTAAAGGCAGGCAAGTCCTGACCACCTGACGGTCCGCAAGACGAGACAACAACCAGCAAAGACTGGCGCCCTGTCTCGTTTTTTTTGAGATATTCTACTGCGGATTATAGTATAAACCATTGAGAAATCCCCACTGGAGCATTCCGCCATCAAGCCCCAAGCAAAACCGCCTGGACTGGCTATTTGAGCAGGTTGCCAAACATCGCACAAACTCGCTCATAGATAAAGCTCTAATGACAACAACTTTCACCAGGTCAAGGGGCTTTTCAGCCAAGCAATGCTCCATAGCAATCTGGTAAGTATTTTCAATATCCCAAATTCTTTTCTAAACAAACACTTTCTTTTCCTTTCAAGACACTTCAACTACTACTGCCTTTTTTCTGAGCTTCTTGAGCTTTAATTTGGAGCAGACGTAGATGCAGCATCAAAATGAGAGCCCCGGTCAGGTCGATTCAGAGTCTGAGTGAGTGTCAGCATCAGTGCCGATGTTGATTCCGGTCCTTGCCTCTGGCTGCAATTTTCCACCTCCTTACTTTGCACCTCTGTGCATGCACGTCGCCTAACCCTGATGGAGCCTTAATCTCCTTCAGATAAATTCTTCTGCCGTTCCCTCCAAATCTGGTATCATAAGTAATACCAGGCTCCCAACGGGATTTCCCGGGAGAAAAACATATGCACTACAAAGCCCAAGACGCGGCAATAAGCCGGCGTCTCACTCGCCAGTTTGGCAAACAATTCGCACGCATTCTCGCTGACAGCCCTACTCTGCGCAGCGATTTGCGCAAGCTAGATGCACTCAACGTGCGCATACAGCGCTGGAATGGCAGACAGGAAGCCTACTGTCGTGCCAATCCGGCGAGACGCAAAAACTCCTTTATCGCCATTGGCTCACTCGCGTCGCCAGTGATGAAAGCCATCTATCTTGCCCACGAGGCTTATCACGTACTTTACGGGACCACGCCTGGCGAGCCAAATCCGTCTCGAATCAGTCGCAAAAAATACGTCTCAATGGGTGTGGCAGAAGAAACCAGAGCTTTTATGCATCAGACAAAAGTCGCTCATGAGCTTTGGTCCAGTTGCAACCATGTCCTGCCAGCCTGGCAGATGCATTTGCTTCTGGTTTATCACTTGAGCGGCTACAGCAACATGAAAGATCACGTGTTGCTCTTCAAAGAGTCTGTCAATTATGGCTTTTATGAAGATGCTTATGGCAGGCTCTGGGACCAGAGCGAGCGCAAGATAGTCAAAGAGCAAAAAGCCAAAAAACAGCAGCGTCAGGCAAGACAAAAGCTGGCAAGGCAGCAAAAACGCAGCCAAAGTCAACAAAGCACACGGTCATCGGGCAATAGAACCAAAGCAGCCTGAGACAACGTTTCACAAGGCCACCACAGCGCCTCTCTCACAGGAGGCGCCGTTTGTATTTGCCACCACACAGGAAAAAGCAAATGGAAACCATGCATGTTGGAGTTTTGGGCGGGACCTTTGATCCAGTCCACAACGGGCACATTTTTGTCGCCGAATATGTACGCACACACCTCGGTCTAGACCGAGTCTATTTTGTTACCGCCAAGCGGCCACCGCATAAATCGCACCACATGGCAGACGCAGAAGTGCGACACGCCATGGTCGAAGCTGCGGTTAAAGACAAGCACCATCTGGTACCTTGCCGCCTCGAGTTGGACCGGGCTGGCACTTCCTACACCGTCGATACATTTCGGCAGCTGCAAGCGTCATTGGGACCCGATGTGCGTCTCAATCTGATTATCAGTGCCGAGTATCTGAATCCTGACTCGCCCTCCTGGCTCAAAAATTGGGAGGAAGCAGCCGAACTCTTCAAACTTTGCCGTATCGTAGTGACGCCCCGTCGCCACATGGATGCCGCTATGGCTTCCGCCTGGGCTGCTCTTCTGCCAGAAGCGGATATCATCATCGTGGACTTGACCAGTCCGGCGGTATCCAGCCTGATGGTCAAAATGCAGCTCAAAAATCAGTTGCCGATTGATGATCTGGTACCGCCGGCAGTCGCTCAACTCATGCATCAGACTGGCATCTATTCGACTAATACAGTCGTCGATTCCCCGACTGTCAGCTCTCCGGCTGTCACCGCCCCGCCACCTCCTGTCGCCAGCACAAAATAAAAGGCGCAACGAAAGCATAAAAAAATGGAGGATTACGCCCTTCTTTTCGGTTTTCTAGCCGGTCTAAGCTTGATTGCCCCAGTGGCAATCGGGCTTAGAATGGGCAACAAAATCTCGCGAAGCAAGTTTTGGCAAAGCCCCGTGGTAACGCTTGGGCTGACCGCATTGCTGATAGGCAGCGCGGTATTGCCCTTTGTCACGCCAGAGCCGGCACTATCCTATCTGCCTGGCTACTGGCTTATTGCAGTAGTGCATCTGTACTATCTGCTCTGGGCCTTTAGCGTCTCTCTCATGGTCAATGCTGCCATTAACCGCAAGCTTGGCGCAAGGCGCACACAGACCAGACCTTAATCCTGGTACCCCAAAATAAAAGAGTAGGTGCAGCTGTTTATTAGCTGTCACCTTTCTCTTTTATTTTTTGCCTACTACATTTTATAATATGCACACGTGTAGCACAGCGAAGAAAAGTCTAAAGCAACGAGCCGCCATATTTAACAAACTGCCGCCGTCCAATCGTGCAATCCCCATTGTCTGACAATGCATAAATCAACACAATAAAAGCCCCACCGGTATCCATTTCATTGTCTCTATCAAGGACAGATATGCAAAACCAAAGAATGGCTCAAGTGGAATCTGGCGTGAAGCCAGAGTCCGAGCAAACACTAACGGATAAGCCCGCAACAGCGATACAGCTCACCGGAGAAGACCTCAAGGCAATTGATGCACTGATCAGAAAAAATCGCATCTCTCCTGAAATTTTAAAAGCTCCCAGTGGCAACGATTTAACACTAGAAGAGCGCCCGCTTAAGCTGGATTTACCACCAGCTAATTTTAGAGATGGAGGAAATAGTAAAGCTCTCGACTTGAGTTTGCCCAGTCTGCAAAACCGCGGGCCAGTCTACAATCATCCGCTCAAAGATTTAGCACCGCAACGTCCCGACAATGACCTGCGCATCGTCATTGACAGAGCCCTGACCTATAACATACGCCTGGGTAATACGCCCATGGAGATGACCTTTAATCCACGCAAATGCGGCATCCGCTCCAATGCTGGCATTTGCTTCCGCACAAAAATCAATTAATACTCATCCATGTAGTAAGACGCGGCAAAAAATTTGCTGTAGATGAGTGAGAAAGAGCCGTTAGGCTCTCTCCCACCCAAAAACAGTTTGCTACGCCTTAGCTGCGCGGCAGACGAGCACGAATGCCGGCAGGCACAAGCCCGAGGACAAAGCCCTCAATGCTAGCCTGGTTGCGACGGTAAGCAACACCGAGATAGATGATGCCGATGCCGCAGGCAATCAGTGCCACCGGAAATGCCAGCGAACCGGAGAAATAGGTCCAGAGCAGATGGCCGATGTAGCCTACGGAGCCAATCGCACCAGCCACAAGGAAGACCTTGCGAGCGAGCACAACAGACATCAGCACCATCACCAGGTTGATGCCAAAGTAGCCCAGCTTGCCCAGCTCACTGCCGGTATCCAGGAGGCTCATGGGCACCCAGAAAGCAAGCACGCCGAAGAAGTAACCCCACCAGGAGTAGTCTTCATCGCGGCCAAACTTGGAATCGGTGACGAAAGCCGTGGCGAGAATGCCAGCGCCGATGGCCATCGAGGTTTGCAGGAAGCCCTGCGAGCCGAAGAAGCTGAAGAAACCGCCCGGTGAAACGATGCCGGCCACGGTCATCGAAAGGCACCATAGAGCACCGAAGATGGGCGCACTGAGCAGGGAGGAACGCACACGGCTGACAGCAAGAAGGCCCACGGCGATGGTGGCGACTTCAGCAATGAGAGCCTTTTTGTCGGGCGAAAACGCCTCGGCAAAGCCCAGTTCCATACCGGCAAATGCAGCGATTGGAGTCATCAGCACGGCAAGAGTGAAGAGCAGACCACCGGGGGTCTTTTGACCATCGGTGTACTTGAGCTTGTAGCCGAGACCGGCAAAGGCTGCAGCGTACGTCAAAGAAAGAGCGAGTACACCGCCAGAGCCAATCAGCGTAGCAGCACGCTCCATAAACCAGGCCATGGCAATCATGACCAGCACACCGCCGCCGTACCAGGCGATTTGAGCGATGTCAAAGGACTTCGAGTTGTCGCCACTGGGTTTGCCGGCAGCCTGAGCGGCGAGATGAGCCCAGAGACTCTCTACATCCTGCGGAGACATGGCACCACGACGACTGGCCTCGACGATATCGTTTTTCGTGACAGTAACTTGGGTCGGTTGGGACATTTGCACCTCATTGGGTGTTTGAAAAGCTCCGAAGAGCAGGCAGCTATCCAACCACAAACCAGCCTCAGACCTTTCAGAAAGATATCTGAAAAGACGGATATGAATTGGCTGATTAATTAGTCTGTGGTGGGATTTTGGGTCGAATAGCTGGGTGAAAAGTAACACTTACTCCTAAAGCATTGGAGAGAGCATTAGCAGCAGCAGATGCTTATCAGTAGTTCAGACTCTAGTCATATGGCATTTTTTGTTGTTAATAGGCACAGTTTGGCTGATTTAACCGGCTAGGTTAACTTGCGCTAGCACTCATACGTCTACCAGGGTAAAGACAAAATGAAAATGATTGTCATTGTTATAGCCGCGCTATCACAAACCGGCTTTTTAGAGGGAGAGTTAACCTGTGCTAGATGTGACGGCACTTATTTAAGCTGCTTGTCATGAGCCCAAAGCCACCCCAAAGCCCCGTTTTAGCACCCAGACAGTCATCGGGACAGTTAGCAAAGTGCTTATCCAGCAAAGCTTTCAGACTCATCACCACTTGAGTCTGGAGGAGTATTAACTCTAGGTTGTAATGGTAATCACTTTTTTCGCTCTCTCTAACAAACGCCAACCAAAAATCCAAACCCCACGACAAGTGATACCGGCTTCCTGTCCCACATTGTGTGACCTGAATGAAGCTGTCAACTATTCAGATCCACAAGCAGCCGTTGACCATCAAGTTGTAGCGGCTCATAACAGATAAGGACAAACATCATGAGCATCCTACTCATCGATGCATTGGTCGCGGCAGTGGTCGTTTCGATGGTCTCCTTGATTGGAGTATTCACCATCGCTAACTCCCGCCTGTCGCCCGAGCGCATCACCCCTTACTTCCTCAGCCTGGCGGCTGGCGCGATGATCGGCAATGCCCTTCTGCACCTGATCCCCGAGGCCTATGAACACATCATCGACCATCCCGAACTAGGCATCGGTCTGCATATCGTTGCAGCGATGGTCATCGGCGGATTTTTCACTTTCTTCGCCATCGACCTGTTCCTGCACTCGGTAGGCAAGCATGATGCACACGCCATCAAGCCCATTGGTTTCATGGTTCTCGTGGGTGATGCCCTCGAAAACTTCATGGACGGTATCGTCATCGGCTCTGCATTCATGCTCAGCCCGGCTGCCGGTATTGCCACCACGCTGGCGGTGATAGTGCACGAGATACCGATTGAGCTTGGCGACTTCGCCGTCTTGATTCACTCGGGTCTCAGCAAAAAGAAAGCACTGCTCTACAACTTCCTCTCCGGACTGGTTTCGCTGGTGGGCGTTTTGTTGGCTTTCTACTTCGGCGAGCATGTGGCAAACTTCCCGTTCTACATGGGACCCATTGCCGCAGGTGCCTTCATCTACATGGTCGGCTCCTCCCTGGTGCCGGCCATCCGCGCCAACCAGTCGTCTTTTAGCAGTGGCTTTGTCCACTTGCTTATCGCCCTGGGTGGCACCGGCATCATGACAGCACTTTTGCTGCTCGACCACGCCCACTGATCTTGTCTGTTCAATGCCGGTAACGGATTTGGATTAAATTGGATTGGTTGGCAACCTTATGGAGAGATTGGTCCCACGGGACTTTTCTCTCCATTTTTTAAATTTTTCTACTGTATCATATCGTATAACATTGGACTTTTTTATACAGCAAAGTAGTGACAAAACTAAAATTCTCGTTTACACCATTTCGTGTAAGTGCTTAAGTCGATGACAAACCAGCACCGCACTGCTAATCTCAAATAGTAAGCAATGCTGGAAGTAAACCAGCAAGCAACCCCAGGGAGTAAATATGAAAGACACAGTAAACAAATTCATCCAAGACGAGTCAGGTCAAGGTATTACAGAATACGGCGCCATCCTCGCCTTCGTAGCCATCCTCGTGGCAGTTGTATTTAGTATCACTCAAGGCGCCCTGTCAGCAGCTATCTCTAAAGCATTTTCTGCTGTAGTAAGCCAACTCAACGCACTATCCAGCGCAGCCGGCAGCGCCAGCTAAGACCTGCTCACAAAACAAAAGGTGCTCGAACCGCAATCAGCAGTTCGAGCACTTTGCTTTAAGACGGCAAACCGACGTAGTCAGTAGGCTGAATAAAACCTGATCTCAAAGCAAAATCACCAAATAATGGTGCGCGCTACAATCAACCAGTTGCCATTGTACATGCGCACTTGCCAGCCGCTTGCGTTTATCCGCTGATAAACCTCTTGCATCACGTCATTTTGCGGATTGCAATTAAGACAAAAGGCCACCGAGTCAATCGCGCTACCAGCGTTATTGGTATGAGGGACTGGCATATTACCCGGACGAAATTGCGCTGGATCGTCGAGAGCTTGTTCAACTCGACGGATTATTTGATCAACGGCAAATTGTTTTTGTGTGTCTGCGTGATGTTGACTAACTTGATCTGGATTTTTCATAGGATTCTCTTGTGGGAGTTAAAAAAATGGTCCCACGCCAAACTGGCACAGGACCACAATTGACTTACACCAGCCTTGTCAACCAAACTAAAAGGCTGTTTTTATTACAAACATCTTGTCTTGAGTCATTTCCTTGACACTATGAGCAATACCACCAAGGCCAAGACCGGATTCTTTGCGTCCACCAAAGGGCATCCAGTCCACTCTAAAAGCGGTGTGGTCGTTGATCATCACTGCTGTAGCGTTGAGTCTGCGCGCTGTACGCATTGCCACATCGATTTCTTTACTAAACACTGCTGCCTGAAAGGCCATCGGTAAAGCATTAGCCGCTTCGATTGCAGCATCGATATGGTCATAGCTATAGACGCAAAGCACCGGGCCAAAAGTCTCTTCACAAGAGACTTTGACATGAGGCGGCGGGTCTAATAGCACCGTGGGTTGATAGCAGGTATTACCCACTTTTTGCCCACCACAGTAGATCTTGGCCCCAGCATTGATAGCTTCTTGCACCCAGCTATCAACCCTATCAACCTCGTCAGGACGGATTAATGGTCCAACATCCGTGCTCTTATCCAGGGGATCGCCGACCTTGAGCGTGCTGGCAGCCTGCGCCAGTTTAAGAGCCAGTTCGACAGCTACAGAGCGGGGCGCATAGAGGCGCTTAGCTGAGACACAAACCTGACCTGCATGATAAAAGGCACCTTTGACGATTGGCGCCACTACAGCATCTAGATCTACTGTCTCGTCCACAATCACTGGTGCTACCCCACCATGCTCAAGAGCACATCTGGTACCAGGAGCCAGTTTTGAGCGCAGATACCAGCCTACCCGACCGGAGCCGATAAATGACAAATAGCCGACACGTGGATCACAAGCCAGTTTTTCGGCCAGGGCATTGCTAACAAGTAGCATTTGACACCAGTCTTGTGGCAGTCCCGCTTGATGCAACAGTTGCACAAAAGCCTTACAAGTGAGCGGTGTAGCAGCAGCGGGCTTGACTATGACAGGACAGCCGGCGGCAATTGCAGGCACCACTTGATGCACGATTAAATTGAGCGGATGGTTAAAGGCGCTCAATGACACGACAACACCAATGGGCTCACGGGTGGTAAAAGCAATGCGACCAGTGCTAGCAGCAGTCAGTCCCATAGGCACTTCTTCACCATGCATGGTCTGAATCGCTGTAATACCCAGCTTAACTCCCTGTACCGCCCTCTCAAACTCGATTTCCGAGTCTTTGTGAGGCTTACCGCCTTCTGCCACAGCGGTGTCAATTAGCTCAGCGCGCTTGTCCTGCATTAAGCTCGCCAGTCTTTCGAGTATAGCGATGCGCTGATGAGGCAAAAGCCACTTTTGCTGGTCGACATAGAGAGCATGCGCTTTTGCAAGGGCAGACTCTACATCACCGTCCTGGTGTTGCGGAATTTTATCAATCACTGCCCGGGTGAAGGGGTTGCAAACCACTGTTTGAGGAATCTCCAGTGTTTTACTTGGCGCTTGCTCTGACAGTTTTGGCTGGTCATGTTCTGGCTGGGCCTGCGGCTTTTGGTCTTGTGCTTCTTCCATCTTTGTCTCCAGGTGCGGCACTTTGATTTGATCGCTGGTGCTATCGTACTCAAAAGGCACGTCGATGACATGAACGCCCTTTGATGAGAGACACCTTTGCAATAGCGGCAAAAACTCTGCAGTAGCACCGACCCTGTGCCCATGAGCACCATGTGCCTGCGCCAGAACAACAAAATCAGGGTTAGTAAAATCCAGACCAAAACTAGCCTGTTTGCCCTCTTTTTGCTTCCATTTGATCATGCCATAGGCACTATCGTTGAGGATAATCACCACCAGGTCGAGGCCCAGACGCACTGCTGTCTCCAGCTCTTGAGCGTTCATCATAAAACCACCATCACCGCAAACACTGACGACCTTAAGCTCTGGTCTGATAATTTTGGCGGCAATGGCAGACGGCAAACCTGCACCCATAGTAGCTAGAGCATTGTCCAGCAATAGAGTATTAGGCATATGAGCACTATAGTTGCGAGCAAACCAGAGCTTGTACAGTCCGTTGTCGAGAGTGACGATACCACTATCAGGCATGGCCAGCCGTACATCAGATACCAGTCGCGGTGGCACCACCGGAAAAGTATCAATCTGCGATTGACGCTGAATCATCATAGAGCCAGCAGCTTTGACTTGCATAAAAGCGGCAAAATCCCAGTGCGATGCCGGCTTAACGCGCTCCGCCAACTCCTTCATGGTATTAGCAATATCTCCGACCACTTCGTGCTGCGGGAAGTAAACATCATCCACGCGCGCAGAAGAAAAGTTGATATGCAGGACCTTGGTACCGCCGACAGTCATGATAAAGGGCGGCTTTTCGACGACATCATGACCAACGTTGATAATTAAATCAGCCTGCCTGATGGCATGATGGACAACATCATTGTCAGACAGAGCAGCAGTGCCAAGATAAAGGCCATGGCGCTCATCAACTACACCAACCCCCATTTGGGTATTAAAAAATGGGATACCGGTTTTGTTGATAAACTCAGTCAGAGCCTTGCATGTACGCTTGCGGTTAGCACCAGCACCCACCAATAGTAACGGTGCTTTAGCCTGATGAATCATGCGCGCAGCAATGCCTAGAGCCTGACTATCAGGAGACGGTCTTTGCACATGGTGAATGGGCAAAAGGCAGGCTTCCACATCCTGACTGGCAACATCTTCAGGCAATTCAATGTGAGTGGCTCCAGGTCTTTCTTCCATAGCCAGGCGGAAGGCCTCGCGAATAGTGGAAGGAATACGGCTACCATCAACAATTTGCCTGGTAAATTTAGTCAAAGGACGCATCATCTCAACGATATCAATTATCTGAAACTGCCCCTGCTTGCTGTGCTTGATTGGCTTTTGACCAGTAATCATCACCATAGGCATGGCACCAAGCTGCGCGTAAGCAGCAGCCGTGACAAAGTTGGTAGCGCCTGGGCCAAGAGTAGCAAGGCAGACTCCCGGTTTGCCTGTTAAACGTCCATAAGTAGCAGCCATAAAACCGGCAGCCTGCTCATGACGAGTAATAATTAGTTGAATGCTTGAGCGACTGAGGGAGTCAAGCAAGTCCAGGTTTTCTTCACCTGGTATGCCAAAAATATATTCAACCCCTTCCTGCTCAAGAGCTTGTACAAAAAGATCTGAGGCTTTCATAGTGATACCTTCAATTTTTAAATGCAAAATAAAATAAGGCTGATTGCCCTTAATGCATATTGCTGGCAGGTTTGATACTGCGCGACTTATGCAAAAGTGGCTCAATCAGCTTGATTGAGTGGGCGAAGTTTTCCAGGTCGAAGATAAGATCTCCCAGATTGTCGCTATCCTCTGAGTTGATCAGGTCAGCACCAGCAACAGCCAATGCCTCCATTTGCGACTGATCGCTCTGCTGCAAAGCAGCTGGAGTGCCCACATCAAAACCTAACGGTTCTGGACCTTTGAGGTGACTTACCATGGCGAGGACATAATTTACTGCGCCGTAAAATGACTGCGTCGACTGCACGCCCTTATCGAGCACAGCTTGACAGTCACGCAATTGCTCTACGGCAGCAGCGAACAAAACAATCTCTGAATTTACTGGACTGGGGGCTTCATCCATCAGTGTTTCCACCTTTTTAGACAGGGCAGCCAGACCCAATTCGACTTCGTGTAAGACCTTTTGAGTCAAAGTCATCGGTGTTTTTTTCATATTTTAGTCAAATTGCTAAAGAGCCAATGATGCTCTAAATGAGCGCCTGTTGTCGGCTCGACAACAAACAAGCTACTAAACTTTCAAGCCAGACATCTTTATCAACGCCATTCGCGTTTACAAAAGCTGTAAATATTGAGCGTGAGAGCTATACGATAAAATATCCTGGCAAAAGTTGAGTTGTTTAGTACCTACTGATATCAAACAAAACAGCCATATTTCAAGCAAATTTCTTTATTTAAAAGCAATCACAACCACTGCCTATCACTGTCTCGCCACAAACTCAAATAAGCGTAGTAGCTTAATACGCTTAAAACTCTTTACGATCGATATCGCGCAAAAGCCCATCCAGACTGTTTTCTTCTGCCGCGCCTCTGATCACCTCTTTGTCATTGAGGGCTCTTTTAGCTCCGGCAGGCAACTTAAAGTCAGTCACCTTGATTTGGCTTGGGGTTACCTTTTTTGTTTTTAGCATGTACTGCAGTTCTCTATCTTTACGCTCCACGCACATTGACACAGGCAAATCACCCAATGACGGAAAATTGAGCTGCTTACGCACAAATATCGTGACCTGAGGCGCCACATCCAGATCTTTAACCGTAATTAAACGCGAATCTCTTAGCGTGTCGATACCGAGTTTGAGCTTTTCATCTTTGCTTATCTTCTTCATATCAAAGACGCGACACTGATGGCCAGCCAATAGCTGCGAGGGCTTCTCCTCATATGGGATGCGAGGAAAAGAAAACCCCCAGAAAATAATAGAAGCGCGCAGCATATAGCCTTCGTATTTATCGAGACTGGTTGCAAAATAGCGACGGGTCTGCTCATTGTAGACATATACTCGCCAGTCGGGAGCGGCCGCCATCACAGTCACACCATTAGATGGGATACTCCAGGCAAAACCTGACTTGCAAACTTTAAAGACTATGCCGCTGCCGTAAATTTGGCTCTTTTGCTCAAGTACATAGCCTGGCACCATCCGTGGTACCACAACTGCAACGCTCTTTAAGCTGGCAGGTCCCGGCGCGGCTGAGCAAGGCCAAGCAAACGCAGCACAACTGAGCCAGAGACTCATTAGCACAACAACTAATTTCATGCCAAACGAGCTAACTGACTGGCAAACTTCTCCACTATCAAAGACAGTTCTTCTTCATCAGTACCAGCAAAAGCAATAACGTATTCAAGCGGTCTGGGAGCGCTCATATAATAGGCCGCAGTGCTATACATGGGCATACCACTATCCGCGATTGCTTTTTCTATTTGCTCGCTATGATATGCCGTTTCAAATCGCACCAGTACTTCCAGCCCAGCGCTCTCAGGAGCGATCCAGACTGATTTACCTAATATACTCTCAAGCTTATTTATTACTATCTGTCTTTGCGCTGCGTGTTTTGTACGCTGCCGTCTGATCAGTTTTTCTAAATGCCCTTCATTGATAAAGTCCGCAATCGCTGCTTGTTCTACCAGACTGACATCGCGCTCCACTAGACATTTAGCAGCATTCATAGCAGCCACGAGGGTCTCTGGCACCACCATAAAACCAATGCGAGAAACAGGAGCCATTACAGTCCAGAGGCAAGAAAGATAAATGGTGCGATCGTTTGTATCCATGCCCTGCAAGCATGGCAGAGGTCGCCCATCATATCTAAACTCACTATCGTAGTCATCCTCAATGATGTAAGCATCATGAGCCGCAGCGTAATCGAGCAGCTTTTTGCGTCTCCCCATAGGCATCACCGCTCCAGTGGGCGCCTGGTGACTGGGTGTGCAATATATCAATCTGGGCGGCACAGCCAGCGTCTCTAGCTGCTCCACCACCATACCTTGTCCGTCCACATCTATTGGCACTACCTTGGCACCGATAGCAAGGAATTGTTCTCTGCCGACAAAAAAGCCCGGGTCTTCCATAGCAATTACGTCGCCTTCGTCCAACAATAGTCGACAAATCAAATCCAATCGTAAATTGCGCGAAGCAAAGACGGCAAGCCTCTCCTGTGTCACTTTGGCGGCACGAGCGCGAATAAGATAAGAGACATAGGCCTCTCGCAAAGGCGGGAAACCAAAAGGTTCAGGTACATACGAGACTTCTTCGTCAATGGTGGAGCGACAGTGTTTGACCAACAGCTCGCGCCAGATATTGAGGGGCAAATCACGCAAACGAGGACCGTCATAGTGCAGTTTAGTCGAGGTCTTACCGATCTCATGGCGCTGTTTTAGCCACTCGCCAAAGCGCGAGAGCGCAACGTCTCTAGCCACGATACTAGCTGGCAATAACTCCTGTGATTGCCCCGGTAGATGTGATGCCACCCTGGTCCCAGAGCCTCGCTCAGCTACTACATAGCCCTGCGCCGAGAGCGCTTCAATAGCCCGAGATGCAGTGGAGCGCGAGATATTGAGTTGTCCCGCCAGATCCCTGACCGATGGCAAAACAAAACCAGGTCTGATCGCACCTTTGATAATTGCGCATTTAAGCGCATCAGCCATTTGCTTGCTAGCTGAAATGGTCGAGGCCGCATCCATGTTCAAGTCAAATTCGTCAATGAGCATCAGGACCACTCTCCAGAGCTTTGTAGACAGCCATCGAAAACTCTTTAACGACACTATCAATGGTATCAGAGTCGACTGTAGCAAATGGCACAATATATTGCTTCTCAGGCGCTACACCCAAATAACAATAGTAGAAGTGACAGTTCATAATATTAAAGCCCGTATTCCAGGCGATTCGCTCTATGATCAAGGGCGGCAGCGGAATAGTAAATTGCAGCATCAAATGAGTGCCAGCAGTTTCTTCTAATGGCTCGGTAATATTTTTGAGGTAGCGCGTTATAGCCAATATCAGCGATTGTCTGCGGATAGCAAGCAGTCTCTGAGTGCGCTTGAGATGTTTTTCGAGATAGCCCTCGTTGATAAAGTCAGTCAGTGCAAGCTGATCTATCAAAGGCAAATGGCGCTCAAGATAGCCTTTGCAAAGACTACCAGCAGTAACCAGACAGTCTGGCAAAACGATAAAGCTCAAGCGCAAAGACTTGTATAGGATACGCCAGAATGACGCCATATAAATAACACAGTCATAACGGTCCAGCGCCTTGAGCGAAGGCAAGGTGGGTTTGCCGTAGCGAAACTCATAATCGAAATCGTCTTCTAAGATAAAAGCACCGACTTCATGAGCATAATCAAGCAATTCCTGGCGGCGCTGCATGCTCATCACATAACCAAGGGGATCATGGTGAGAGGGCGTGACACAGATAAGTTTTGGCGGATGCTCCAGTTTGCGCAGATGGACAACTGACATACCGTCCACATCCACTGGCACAGGCACGATAGTGGCGCCCAAGGCATGCAGAGTATTGCGATTTTCAGGATAGCCCGGTTCTTCGTAGGCGACTATATCGCCTTTATTGAGCAATAGGCGGCCGACCAATTCCAGGCGCAATTGTTTTGAGCCAAAAATGCAAACATTACTCGCTCCGCTGGCTATTGATCGACGCCTCAGGACGTAGCCTGCAATAGCTTCGCGCAGAGGCATAAAACCCAGTGGTTCGATTACTTCAGCATACTCTTCACCCTGACTGACATCGCAGTATTTGAGCAGCAACGCCTTCCATTCCCGCACCGGTGACAGTTCAAGCGGTGTGCCGCCGTATTCCAGGGCTGGCACGTGGACATGCTCGGCTGATTGTTTTTTACCAGTCTCAAACAAAAGCTCACCGCGACTAGAGAGTATTGCATCAGGCCTGGCCGAAAAACTCTTTTGCATATGATTGAGGCGCTCTTGCAACAAGTCACCGAGATCACCCGGCAAAGTCTCGGCTACATATGTGCCCGAACCACTATGACTGACAACAAGCCCTTGCTTTTTGAGATCATCGTAGGCCTTGAGAGTAGTGGAGCTGGAAATCTTTAGACTCTTGGAAAGATCGCGCACCGAAGGCATCGGCTCACCCAATTTGAGACGACCTTCTAAAATGGCTTTGCGCAGAGCATCAGACAAACGTCGATAGAGAGCGACGTAAGGCTTGTACTCCAGGTTTATAACTATCGCCATGGTAATTTCCAAACCATCAAAAAGCTAGTAAAACGATACCAGATATATGCCTTGAAAAAGCTCGATGAAACCCTGCCCGCTCTGGCAATCTCCAATAGCGCCCCCACAAAAAGGCGCCACTGCCTATTTAAGCCGCATAGCAAGCGAGTTATTAAATTAGTTAGAAAAGGCCGGGCAAACAGTCGCTCATTGCCCATGTATCCAAATTTACTGCAAAAAACAGACAGTAATTTAAAAGCACCACTGGCGGCGGCAGATAATATATGGCATCGGCTCTCGATGCGCTACCACCAGTAGACCAGTCGACTACCAACTTCTAAAAAAAACAGAGGGGCGTCCTTCCCCTCCACCAAATTTTGAATTAGCCGCCGTGCATTTGCAAAACAACATTGGCTATACGTTTAAATTCGTTATGCCATACAGAGCAGTCCTTGCCATTAATCGAGTTACAAGCATCTTGCGGTAGCAAAATGCGACAGTGCGGCAACCATTGCACCAGGCCCTTTACTGTATCCAGGATGCAAGCGTCACTGTTAACACCGCAAAGGATAAAATCCTGGGTCTCTATAGCTTTGCTACACAACACTTTGAGTATCGCAGCAGCACCATTGTCCTGGCTTTTGGACACTACCGATAAGTGCTCGTAGCCTTCGAGCATCCGAGTAATTTGAGGCAGCGTTGCACCCAACTCGTGAGCATCGTATTCAACCAGGATGATAGTCAAATTGAGAGCCATCGCCATTTCAATTTGCTTGCTTACGGCAAAGATAGTGATGATATCTCGGGCCGCTTCAAAACCAGGCTGCATATCATTGACTATCAGTACAGCTTCTTCAGCACAAAAGGTCCTCAGTACTTTGCCAATGGCCTCAGTCAAACTAACATTCAAAAGCCCGAAAGGCAAAAGGGTGTTAGAGTCAAAATTTGTTGCTGTATTCATCTCCACCCTCCTTCAGGTTTTGAGTGTGAGTTTGATAAACAGTCAATACTGACTGTTCTGTCTTAAAGCTAAAAAAGCAAGGGCAACTACCAGATCGTAGATGCCCTGTGCGTAATAAACCGCGTCATCTAAAAGCCAAGATAACGCAGCATTCGATTGAGCCTGGCGGTAAAAGAGCTACCTTCAGCGTCATCACCACCAAGAGTACCAACCGGTGCATCTACTGGTATGGGACGATCAAATTTGTCTACAGCGACAAATATAGTCTCACCCTCAGTCACCGGAATAACAAGATTACCGCGTGTCGCTTCTACCTTAACCCGTATGGTTATGGAAGTGCGCCCCACCTTAACTACATCCGCCCAAAATGTGAGGATGTCGCCCACTTTTACCGGCTCCTTAAAGACCACTTCTTTCATGCAGACAGTCACAGTGTTGTGCTTTGTGACAGACCGCGATGCGACACCAGCGGCAATATCAATATTGGAGAGGATAACACCACCAAAAATATTGCCGGCAGGGTTTGTATGATGGGGAAACATTACAACACGGATAGCCGGACATCCACTGTGTCCATTGTCATGTTCGTGACAAGTCATTTGTCCTTTCTCCGTCTATGTTTAAGTGATAGACCGTACATAGGTCCAGTTTTTCCTGCCTTCAAATCACGCCAGCCGACAATAAATGCGGCGACAAAAATAAGTACAAAGGCAATTCCTAAAACTACAATGGTCAAGATTTTTTCGAGCATAAATACTCCGCAATTAAATTAGGTGCCTAAGCACGTAAAGACAGCCCTGAAGCAATCGTAGAAGCAGCTTTGGTAAGCAGTGCATCAGGATCGTCAGCCAACTCTCTGGTCAGGTAGATAGGAGGGTGAACATTGACTGTCACACCACCTCGCCATCTAAATCCCATTTCGCCATAAGAGCTCTTAGCGGTAGCTTCATCTCGCTTACCGTAATTGATGCTCAGAGCAATCAATGCTACTTGTTCAGGGTAACGAAGCAAGTTGTATGCGGCAGAGCTGATCAAAGCTATACCAGGCTTGGGCGGTAGCATCACACCACTGGGGGAGATTTTGCCCTCAGGAAATACTACTAAAGCCTCTTTGCCAATGAGTATTTTGATAGCTGGTTCTATCACTGTTTTTCCGTTCTTTCGGTCCACCGCAAAAGAACCAAAAGAGCCCATAAAGAGCGCCTTCAGTCCAAATATGCCACGCATTTCTTCCACGGCAGTCATATAGCGACAGACACGCGGCAATATTGCAAAGGCAATCAATGGATCAAACATTGAGCTGTGATTGGCAATATAGATAATGTGAGCAGGTGTCTTGAGCAATTGCCTGCCATTTACCTTAATACGTCCAACCTGCACAAATATCCAGATATTGGCCAGCACCCTACCGAACATTTGCAGTATTGCAAAAGTTCTGGGCACATAGCCACTTGTCAAATAGAGGTCCACAAAGGTCTCAAATCTCATTCTCCACTCTTGGAGAAGTTCTTGACTTAGTTTGGACCCCATTAGCAATAGGGTCTTCATTATTAAACTCCCAGTCTCAACCAGTGAGACTTCAATTTGTAAAAAAAACCGACGCCACCACTATTGGTAGCGTCGAAATCGATTCAAACTGGTAAGACTGGTAGGTGCCTGTAATTTAGACTTATTTGTCTAAGCGCACAGCTGTGCTGTCGTATGTTTTTGCACCGTTTGGTGAATCACATACTGTCAGGACTGCCAGTTTACTCCATTGGTTTTCCAATTCCATTTCGACGTCGCAGTCAGATACTGCTTTGTTGCCGTACTGATTCCACAAAGCCAACCATTCTTCTCTAGCAATGGTTTCTTTGACCACAAGTACTTTTACCAGAGCGTGCAAAAATTCTTCGCGCTCTTTCAAAGCTCTGATAGCAATCCTTGCACCGGCAGCCAGAAGCAACACGATTTCATGGTCAATCTGGTTGCTCGACTCTTCCGCCAATCCATAGCTAGCACCCATACCAAGTGCACGACCAGCATTGGGGTTTTCTTCATCGGAGCCAACAGAGATTGGACCCAGCTTACTCATGCCGTATTTAGTTACCATCGCTTTAGCGATAGCATAAGCTTGCTTCAAGTCCTGACTGTTGCCAGTGGAGCGGGTACCAGTAAACATGATTTCTGAGATTGTTGCTCCCAGAGCCGTCGCGATTTGACCAAGCAATGACTCATATGTAGACACCGGTGTATTGGTGTCTGGAGTCGCTTGCATGTGACCACCAGTGTTGGCGGCGCCGATAATGGTCAAACGACGTACCGCGTTACCCCATTTTTGCGACCAGTTGCGACCACTTGCCAGATAACGTTGATAGCCATGCTCTGTCACCAGACCATGTCCACCTTCGTGATAGGCAAGCATTCTTTTGATATCTGGGTCTTGCCTTTTAGAGGCAGATTTAGCCAGTACTGCTTTCATCGAGCCTTCCATGGTTGCTTCTTCTACATCAGCAGCATTGATCAACATTGGCAACTTGATGTTTTTCTCGCCGGCTTCGCGCACTCTCTTTAACATCAAGATTGTCGCTCTGTCCAATACTTCTTCCAGGTCAGCACCACTAAAACCATAGGTTTCATTTGCAACGTGTTCAAAATCCACGTCAGGACCAAAGTTCTTGCCTTTAGCGTGCACTTTCAGGATTTCTTTGCGGGCCTCTAAGTCTGGCGACTCTACATTGATTGTACGAGTCAGACGACCAGGACGTTTTAAGGCTTTGTCCAGGATGTCCGGACGGTTTGTTGCTGCGATTACAAAGATACCCAACTTTTGGTTAAAGCCATCCAGCTCTACCAATATTTGGTTGAGTGTTTGTTCTCTTTCGTCGTTACCACCACCATGACCGGCACCACGTTCTCTACCTACTGCATCGATTTCATCGATAAATACGATACAAGGAGCGTGCTGAGTGGCTGATTCAAATAATTGACGCACACGTGATGCACCAACACCGACATACATCTCGACAAAGTCAGAGCCTGATATCGAGATAAATGGCACTCCCGCTTCGCCAGCAATACAGCGAGCTAAAAGTGTTTTACCGTTACCTGGAGGGCCCACCATCAATGCACCTTTTGGTACACGACCGCCGGCTTCTATCAGAGCATTGGGATCTTTCAAAAATCCCACGATATCCATTACTTCTTCTTTTGCTTCGGGGTTACCGGCAAAATCAGCAAAGGTTTGCTTGACCTTGCCTCTTTCAACGATCTGGTGTTTGGGTTCAGCCTTTTTGGCACCCATACCACCACCATTCTTTCTGGCAAAATACATAAATACTGCAATTATCAGCAGTATAGGGCCGAAGCTCATTAAGAGCGACATCAATGCTGATTCTTTCTCCACCTTTTGTTTTAGAGGTGGTTTGTAAGTACCATCAGTTTCAATGCCTTTTGCACTGGCCAATTTACTGATTTCTTCCCAGCCACCGGGAGGAGAGCCAGCGGTGACAGGGATACTGTCTTTGCGTTTGACAGAGACGATTTCGTTGCCCCATGCATCTTTGCCAAAGGTCACTTTCTCAATATCAGCATGCTCATTGAGCATTTCTTTAACCAGGCTGTAGCTACGGATGCCATCGCCTTTTGCTTCAAGCTCAGCGTCTACGTATTCGGTGGGAGAGCTAAACGCAACTGATAAGCCCCATACGACAAGGAACACTGTGGCACCAAGACCAAGACCAAATCCTATTGGATACTTTTCTTGCAGGCGACCAAGTGATTTAAAAATCCTCGATAAATCAAATTTTGGAAATTTCATAAAGATACCTCGGTAAGCGAGGACTGACACAGCGCAAGCGCTGCATCTGTCCCCGGCTCAAAAGTTTTAAGGACGAACTATTAGTCCGAAGACTTTACTTTTCGCTGTTTATGCGACGATGGCCAATCCACACACCAGCGCCACCGCCCACTGCCATCCACATCACAATAACCATGCCACCAGGCATAGCCATGATTGTGCCAGCCACAACAGTGACAAATCCAATAACACCCAGTTGGATGTATTTATTGGTCTTGCTACCATCCCAGGGATGAGAACCCAGCCAGTATCCGACTGCCATTGCAATGACAATCATAAAAAAGCCCAGTGTATGCAAGTTTTGATTTTGAGCGGTCATCGCGTCGACGCCGTCTACCATCAAGTCATTTGGTCCGATTTTGTTAAACATGGTAAGTACCTCAAGTACGTTAAGTTAAAAGTTTTGGGCGATTGCCCGTTAAACCAGGCACGACAAAATTGCCGTGGCCCTGTGGTAATGAGGTGTTGCTTACACCTCGTCAGACAAAGCAAAGAGTTGCACCCAGTGGGTTTTCAACTCTGCTTCTACTTGCTCGTCTGTGACTTCTTTGTCGGTAAATTGATTCCATAGAGTCAACCATTCTTCTCTTGCAATGGTTTCTTTGACCACAAGTACTTTTACCAGAGCATGCAAAAACTCTTCTCTGGCTCTCAGTGCCTTAATAGCAATCTTTGCACCGCTAGCCAAAAGCAGCATGATTTCATGGTCAATCTGATTGCTCGACTCGTTAGCCAGTCCATAGCTAGCACCCATACCAAGTACACGACCGGCATTAGGGTTTTCATCATCTTCACCGACAGAGATTGGACCCAGTTTGCTCATGCCGTATTTAGTTACCATCGCTTTAGCGATAGCATAAGCTTGTTTCAAGTCCTGACTGTTACCAGTAGAGCGGGTACCAGTAAACATGATTTCTGAGATAGTAGCACCCAGAGCCGTCGCGATTTGACCAAGCAATGACTCATATGTAGACACCGGTGTATTGGTGTCTGGAGTCGCTTGCATGTGACCACCAGTGTTGGCAGCGCCGATAATGGTCAAACGTCGTACAGCGTTGCCCCATTTTTGCGCCCAGTTGCGACCACTTGCAAGATAACGTTGATAGCCATGTTCTGTCACCAGAGCATGTCCACCTTCGTGAAAGGCAAGCATTCTTTTGATATCCGGGTCCTGTCTTCTCGAGGCCGTTTTCGCCAATACTGATTTCATCGAGCCTTCCATGGTTGCTTCTTCCACGTCAGCAGCATTGATCAACATTGGCAACTTTTCGTTTCTAGCTCCCGCTTCGCGCACTCTCTTTAACATCAAGATTGTCGCTCTGTCCAATACTTCTTCCAGGTCAGCACCACTAAAACCATAGGTCTCATTTGCTACGTGTTCAAAATCCACGTCAGGACCAAAGTTCTTGCCTTTTGCGTGCACTTTCAGGATTTCTTTGCGGGCTTCTAAGTCTGGCGACTCTACATTGATTGTACGAGTCAGTCGACCAGGACGTTTTAAGGCTTTGTCCAGGATGTCCGGACGGTTTGTTGCTGCGATTACAAAGATACCCAACTTTTGGTTAAAGCCATCCAGCTCTACCAATATTTGGTTGAGTGTTTGTTCTCTTTCGTCGTTACCACCACCATGACCGGCACCACGTTCTCTACCTACTGCATCGATTTCATCGATGAATACGATACAAGGAGCGTGCTGAGTTGCTGATTCAAATAATTGACGCACACGCGATGCACCAACACCGACATACATCTCGACAAAGTCAGAGCCTGATATCGAGATAAATGGCACTCCCGCTTCGCCAGCAATACAGCGAGCTAAAAGTGTTTTACCGTTACCTGGAGGGCCTACCATCAATGCACCTTTTGGTACACGACCGCCGGCATCTATCAGGGCTTTAGGATCTTTCAAAAATCCCACGATATCCATCACTTCTTCTTTTGCTTCGGGGTTGCCGGCAAAATCAGCAAAGGTTTGTTTGACCTTACCTCTTTCTACAATTTGATGTTTGGGTTCAGCTTTTTTGCCACCCATACCACCGTTCTTTTTCATGTAGTAAATCCAGACACCAATCAATAGCAGGATTGGTCCCCAGTTCAGTAAAAACACCATAAAGATGTCTCCGCCATCAGGCTTAGCAACCTTCAAAGGCGGTTTGTAAGTACCATCGGTGTCGATGTGTTTGCTCAGGGCAATTTGACTTAGCTCAGTCGAACCACCAGGTGGCACACCGGCAACCATGTCCTTTTGATTGGAGCGCTTGACTGTGACAATTTCATTGCCCCACATATCCCGACCAAACTGGACGGTCTTAACTGTACTGTCATCTTGTACAGCTTTTTTGACGTCCGCAAATGTGATGTTATCGGGATCGCCAGCAAGGGTGTCTGGCACTCCAGGATTGAAAATCTGCAGTACAACAAACAAGAGTATTAATACACCAATACCAATCGCCCAGTTTTTAGGCGAGTTTGGATCTGGATTTGGAGATTTGTTTGGATCGCTCATAAGAGTTACCTCATCGCCGGCTTAACCTGCTGTTGCAGGTCAGCGGCTCAAAATGTTTAAAGGGAAAATCTTCCATTAATCGCTTACAACTCATGCCAAAAACAACCACACCAATGTGCAGTTGTCTAAAAGCTATGTGCATGAATTGTTGGGGATTGAGAGGTTGAAATGACTTCGCTGAAATATAAAGGAATGATTAATGGCACCTTGCAACATATAGAAGTAACTGGGCACTATGCAATGCCTATTCAAAAATTACCTTATATGTCTTATCGCCCGGCTCACGCACTCAATACACTTCACTTCAATTCAGTGAGTCACTGGCAGCTATTAGCCCTGTGCGTCAGTACTTCCTGAGTGCGCTCTCACCTTTTGCCCGACTATAAATGCCAGACCACTGAGAGCACCAATCATATGGATACCCACTGAGTCAGCCATAGCACCAGGCAAGGCTAGTTGTGTAGCTTGATAGACAAAGAATAGAACCGCCATCATCCAACTTTGTATGACATAGCCGCCCACGACCATCAGTACAGTGCGCGGAGCAGTCAAAAGCACGGCTGCAATCACAGCAGAGATTGCTCCAGACGCGCCTATCAGTGCAACTATCGCCTCCCCGCTTTCGATATCTGGAGCAGGATGCATATACAAACTAAACAACCCAGAAACAAGAATAGCTGTGCCGTAGAGATAGGCAAAAGCTCTTGAGCCAACTCTGAATTCCAGTATCGGACCAAAAGCCAATAGGAACATCATATTAGGAATTAAGTGTCCCCAGTTTTCATGGAAAAACGAATGCAATACCAAAAGCCTCAAAGACCAGAGCCAGCTAAACGGATTGGTGGCCTCGGCAAAAGGCGCCACGGACAAGCCAAATGCTCTAGTGGGATCGGTATTAGTAATCAGTGTCAAAAGGAAGAAAGCGACGTTGGCCGCCACCAGTATTGCCACCACCAGAGTCAATCTGGGAGTGGGGGTGTTATTGATATCAGTTTGAGTAGACATGATTGTCTCCTGAATGAAAATAGAAAAGGACAGTCAGAATTGACTGCCCCAGTAGTCTGCAAAAGACCTTTAGACCAGGTCAGCTGCACATTTAGGATTTAACGGCTGGCGTAATTGTCTGCAAAGCAGGCGTAGCCATACCAAGTGATACGCAGTGCTGGATTGCTTCTTCTATAGTCATTTCACTATCAACAACCTTCTCTTCTGGATAAGAGGCCACAAGACCGCTTATTGGATTAGGTGGAGTAGGGATAAAGACGTAGATCCATTTACCTCCAGTAGTAACATCCACAACTTCGTTTGTGACAAAAGCTATGGTGCGTCCGCCTTCTGGCAAAAATGGTACAGATACAACCCGCTTAAACTTATTTTTGCTATCGGATTCTCCGACCATATTTACCACTTTGCGCAAAGAGCCATAGATTGAGCCTATGCCCTTAATCTGCAAAATGCGTCCTTCGACCCACTTAAACAAGCTATTGCCGATACGCCAGGAGACAACACTACCTAGCGTATAAAACATGAGAGCTAGCAGTATCAGGCTAAAAATCGGGCTGGAGTGCAACTGAGTAACGGCAGGATTAAAGTGTCCGGCGATTGCTGTGACCAGGTCGCCCAGCCAACCATCGGCGATAGTCAGGGCCAATTTAATACCATAAATCAAGGCGGCAAACGGAAAGAATACAATCGCGCCGCGAATCATCAAGGTCTTACAGTGCTGAAAAACTCGGTTAATCAAATTGGTATTTTGCATATTTGTCTCTTCAAAGAGGAAATGAAAAACTGCCGCCCCGACTAGCTTGTAGTCAAAAAGCGGCAGCGTTGTTGAAGCCATTCAGGTTGGCGTTAGGACTTGCTTTTTTGGGACAAGATAGCACCTACAGCTTGCATGTCCAGATACTGCAATTGCAGTTCGACAGCACGTTCTAGACCATTTGCAATGGCGGCAGAGCCGTTATGATCAAACGCCTTTTTACTGGCTTGCACAGCAGATGGAGTCATGCTGGCGATGCGTCCACAAGTCATTCTTGCTTCACCGTACATATCGGTACTGTTCTTATAAACTGCATTGACCAGGCCGACACTGTGGGCGCGCGCACCATCTATTCTCATGCCGGTATAAGCCATTTCGCGTACCAGACCCTCAGGCATAATCCGTGGCAATCTTTGCAAACTGCCCAAATCAGCCATCAAACCGATATTGACCTCGGCAATAGAAAAACTGGCAGACTCGGTGGCATATCTAAAATCGCAAGCGGCGATTAAATCAAGAGCAGCCCCCCAGCATACGCCCTCGATAGCGGCCATAACCGGAAAGGGAGCATCAGAGACGGCATTAATGGCAGCCTGCATTGAGCCGATAAAAGCACCAAGCTTTTGTTTGCCAGCATCTGTCGCCACATCTTTGAGAGCAGGGTGTTTAAAAATAGCCAGATCAATACCTGACGAAAAGTTATGACCCTGACCGTGTATCAACATCACACGAGTTGCTTTTTGTCCGACAAGCCACTCTATAGCCGCAGGCAACTCTGTCCAAAAGGAGATACCCAGAGCATTGTAGTGATTTGGGTCTTTAAAGCTCAACTCAGTGACACCATCGGCGGTTTTAAGGTCAAAGGCTTTAAACACTGGCTGAGCATGTTTAACTTCGCTAGTGGCGACCACAGGCTCTGGAGCTTTTGCCGGTGCAGATTTGGTCTTAAACGCAGCTGCGTTTTCGATTTGAGTGCGGAAGTCTGGAGGACAGACGCCCACATACAAATCTGTCAACGGCTTGGCAGTAGCATCTACAGCATAACCAGTAAACTCAGTGATGCCTTCGGCCTTAAGCACGTCCTCGTCCAGATAATAGTTACCGCTACAGACTGTTGCCGCTTTGTTGATGATAATGCTAGCGGCATCAGCCACTATCGCTGTTGTACGTGAGCGCTTTGCTGTTTCTTCACCACCGAGTTTGACCCGCACCGCGGCTGTGTCAATAGTGATAACAGGCCAAAGCGAGTTAACGCCGATGCCGTATTTTTTAAACTCATGTGCCCAACCCATTGTCAGTAAAGACATGCCGTACTTGCTGACCGTATAAGGCAATTGTCCGCCCACCCAACCGGGATCAAGATTGATTGGTGGACAGATGTTGAGGATATGGGCATTTTTGCTTTGCTTGAGATAGGGCAGAGCAAATTTGACTAGCGCAAAAACACCACGAGTGTTAATCGATTGCATCAAGTCATAGAGTTTAAGGTCAGTTTGTTCTGTGTCAGTGAGCGAGAGCACACCAGCATTATTGACGATGATGTCGACGCCACCAAAGGCTTTGACAGCAGCATCGACAACGGCTTGCACCTGGTCTTCTTTGCGCACGTCGCAAGCTACCGCAATAGCCTTGCCACCAGCAGATGTGATCTCACTTACGACACTATGAATAGTGCCTGAGACCTTTTCGTTTTCGTTTTCGGTGCGGGCAACCACCACAATGCTTGCCCCTTGTTTGGCGAGTTTGAGTGCTATAGCGCGTCCGATACCTCTGGATGATCCGGTGATGATAGCCACTTTGCCATTTACAGAAGTGTTTGATAAATCTAAAGAGTTGGTCATAAATGTGTCCTGGGTAAAAGTGAATGGATAGCATCGACTTACGCGGTAAAGCATAATAAATCTGGTAAGTAATGCTGGTTAGCTAAATGCTTATAAAAACTGCACTCAGAATTTAGAATTTAAAATAAAAGGGACATCTGAGTGTCTCTATTTGAGCTTATGGAAGCAAGATCTTATTGCCGTGAGAGCATTAAATATTTAGTGCAACACCAAGTCTAGTACACCACAAACACTTTTACCTGAGACACTCGGAGGCGCGCCAGCCTGCGCCGCCAGGCCAGGGATGTCAAAACCATGACAGTCCACTATCACAACTTGCAAAAAGTCAGCATTTTCCAGACTGATTTGTTGCAAGCTCTTCAAAGTAGTGAGTCGATTTACCAGCAAGCCCCTGGGACACTTGCAACCGCGACTACCAGATTTAGGCACAAATACCACATCACCCCATTAAAAAGCTGTTTATGGGCTTCCTGGAGGTCTTAGAACCTTTGTTTTTGAATTGCTAAATGCTTAGGGTGAAGCCGTACTTTTTCATCAAAACAAACAACTCCAGAGGACATCAAAAAAACACATTACCTATACCAACCTCTCATTTCAGTATTTCTCATCACTGGCATCGCCATGTGGAGTCCGCGTCGATTTTGTCGGTCGAGTTTTTCGACGCATCAATCAATAATCAACACACAGGAACTTTATGTCTAACTATCTAAGCGAAAACACCAAACCAGCAGGTAACGCCGTCAAATTGCCAAACGAATTGCGTTATGCCAATTGGGACGATTTAAAATCCTGGGGTATCCACCGCCTGGGCACACTCAACAGATATTTCTGCGAAGTCGTGATTCCAGAAGGATGGAGCATACAACCAGGCCCACATGCAAACTGGCAAGAACTTGTTGACACAAACAAACGAGTCAGAGCCGATATCTACTTTTGCAATGAGTTTGCAGTAACCAAAGCATTCCTGGCAATGCGTCGACGTTTCACCACTGCTTACGAATTTTCTGAGGACAAAACATCTCTCAGAGTCTGTGTCATGGACGGTGACGATCGCATGCACAGTACCGACTGGATTGCTTGCCAGTACACAGACAGCCATACACGTACGGCTGATCATCATGACTGGCAAACACACCAAAAACTTGAGGCACAAGCCAAAAGTTGGCTCGCTAGCAACTTTTCAGGATGGCAAAACTGCCTTAACTACTGGGACTTAGAATTCTAAGTTAAATCCGCAAAATCAACGCACCGATGCCTGTCTTTCGGTGCGACCTTTTTGTACCCATCAATCAATTCAACTACAGAGAAAGACTATGAAAACTTCAAACAGTTCAACAACTTCCAAATTCGTTCGTTTCATTTTGATTGGTCTGTCACTTGTGACACTGGCGGGCTGTGTTGCAGCTGGTCCTGGCTATAGCGTCAGTGTTGGCGGTGGTCGCGGTTATTACAATGGCAATCGTGGTTACAACAATGGTTATCGTGGTCACGGTCACCGCCATCAACAATATTGCCGCCAGGTGCCTCGCTATGACTACTACGGCAACTATATCGGCAGCTACAGAGATTGCCGCTAATAGGGCCGCACTCGCCTTGCGAACGCTCGCGTTCAGCGATTTTTTGTGAGCCTGGCTCACTTAACCACAACAGAGGAATCAACCATGAAAACTCGAACCAGTTTTGCATTTCTCAAAATGCTACGACTTTTATTACTGATGCTCACAGTCAGCGCAGCATCCGCCTTTAGCACACCAGCAATGGCTGACTACTGGGGAAATGGCGGACATAGGCATGGCGGGCACGGTCATCACGGCAGGGGTAACAACGGCAACTATCGCAACAATGACCGCTATTGGAACAATGACCGCGGCTATAGCTACAACTATGTCCCGAACTATCCGCAGCAGTACTACCGTCCCGCTCCGACCTACAACTATCCACGTCCATACTATCCGCCCTCACGCGGCTATTATCAGGACCCTTACTGGGGTGGTGGACAGATTTGCACCTACGTCGATTACGGCTTTGGCTTTATCCAGGTCTGTGATTGATTAATCACGTGCTGATTTAGACACACAAACAAAACGGCATACAGTCTGGCTCTTGCACGCAAGGGGGAGCCAGGTCTATCAACAATATTCAACCTTTTGCAGGTTTCATATGAAGCTATTTAACACGCCTTCCGATCCATCACCGGAAGATGCTGGCAAGTTCAGCACTATTCCGAGTTTGATTGCATACACAATTTTTTTAAACCTTGCTTTCTTTCAGCCAGGTCTTTGGCCAGTTTCAATGCTTACAGCTTTTGTGATAGGCGCCAAACGAGCTAATACCAATAAATTCTGGTTAGGAGCTTTTTGCGCCACACTCTATCTAGCGTTTTACACTCTGGTTTGCATCTTCGCCCTGCCTTACATCCATCACTACACCTATGCTATGGCTAAATGGCAACCAGTCTGGGGGTCAGCAGTTATAGCCATGTTTGCCAGTATCTACTTGCTGCTCCAGGGCAACAAAAAGGGATGGGCACAAGGCAAAAAAATAAGCGGTCATTTGGTCGCCTGGTCTATTGCGCTGGGACTATCCGGCTATTGCTGGTTTGCCTCAAGTAACAATGAGGTAGTGGAATGGTCAATGGCAGAGGCTCTGTCGCCAAGGAAGATGGATAAACTGCCTGACTCCGACATGAGCAACTTTCGCTTGCTGCCTCAAGCCAGGGCACAGGACTTCCTTAAAAATGCCAACGGCGACCGCACTCTGACAGTCTCCATGCCCCACATGTCACCCTGCGATAGCACTGGTAAACAATGCTGGGAATCGGCATTTCACCTAAAACAAAGAGAAGACGGCATCTGGTACAACGTGTTTTTTGACACAATTTACGACATTGCAGTGGTAGACCCGACCGAAGTCAACATGCATGTCGCTAAAGCCAGTGAAACCGGTAAATACAACGGCTTTTTTCTTTATGGACCAGAAAGTTGGCCGGTTAAAGCAGCATTTGCCGTGCATAATCCACTCAGTGAGCAAGAAGAAACGCTCTACTGGAAAAACGATGACGGCACAATGACAATGCTCATTCCTTACGTCTCTTACAGACCGACCGTAACAGGAGCGATGATCCCCTATCTTGCCGGTGTAATGAGCGTCAATCGCTTTGGCATCGTCAATGATATGAGTCCTGCCACGGCAAAAGCAAAATACCCAGGCGAACCCTTCTACCCGACAAAATTAGCACGTAAATACAGCGAAATTTTTGCCAAATGGAATGGTGGAATCTGGGGTCGTGAAGTCTCGAAACGTGATGAATTGAGAGTCAGCGAGCCCGATGATGCTGGCACAAAACCGCACTTCAACCAGGCGCCCTACGTGGAAGTCTATGAAGAAGGTTATGGCTGGCAAGAAGTGATTGCGCTGGAACCAAACAGTCAGGACGGCAAAAAGCTAGAAAAATTGCTGTTTTTTGACGCTGCTACTGGCGATTGCAAGCAATACATCGTGCCAAGCAATCAAAACATCAACGGTCCCAGACAGTCTATGGCTAACTCCATGCAAGGCAACTGGGAAGCACAATGGGCACTGGGACTAAAAGTAGAACCTCGTCCGCTGATCAAAGACGGAAGAATCTATTACGCAGTCGGAGTCCTAACCACAGAAAACGGAGAACATCCTTACGTCCACTCGATTGTCATCGACGGCGCCACAATGAAGCCGTATCCGGTCTTAAACCACCGCGAGTTGGTCGACTTAATAGACAAGCTCTCCAAAGGCATTGAAGTGACACCAAAACTGGTGCCATTAAGCAATCTACCAGCAAACTAGTCCATTAGCTGACTATTAGCTACCGCACAAGGAAGTGCACCCATTTAACCAACATAAACACGCCTAATTGAGGTGCAATATGAAATTCGATACTATTTCCACCGCTATAAAAAGCGGTATACCTGCCATGTGCTGGGCATTTAGTGCCACACTGGCGATTTTAGTGGCGGCTCTTATAGGTTATGGACTTGCCTGGCCGATCTTTTATCTTGTTACGACCATCGAAGCGCTAAAGCCTTACACACCGGCGATTGCGGAAGTAATCTTTACCCTGGGCACCACCGCTACACCGCTTGTGATGTGCTATCTGTATTTCACAGGACATGCTCGCTTTATTACCGGGCTGAGTCAGAAGCTGCCTACTTTTATGCATCTGGACCATCACCTGCCGGGTTTTCCCGCAGTGTTTGGTTTAAGTTATCGCAAAAGCGGTATCAGCTTCAAAAAGATAGCCCTGTGGGCCATCGCTGGTTTAGCAGCGGTCTACGCCTTTGACTATTTAACCGGCAACCTGATTTTGACTGCTCCTGAGGCTGTCAACGGCGAAGCTCCAGTAGCTGGTGGACAGAGCGTTGAGCAGACTTTGACCATGATGAGTGGTATCAATCTGGTCATCTCCTCATTGATGATGGCGATAGTAGCGGCATTCATGGAAGAAGTCTTGTTTCGCGGTTTTGTCCTCAACTTGTGGCGCACAGCTTTTGCCACAGAGGCAGCCTCGCTAGCAAATTCCAGCGGCAAATTTGGACGCTTCATGCACAAAGCGCTTGTCTACACTGGCAGCACAATGGCTGTAGTCATTGCCGCAACTCTATTTGCTTTGCCGCATCTGGATAACTTGCTAAGCCAATTTTTCTTTGGACTGGTGGCCGGCTTTATCTATTTGCAAAGCCGCTCTGTCTGGACACCGGTACTTATGCACGTGCTAAACAACTCTGTTTTGCCTGTGATGTTACTGGTCGGTTATCTATCTGGTCCTGCCGCACCACTGACTGGCCCCTTTAATGCTTCCAGTGCAACTGGCACACCACAAGTACAAACAGATCATGGACACGACCACAAAGCCAAAAGCGAGAGCAACCTGATACCAGCAGCTCCCGCTCCTGGTACTGTCAAAAACGTTACACAAGCCGACATTGACCAAGAGACTTTTAACGCCTCGGGCAATGTCTTTATGCAAATCTGCGAAACAAAGGACTGCGCCAGTCAAAGAGCAATCATGGAGAGTCTGGCTAAGCAATTTCCCCAAGTGGAAGTGTATCAAGCCGACAAAGCACTGGTGCCAGCTCTGGTAGCCATCCTTGACCAACAAATAGCCGCTGCGGCAAAAGACCCCAGTGCACCACCGCAATCTTACCCACTTTATCTTTATGCCAATGCCAACTTAAACGTGGCACCAGGCAATGTCAAAGATGAGCAGTCGCTGAAGAAGTTTATCGAAACTAACTTCACCGAATACGATGATGCGCAGCCAAAAGCGGCTAGTCCCCAACAAGACAACAAATTTCACAGCAAACTTTGCAATCCTCAAAATGAAGGAGCTTTTGACGGCAAAAAACAGTACGACTGCGTCTATGACACACTGGTCAACACCGACCTGGCGTTGAGAGACGTGACCAAAAGACGTGCTTTTATCAACAAATTTGAGCACAAATACGACAAACTAGGCTTGCTGTCTGATCAAGCTGCAACCACCCGCGCCATTGCTGAAATGATCAATGACCTGGGCGAAATGCACACAACGTTTTTGCCAAAAGAACGCTATGACGACATGATGGAAAGCATGGATGCCAGTTTGGTAGGCATTGGTGCACCACTGACCCGTCTCAATCAAGCAAGCAAGCTAAAAGCACTGGGTGACTACCCTGACAGGGATGCCTATATGGCTCTGCAAAAAATCACTGAAGAAACACCTGCAGTAATTTTTCCTGCACCACAAGAAGGTACACCGGCAGCACTGGTTGGCTTAAAAGTGGGCGACCGCATCACCGCTGTTAACGGCAGATCAAACATTGGTCGCACTCTGACAGAAGTAGTTGGTGATATCCGGGGCAAAGCTGGAGAAACTGTCGAACTGACAATCTCGAGACCCAAAGGTACTACCTTCGAGACATTTCCTGTAAAAATTGTCAGAGCCAAAGTACAAACCAAAGAAGCCTCTCTAAAAATGCTAGACAATGGCTACGCGGTTATTAGTATCAGTGCTTTTGGCAACCGTGTTTCGCAAGAATTTAGCGAAGCTCTTTATCAGGCCTGCACAGGCAAAACCCTGCCAGCCGACGACAAGGCCGTCATCGACCTGGCAAAAACTTACAACCCCAAAGCTGATTGCAAGCTCAAAGGTCTAAGTATCGACTTGCGCGGCAACCCAGGCGGTAGGCTGGATCAAGTCACAGAGATGATGCAAACCTTGATGAAAGAAGGCACAATTATCTCTAACATCGCAAGAAATGGTGACAGCGTCGTTGAAGTGAGAGACTCAGTTACCACAACAAGATATGTCCGCGAAGCCTTTGTCGACGGTAAAAGCGTCGATAAAAAGGAGTATCCGCGGATGTGGCAAATCGTACCAGAAGGCACACCAATAGTAGCGATTGTAGACTCTGGCAGTGCCAGCGCGTCTGAAATCATGTCAGCAAGCTTGCAGGTCAACGGTCTGGCAACAGTCGTTGGTCAGCCGAGCTTTGGCAAAGAAGTTGGTCAGTCAATAATCCCAATTGACTTTGGTGCCGCTCTTAAGGTCACGACCTTCCGCTTCCAACCAGGTGGCAAACCTCTTGGTGTGGCTGTATTACCGGACTTTGTCGCCGATGCTGACACTGCTTACATGGACAACCCACTGACTGAAACCGATGATGTCATCGATAGAGCAAACGCAGTACTGGACATGGGACCAGCCGCTCTAGCAGCCAGTAAATCAGCCGCCACAGTAGCGAACAAAACTGCTCTAGCTGAAAAAACAGCAAAAGAGCACGAAGTGCGCGACCAAAAAATCTTTGCCTCGCTCAAAGCAGGCAACCCTTAAACCATCTATTCAACTGCCACCCGGCAAGGAATTAACATGGCTACCGACTTAATTTTAAAAACGATAATGCTTTTGATTGGCTATTTTGGCATGTCCCGCCTGATTGCTGTCGAGCACCGTATATGGGGCATTTTTGTTGCCATCTGCATAGTCTTTATATTGCATCTGGCCCAATCTGCAATAGCTCCATGGCCCCTGGGCATACCGATATTTTTGTCTGCCTACATTGCTTTTGGAGTCGGCTGCAAGGCGCTATACAAGCCTGACAAGCCCAAAAACAAAGACGACTCTGGCAAATAAATAGCCAGACGTTTTACTCAACGGACACAAGACAGTTGTTTTGTGTCCGCCCTTCAACCACCACAAAGAGGCAAAATTTATGTCTACTGATAATACTCACAATATTAAGCCCGTTGACAGCAAAGACCCTGATATTGATTTGCTTGGCGACTCTCTAACTAGAGCGGGCAAATCCGAAGGCGAAATCGAAGCAGTCAAAATACTGGATCAAGCACAAGTTCACGCTGATAGTCAGCGAGCGAAACCAGGCGTGATACAACAAGCTCTCTTGGGCAGAGAATTGGACCTGGCTCTGTTTGCCTGTATGGCAGACAAAAGCGAGCTGACTAACTCAACAGCCCGCTTTGTTCTTAACCAAAGTCTGGCCACAGGATTTAAGTACGCTGACAACATCTTGGGTCCTGACGGCAAGGTCAATCCAGACTTGATAAAAGACCTGGCCAAAGCTGGTTACTGGGGTCTTCCGATTCCCAAAAAATGGGGCGGAGCCGGTGCCAGCAAATTCTTCTGCGGTAGAGCCATTGTCACAATGGGCTCCTCTGTAGGAGAAATCATCGGCGGCTTACTATCCATCGAGCGTCTCATTGGCGCTGCTGGTCCACTAATCTGGAAAGGCACCGATGAACAAAGAGAAAGACTTTTAAGACCACTAGCAGAGGGTCTTGTGCGCTCTGGCTTTGGCGGCACCGAACCATCAGTTGGCTGTAACATCACAAAAGCCAGCACCTATGGCGTCATCGAAGGCGATGAAGTCGTAGTTTATGGCGAAAAGTTGTTTATCTCCAATGCCTGGTACGGTCATCAAATCGCCTTGTTGTTGCAAATCGACAACAAATTGCGTGTGCTGATTACCGACTTGCCTGAGGCAGATAGTGAGCAATTCTCTATCGTCAACTACGGCATCCATGCCTTGAGACACATTCACAACAAAGGTATCAAGTTTAACGGACTGCGTGTGCCATTAGCCAATTTGCTTGAAGGCGATGGACTGGCTATCATCTTCCATGATCTTGATGAAGGACGTTTTGCGGTTGCTGCAACTGCTGCTGCTCGCATCAGACGCATCCTCTCTAGCTGTGTACCCTGGGTGCATTTTAGAGAGACCTTTGGCGAAAAGTTGCACACCAGACAGTACATCCAGTACTTAATGGCGCTGCAAGCGGCCTACCTGGTCGGCAGCGAGACACTGGTGGACTGGTCGGCATCCTTGATTGATAACGGCTACCAGGGTGACGTCAGCTCGATGATTGCTAAAACCAAAGCAACAGACTGGCTGCGCCAATGCGCTACTGAGCTTGGTATGTTCACTCATGGCGGGCGCTTTGTCCTTGATGGTCACACCATCGGCGACAACTTAGCAGACGACATGGTCTCCTCAGTCTATGAAGGTCCAAATCCAATGCTAGGCAAAGCCTGCGTCAAATCAATGGCCAAAGCCTTTATCGAGGTTTATTTCAAACCATTGATGGTGGAAATGGTCAAAGCTGAACTGGATATCGGTACACTGATGCGCGGCAATTTAAAAGCGGTTGGTCACGTATTAAGCAAGCTGGGCAAAATCTGGAAAAACCGCAAGGGTCTGACCAGCGCCACTGGTAAGTTATTGGGCTACATCACAAATGTTAGCCTCAAAGCACCACCAGTCAAAAACGGCGCGGCTCTACCTGCTGACTTTGCCGACCACCTCAAATTTGCTCGCAAAGCCTGGTTTAAATGGCGTCGTAACTTTGTCTTAAACGTCCTCAAATATCAAGACAAATTGGCTGACGAAGACCTTTTGATGCTGGAGGACTTTTATGAGCCAATGGCCAATATCGCGACAATGCTGTGCGCGATAAGGGCTAGCAAAGATGCCGTCGCGGACAATGACGAAGCAACCTTCAACGCACTAAACATGCTGTGCCTGGAGATGCGTGTCAAATTGGCGGGCGAAAAACGCACCAGCAAACGTTACAAAAGAGCGGTAAAAGAAACAGCAGCTCTGGTCATCTCTGGACAAATGCGTCAGCTGGGTCACGTACCTACTGGCACAATCCTGAGAGAGTATTGATAGCTGTTAAGTGTGCATCTTCAAGCTGTAATAGCGATGCATTAGTTCCAATAAGCCGGCTCTGCACCATTTAGAGTCGGCTCCTTTTTTTAATTGGAGTAGCATGAAATTACAGATAGAAAAAATCATCTTTGGTGGAAGAATAATACTTTTACCAATGTATCTGGGGCTCATCCTGGCGTTAGCAGCCTATGCTGCAAAATACATCGTCCATGTTGCCGAACTGCTCATGCATTTTTTGAGCTATGACGAAAGTCAAATCCTTGTATCGGTGCTACATCTGCTCGACATCATCATGGTCAGCCATCTGATTGTGATGGTGATGATAGGCGGATATGTCCTCTTTATCGGCAGCTCCGATGATATGGATGAAAACACACCCAATACACTACCCAAGCTCAAATGGCTCGGACACCTTGATCCTGGCGCCTTAAAAGTAAAAATGGGTATGGCGATTGTGGGAGTATCTAGCATTCATTTGCTAGAAGCTTTTGTCAACGCCGCCCACGAAAGCTCCGACTATCTAGTAAAACTGACGGTAATTCACCTGGTCTTTGTTATCTCGACCATGGCTGTAGCCGCCGTCAATCGCTTTGCCTTTAAGCATGACGAACAGTCGCACTAACCCATCATTTAAACACTGGAGAAAAGCCATGACACAATCTTTTGATATCTCAAGAGCGCAACAACAAATCCCGTTTTTAACTCAATTACTTGAAGCAACCAGACAAAAAGAAGCCTCCGCCCGAGCTCTGCTCAAAGAAACAAGCGACTCACTAATCAGCTTGAAGCATTTGGCAGCAGAGACCGCCGAGCAACTGTACTACTTAAAAGCAATGTTACAAGTACTGGCAGCAGTACACATCGCCAAGGCTCAAGGTCTAAATTGCGTTGAAACGGTGGATTTAAACCGCGACAATTTTTCAGTTGTGCCAATGTCCTGGCAACAGCCTGGCAAACCAGACCGCTATCTCAACGGCTGGGCTCTGAGAGTGCAAAGGTGCTTGGACAGCCTTGGCTACACAATCTCCCTTAGCTCGGATGAGTTTAACTGCCGCCTGGTCGTAAGCTGGACCCGATAACGCCAGTACCACTAATGCCATCAAGGACGATGGCATACCAGTCTCATTGGAACCGAACTGTACCTAACTCACAAATACGGCAAGTCTACCGAGACTTGATTTTTACGCGCTCAATTAAATTGGACGCCTAACCTTAACCTCGCTTGAGGGGAGGCTTTTATGACTTACATTACTATCGCTTTTATGATCACGGCTTTTCTCTGGCTGATTCTTCACGCCGATTGGACCAAGGCACCAGCCAGCGAACAAACACTGGACAATCTGACCCTGGCTATTGAAGCTGAAATCAGTCGACAGAATGCACTGGCAGCGGCACTAACCTCGCCTGAGCTGGATACCGATGAAGCCTTTATTGCTGAAGCCGAACGCCTCCTGCACCAAGCAAGAGAGATAACGACACAAGTAATGGAGTCAGATCAATCTCCCCTCTCCAATAGCGACGTAAGCAATATCTACAGAAAGCTTGAAGAGGCACAAAGCCAGGTCAAGCTCGCTCACAATCTCATTGGATCAGGCACAGACATATGAAGAAACTCTATTTTGCAGTTATCGCAGTAATCGTTTTAGGCGCTGGCACATACATTACCAGCACACCAGAATTTGCCATCACTCGCTTGAGTCTGGCAGCAAAAGAAAAGTCGCTGGAACGCTTTGAAATGAATGCTGATATCAAAGCTATTGCTCACAATTTAGTCAGTGATTCAGTCACCCAGCCGTTTTCACAGGCACTGGGCGGCGGTGGTTTTGGCAGCTGGGTCAGTCAAAATCTCACTGCACTAGTGGGCGACCAGTTGGAGGCATCTATTCAGGAAGACATCAAAACAGCAATAACTGAAGGCACCTTTTTGAAAGACCATCCGCGGACCGACACAACTATGTCGCTCGCCGCACTGGAAGAGCGCCTAGGGTTTGAGAAGTTTCACTACGTCAGTAGTGACTTGAGAAAGAGAGAAGTTGCTGATGGCACAGCAAAGTTGACTCTAATTTTTAGACGAGACGAAGATGCCACAGAAATGCCCGTTGAAGTGGAGCTGACCAGAAAAGATGGTGCATGGTCCTGGCAGCTCAGTCGAATCAACAATCCAGGGATGGTCATTGAGTTTTTGCTCAATCATCCCCTAGTCAAAAGTACACCATCCTACGTGCCAGCCAGCCTGGGCTAAAGCCCCGCGCTTGATTGGCAATTTTATTTATTGATGAGCTGCCCTGGCACTCACATTTGAGAGATTATTGTCATGAAAAGCGCAAACAATGCTTTACCATGGAAGCGGCTGTGGAAAATTGGTAGACCGTTCTGGGTCTCAGAAAAACGCAATATTGCCATGCTGCATCTAATTGCAGTACTGATTTTGCTTTCGGCCAATGCCCTGCTTGCTGTTTTTGTTAACTACACCGCCGGTCACTTTATGACGGCAATTGAGCAAAAGTCGATAACAGAGTTTTATCACTACTTGCTCGTCTATATCGGTGCCTTTCTTGTGGTGACACCAGTCCATGTCTTTTATGACTTGATGCGCACAAGACTGGCTCTGGTATGGCGTAAATGGCTATCGGCAAGGCTCTTCAGTCTGTACTACAGCGACCTTGCTTACTACAAATTGAGCAAAAACAACGAGATCGATAACCCGGATCAACGGATGACACAGGATGTCGACTCATTCTGCAACTCTTCAGTAGGTCTGTTCATTTCTGTTTTGGATGCGGTAGTCAATGTATCGATGTTTATTGGTCTGCTCTGGGCAATATCACCGACTCTGACTTACACCGTAATTGCTTACTCAGCCGGAGGATCATTGATTGTCGTATTAATAGGCAAAGCACTGGTCAAGCTTAACTTCAAACAATTTAAAGTGGAAGCAGACTTACGCTACAGCCTCACTGAAACAAGACGTGATGCTGAGTCCATTGCTCTGAGCCGCAGTGAACATATTGCTCTGGCACAAGCCAACGGACAACTAGATAGCATCATCGACAATCTCATGTCAATCATGCTAGTACACCGTAATATCCAGTTTTTTACCGGTGCTTACAACAGATTGATGCCACTTATACCTGCCGCCATAATTGCACCGCTTTATTTTAAAGGTGCAGCTCCATTTGGCGACATCACCCAGGCCACAATGGCTTTTACCAGCGTCTTTCAGGGAGCGACAATTATAATCAGTCACTTTAGTGGTATCTCCACTTACACTGCCATTGTTAATCGCATTGGCTCCTTTATCGAATCGGTGGAAGCGCTTAAACCCGAAGACGCCACAGCTGAAAAGCAGATAGAAGTGAAAGAAGGCGCTATTGTCACTTTTGACCAGGTCTCTATTCTCACTCCTGACTTGAGCAAACTAATGGTGGACAACCTTTGTGTTAGCGTCAGTGAAGGCCAAGGACTGGTGATCAGAGGTGCCGACGGCTCGGGCAAATCAGCGCTTCTGCGATCGCTGGCTGGTATATGGACAAGCGGCAGTGGCGTAATGACTCGACCGCCAGTGGCTGACATGCTTTTTGTGGGACAGCAATTTTACATTGCCCGCTCTTCATTGAGAGAAGCTCTAGGTGGTTCATCAGTCGATGGTGGCAGACAAGGGACCAGATACCACCACATCCTCACCCAGGTCCAACTACCAGATCTGGTCAAGCGTTGCGGTGGTCTGGATACACCTCAACACTGGCGCACTGTACTCTCCTTGAGCGAACAGCAAAAGCTAAATATCGCCAGAGCTATATTTACGCGCCCCAAATGGATCATCATGGATGAGGCTACGAGTGCTCTTGATGGCGAAACTGAAAAACTCTATTGCCAGATGCTCAAGGACCATGGCATCACAATCATAAGCACTAGCAGAAGCTCCAACCTGTCTTACCCTCATGAACACCAGCTCAACTTGAGTGTGCATGGATATTGGGAGTTTATTCCAGCTCAGACAGTGACAAAAACGGCTTGAGCAACATTCAGAGCCAAAAAAGCTGTCAAATCAGGTGAAACATTTGACGGTACAAGCCAGGTCGTAGAAGAACCAAAAGCCTGAGCGCAAGCTTAGGTTCTAACACAGGGAGCAAGAACCAGCCAGGGATGGCTTACCACAATCAAATCAACAAACAAGGTAACCCAATGATCGTTCGCAAAGAAGAGAACACCACCCCGTCCGACACACAAGTTGCACAAATGCTGGAAGAGGCACTGGACAATGCAATTACATCCAAAACCAAACATCCAATTGTAAGGTTTACTCTGCCCGAACACGTGCGCAATCAGGTGCTTGACCGCTATCGTACCGAAGGCGGCTATATCATCGAATTCACTGGTTCGAGCCGTTCCGGTTCGCATTTCAACATCACCAATCTTTGAGTTCAGGAGAAGCACAAATGAGTAAATCAATCGCTGATTTCTTAAGTGACGTACCAGGTGTTACTGTCAAAGCGGCTATTCGCAAAGGCGACAAACTGCTTGTAGATGCAACCAAATTAACACCCTACTTTGACCTGCACGGTAGGACTACGGACAAAACCAAGATCACCATCCAAATCGTGCAAATGGGCGCTGGCACAACAGACCTGGACGAGTCAAAGATGTTGATGGTTGTCCTGGAAATAGTCGCAGTAGACAACAACGATCCAATCGACGGACTAAAAATGTGTGTCGCTCTTAGTGACATCGTCACCATCAAATAACAGCAGCTACGGATAGCCGCTTTTAACTTAAAGCCCCTGATACAAGGACGTATCAGAGGCTCTTTTTTTATCGAGAAATATCATGACAACCGTAAATTTAAAACACAAAAGTATTGGCTCAACTGACTGGTCGCAAGACTCAGATCAAACTGTGCAAGTAAACAACAACTGGCAAGCAATCTGGCATGAGTACTGTGCCTTTATTGCTAACAGTGTCCTGACCTTTAGTCAAAGCACCACACACAGAGAGATTATCAACGAGGTCAAATCTCTTTGCACAAACCACATCACAGACAAAGCCGCCTGGCTTTTAGTCGCCAGCAAAGCTCGCCTGGCAGCCAGTGAAGCATCAGACTTAGATCTGGATGAAGAATCTCGCGCTGCAGTTTTGACAGTACTGGCAATTGCCCATCTTGCCTTAAGCTCTGACAAAAAATGGTTAGAGAGAGCAAGCTCCATGAGTATCCATGCCATTGCCGAAGGCTGGAGTGCATATGCTTTTGGTTGTTCAAAAGCAATAGTAGCCAAAATTGCCAGCCAAAAAGCTATAGCCGAACTGACATCAATGGCAAGCGAACTCTTAACAGCAGTACAGCCTATGGCAAAGGTGGCTTAAATGGATTTGAGCTATCAGGCATCTTCGATGCCTATTCCTTAGTTGGATTCCAACGAGTCCACCTAAGCAATAGGCATCTAAAAGGCTTAGCTTTGCCTATAGTCGTAAGTCACGGATAGGCTATCGACCACCACAGCGGCAGTGGTAACAATCATTTTTGCCTGAGGTGCCAGGACGGACACCAGAGGCTCTTTTTTGAGGGCAAATCAATGACACAATCCAATCAAACACTAGGCTTTACTATCGAACAATTGCAAGCACAAATCTTGGAAGAAGAAGTGATAAAAATGATGAATGTGGTGCGAGCAAAGCTGCTCACAGCACTAAAGGATGATCCAAGAAAAGATAAGACCGAGCACAAAGTGCAAATATGCACCAGTGACTTTGCTTCAACAGAACTAGCAAATGCTGCGGTAGTCGAGGTCGAATATCGCCTGAAACATGCACAAGAACCGGCTGGTACTCCAGGCGCCTGGGAATTGCAACCACTCTCACGCAGTCAAGGTGACTTTTACTTTGTGTTTAAACGCAATCCATAAACTTAAGCGGTAGCACAAGCAGTAGCACAAGCACCAGTTCTATTACTAGAACAATCAACAACACAACAAACGTCCCTTCTCGCCTCATCACTTTATCTGGCGAGAAGGACTAAACAACTTCAGGAATATCACAAATATGGCAATACTTTCACACGGTCCCTCTCAAATGGCTGCATGGATTAACTCAACACTCACCCAGCTTGATGCCAATGTTCAAATGTTCATTGTGCCTTTAGCAGGTGTAGAAGCACTGCAACAGGTAACACAATGCCTCTTCAGTCTAAATGGCTATGAAGCAGCCCAAGGAAATGGCGAGATAGGCATCCTTTCTCCAGGTCTAATTAAGCTAAATGCTGCGCGCACAGTGGATGATGCTATCGCCGACCTGAATGGACCGATGGTTTCGCTGTCAGAGTTGGGTGCGCTCTTAAATTGCGTCAGGGAGGAGTTTGTCGAAGGCAAAGTGGTCAAAGCCAATACAAGAATGGGCGAACTACTAGTGGACCGGGAGGCACTGGCTCAAGAGCTAGGACTTCCATTGACCAGTTCGGAGCAAGCACTCTTTACTGTCTTTGTCCCCACCATCTACAAACGTTCTCCTCGCGACCAGCGCATCTTTATCGCTGTGCGCGGAGAGGCACCAGCAGTAAAACCAACGGTCTCCACATCTCTAGAGACTTTCTTCCCCTTGCTTGAAGAAAGGCAAACATGCATCTTCGATACACCGGCCAGCTTCCATCTCAAAGATACTAATGACGTCTGGGAGCTTCTTAGTCATAGTCGCTTTAACGAAATTCTCAGTCTATTGCGCAGCGGTCGCTCGTATAAAGTTTGTTGCGAAGACGACCATCTGGTGATGTCTTACTAACTACAGCACTTGCCATTAAGCCTCTGGCTGAGCAAATGCATTTCTATTCTTTTGAAAGCTAGTGCTTAGCTCTAGCTGGAGGTTTATATGTCTACTTTAATTGCAACAATCGGCTTGGTCTGGCTTTCATTGACATTCATTGCACCTAAAATCACCAGAGGCAATGTAACCGTCAGCCATTTCTCAATTTCGCCTGTGCCACCTGCACTGATTGCATCACTATCGGTACTGTTCTTGATTTGCGCCCTGGGAATAGCCACGATGTTTATCATGTGCCTGGTAGGTACTCCCCCAAGCCTAGAAGTAATCATCAACGATCCCAGTCAATACGTCATCAAAGAGCTTCTAACAAACCTGGTTGCTACTACTGCTGCCATTGTACTGAGTAGCAACTTGATGCCATCTTTGATCAGTGTCAAAAACGGACGTTGGGCAGCCATAGCCAGTATGCCAATAGCATTTTTCATCACTGCTATTGGTCTGATGGCGGCTGTTCCTTCGCTTGCTTAGAAGCGAGTTGTAAACCAATCAGGCATCAAATAAATTGCCCCATAACTAACTAATAGTGAGAACTTTTATGACCATTCTCAACAAAACTGCAAGAGCACTAAATACTGAAATATTCGAATCCAGCTCCTGCCATGGACTTAAGGTGACAATCGATGCCTGGAGAGAAAAAAACCTCGATGTCATCGTGCACAGCATGGAAATCACAACAGATTGCGCAGGCAACAAGGATCGCATCTGGTTTGTAGTAATCCATTGGACTAAGTAGTCCAAATCTCTTCTCAATTCAATTCAAACGAGGACCATATGGAACAACCAACAGCAACCAAAACCGCGGTTTGTATCATCGCCGAATTAACAGAAAGATACACTGACATGAGCATATTTTTGGACCCTCATTGCAGTGAAACAAATGCTACAGCCTTCAAAACATTTCTTACGGCCCTTTTGACTGGCGATGTGACAACGGTATTTGAGGTACTTCACCAATACAAAGACAACCCGCTGGCTGGAGTCCCCGTACTTAAGCCTGCGGCCCACGTCTTTGCCACAATCTTCCGCACACAATCATGCACCTATCAGCAAGAAACTGGTGAGTTTTGGATAGTCGTAGAAACCCAACCGGCAAGAAAACGAGAAGTCGCAATTGGTTCCAGTCTGACTTTTCAGCGCAGCCTAAAAATCAACCTGTCAATTGAAGGCATAGAAGCAAGTACCTTTTACGACAAAGACGGCGACGCCAGTCACTGGGGCGCCGGTGCGGGCGATAACAAAAGCCAACACTGGAGCGCAGCAAAAGCCCTCGAAGTCTTTGCACCCATATTTGCCCGTGAGCTAGAAGCATCAGTATTTGACGGCCGCTGGGGCGAACTAATCGCACCCACAGTGGCACTAGTGCGAGCAATCGATGACGCACGCAATGCCCTGGCAGAGCGCAATGCGCTGGTAAAAGAAGAAGCAGCCGCCAAAGCGACAAAAGGTCGCCTGGCTTATGCAATCTGGCGTTTTGCCAACAGAGAAAAGCTCGCTCGTCACGGACTCTAAGACCAGCTTTTATATAACCCCTTAAATCATTCAAAATTGAGGCATACCATGAACTTAGACAATATTGCAAAAGACAAGAACGCTGGCATTACTGCAGAAATACTGAAGAAGGTAGAAGCAGCATTTACCGGAGAACCATGTAAAGTCTGGCTCTCAGGCATCACTAGAAGCCAGGCAGACGAAGCTGCAACCAAGCTGCGCAATGACAACAGAGACTGGTCCTTCTCAATAGAGGAACACGGTAAATCGGGCAGTTTTATTGTCATATCTCGTTGCCACATGGCCAACTCCGGAGAAATTGGCGACCACTAACACTGCCTGGAAGCATCTGTTAATAGCGTTGTAGTGTTCTTTTATCCATAAATCAGAGGCTCTCATCACAAGATGAGAGCCTCCCCACCCAAAAAAAATACATCTTCCTACTACTTCTTACAGTATTTTCCGTCGCAAAAAAAAGTTGCATCTGGAGCGTGATTTCGCTAAGCGAATCACACTCCTTAGAACAAAACAGCATGATGCTAACGTCCCTGTCAGCACAGCTTCAGTCGATAACTATGACAACACTTACAATGTAGGTCCCGTCCAGTTCACTCACGGTGGGTATCAGACGAGTATCTCCTCATAATGATATCCTTCCCGCCCACACAAATCAGATCGATCGCATTAAGTGGCAGTACTAAATTGCCTCCCGGGATATTCCCCGCAGCCCCCCCCCCCGGCGGACCACAAACACGGGGCCTTTTCCCGCACCCCCTTCGGCTACTGACCAAACCCTCCCCCCCCCTCCGTTCCTTCCCTGGCCCAGCCTCCCCCCTGGCTAACCTTTGCCTCTGTTTTTTCTTATTTCTCTTTTTTCTCAAACAAAAAAATTCAATCATTCAATTTCCTATATTAGGTCTATAATGGGCAGTTAACAAGGCCGCGAATGCACTTCTCCAGGCCCAATGGACGGAGCCAATCTTCAAGTGACATCAATCCCTAAAGCGCCCACACTCCCCCCCCCCAAGCCCCGATGGTCCGGCTAACCAAGCAACCGAACGGCGGCTCGCAGTCTCGCCGCTATTCTGTTGCAGCACAATTTTCGACCAGTTTGTGGTCTCCTAGCCAGACTGGCACTGTGTGCGGCCCTGGCGGTGCCTCCCCGCCAAACTTGCCCTGCTGCACGGGCTGCGCCGCGCAGAAAAAGTGAGCTGGGACGACGCAGCGCCGCCCTCGCCGCCCCCCCCAGGCCCGATAAGAGATCCCCCGCAAAGATCCGATCGCATTAAGAGCATAATCCTCCCGGATTGCTGAGCAGGACGCGGGCCTGAACGGTAACGTACGTTGCGCCCGTCATCCTTGTCGAATCGTTAAGGCAGCCGGATGCTTGCGCGCAGGCTTCCTTCTTCTGATCTACACTACTCAAGCTAGAAAACGCCAGGTTGTTCTCCTCTTTTTCGGCGACAAAACGCTGTAGAAGTGCCAGGTAGTTTGTGTACATTGAGAGCAGCGCACGCTCGCACTCTATAGGCACATAGCTGGGCAAGCCGCTTAAATCCTTAAACGGATACTGCTTAAGGAGAGTATTTAGCGCAGCCATAGAAAAATGAGCTGATTGATCTTTTGGTTGGGTTGAAATCTTTTTGAACATGATTTTGCTCCGTTTATAACTGGACATAAAAGATATGCGGGGTCTGTTGTCCAGCTAGACACCCGCATCAAGCACACTGAAATAACAACTGAGACCGGAAAATCCAGCCGTCTCTTCAGTGCACGTTTACTTACTCTTCCATCTGCGCTTTACTCAGCTACCCGACCATTGCAATGGCCATTGAGTGGAAGCACAGCTATTGTTTCGGGAATGCGCGACCGCACATTATTGTTACCATTTTGAGAACCCCATATTGCCATTGGTGGCTGCTCGCCGAATAATCTAACATAACTATCCAGCGTCTGATGATACTGGTTATTGTACAAAGACTGTTCGCCTTCATTGCCGTTACCAGGATCGTGGTGGATAATACGATCAAGCACTTTAACGCAAAACTCTTCCCAATATGAACGGCTGTAGATCAGGTGTAAATGCCAGACTTCGTCCACTGTCTTTGAAGGCGTAACTGGATGACCAGCTGCTACAGCAAGAAACATGAAGCGTTTATATTCTTCAATGGCGCAAAGTGTTAGCTCACGGCTCCAGTTTTGCTCCTTAGCAAGACGGTGAGAAAACGGTGCAGCCGCTCCTTCTTCGTCTATTTGGTAAGCACTTACACGCTGCCACAATTCTTTGGCACGTTGATCAGATGGGTGCTTATAGGGACCAACTTTGAGTAGGGAAAGTAATTTCATGTGATTTCCTTAGCTACCGCAACCGCCACCACCACAGCTAGAGCCACCACATGAGCTACCACCGCCGCAATTTGGATTACTACAACTGGATGCTGGGGTATCTGCACCGTTACAAGCTGGAGTGTCATGTGTTGGAGCCACATGTGTACTGGAACTATTGCCGTCAATGAGTGGTACATAAACATAGTTGTCACCACTAGTGTTACTGCTCGTCCTATCACCAGAGTTTGAGACTCTAGCTTGTACGCCTCCCGAAGATCTGGCATGACCGCTAGCCCCATTGCTACTTCCGCCTGGCTTGCGCAGTCTGTCTTCGAAGCTTCTTGAAGAATTGCTGGGTGCGCGCTTAATCACTCCTGTGATGTAAAAGACAAGTATTAGAAACACAACAACGGCGATAATGGAAATAATAACTGGCATGATTTTTTCCTTCTTAAGTGGATGGATTAGTTTTTTTGTCAAAAATAAATGCCACGACAACTGACGAATCAATTGCCGTGGCAAATGCGGTGCTGACTCTCAGACAATCAACACACTGGTACTAAAGCTTACTTCTTGCAGACCTCAGCAAAAGGCAGAGGAGATGCTCCAGCAGTAGTTACCTCAGGCAGCACGCCGTCCCAACCTTTTTGCACCATGTAGCACAGCATGTCGGGGTTGGCTTTTAGAGACTCTGCTTTAGCAATGATACCTATGGTTTCTGCATCAGCATTTTTGCGAGTTTCATAGGCTGTACCTTTAGCTTCGCGGATACGAGCATCACGTGAAGCTTTGGCCTTGGTAACTTCTTCAGTGCGCACATATTCAAAAGTACCTATAGACTGTTCAGTCTGGGTCTGTTCAGTTGTGGCAGCAGCAAACTCAGCCGAAAAACCGACGTGTGGAAATAGCACTGAGGCAACATCAATTTGCATTGGCAGACCACGCAAAGCGAGCGATTGCTTCAACCATTTCAGCATTTCTGTTCTTGCTTCTTCGGCAATCACTGGCGCCTTTTGCTGCAAGTCATAGGCATCGTATTTTGCAGACAAGGCTTTTTGGACTTCCATCAAACCTGGCACGATGAGCGTCTCCTGAATGGCAGTCTCATCACCAAAGGCGTTGTACAGCTCAGCTGTACCCCCGGACAAAATAGTCCATTGACTATTGATGTTAATTGTTGCTACCTGCAGGTCATGTGTTGCATTTTCGGTATCAGACAATTCGGTGGTAATACCCTGATTGGTTATTTCTTTGACCTCGATAAACGGGGCTTTATAGCTCCAACCAGCCTGTCTACTACCTAAAATTTTCCCATAGAACATATCTACACCAGTATGTCCACGTTCGATGTTTTTGAGTGGGAAACCCATCACAAAGAAGAGGAAGTACAAAGCGGGAATAGCCCACGCCAAACGCTTGATCAGGTCTGCTTGCTTTAAAGTCAATTCGATATTCATTTTTGATTCCTATTTGTTGGTGAAAAGGGATTACTGCTGAGCAGCAGGAGCAGCTGTAGCAGCTGGCGCTGTTGGTAATATCACTTGACTGTTGCCGCTTAACTGCATACGTGATGCATGACCACCAGCATCCAGCCATTTCATAATGGCTTCGTACTTAGCCACAATCGGGGCGGCAGCATTGGCTTTACCAATTTTCTCAGCCTTGTATGCGTCAGCTGCAGCCAGTATTTCTTTAGCTTGCGACTCACCATCAGCAGCAATTTCTACCAATTGCGCTTTGCGGTCTGCTTCGATTTCTGCAATTCGAGCCAAAGCGTTTGCAGTTAATGTACGTACATGTGATTCCGCCTTCTTCTCCAGCGTGTCACGTACAGCTTTGCTAAAACCAAATTGCGGTATTGAAACCAAGCCTACATGCACAGCATCAGTCTGTACACCTTTAACTTTAAGTGATTCACTGATGCCAGCTTGCAGAGCTTGCTGAATACCAATAACCACATCGTTGCGTTCCCAAATCAAATGTTCAGGGTCTCTTTGAGAAGTCTTGCCACGAGTTGCCTGGTTGATTTGCGGCTCCACAACCGATCTCATCATCGATTCATAATCACCGTAGTTGCGCGCCAGAGCAGGAATAGCCGCAGGCTCGATCCAGACTTGAGGCAGCACTTTGGCTGTGATTGGCTGATTGTTTGAATCAGTTGGTGTGGTATCACGCGGCAACACTACTGTCTGTAGCTTCCAGTAAAGTGCCTTTTTCCAGGGTGCCACAAAATGCGGACCAGAGAGATAAACTTCGCTATCCACTGACCCACCGAAAGCTGTAGCAGCTCCATAACCTACCGGTACTTCAAGCAGGAAAAGAGGCACGATAATGACTTGTAGCACAAAGAAAATGACAGTGACTATGAGTGGTCTCTTGGCCAACTCAAAAATGCTGTACGTATTCTGATTTGAAGGGGTGTCGTAGGAATTCATCTAATAATTCTCCGAATGGATTTGAAAAATGGCATCTCAGCAAGCGCCAAGCACTCACTGCAATGCCAACAGTTTTTTTGCACTTCCCAACCGAGAAGGCAAATATTGTTAACCGGTCCACAAATTGGAGCAGACCGAATGTCAAATAATGCTTGGTACTTAAGTATCAAGAATCAAATCTTCCATCCTGATTGTCATAGAAGACTGATTCTTCCAGAGCCTTACGTACTTGCTCCGGGGTCATATCCGGTATTTCAATTATCATGTTGACACGCATCGCGTTTTTGTCGCGACTAGATTCGCCATAGCTAATTCCAGCCTCATCATTGCCTGGATCAATAAACTCGATACCAGCATCAATCAGCTGTTGGCGCAGAAGATTAACCGCGGCGACAGCACTGCCGATTGATTTGCAATACTGCCTGGTGGCAATCTCAACTGAGATTTTTACACCCTTTTGACCTGCCCGGCTAGATTTAGAAATGGCATAGTAATACTCAGCCATTAAAAACAATGGACTACTCATAAAATAACTCCTTATAAAAATTGGATGCAGTCGAAATTCGCCTCAAATGACATAGCTCGCACAACACATCCACAAACCAAGCCAATCCCATAACAACAAAGTTGCTCTGTGCAAAAAACGCATAGGCCGGCCAGGCTTGGGTTAGTGTTTGTGTAAGACCTTGGAGAGAAATGTGAAAAGAGAATCTCTTACTAGTTATCAAAACTCTCTTGTAGCTAGCAATAGAGCCGCTGACACCAAAAACTCACGTGACCAAAACAGGGCAGCCTTTAGAAGGCTATTAGGGTGGGCATTTTGGGCGAGCCCAGAACTAAATCAAGCAAACATCGCCGCAAATCATTGCGTAGCCTTACGTATCAAGCCAGATTAGCGCAGGCTAAGCACAGGCAATAGCAGCTAGACTCCCATCAATTGACCACTTCAAGCAATAACACTGTACATTACTTAAAAGTGTCCCAAAAATCATAAGCACTTTTGTATCGAGGTAAACCGGCTGCCACAGCCCACTGACAAACAAGAGATGACAACTCCTGAGTACAAAAGGAGATAATTCCAATGTCACATGCTTAAAGAACACTTGCCACTGCACCATACCGCCATATAATCGTCTAGTTACCTTGAGTAAGAGCTAAATGCACTCCGCGCAAGCCAACAATCAGCAAGTGATAAGCACCGGACAATTTGTCGCCGGTCTTTTGGTTATGTGCGCCTACACCGCCGCTAGCATGTGCATGGCTGCTTGCTCCATGTATATGTCCCGCCCAGGGACTATTAACTAACTGGTCTTTTGGACCGCCACTCATTTTAAATATCTGATCTGCACAAAAGCTTTGGGCTTTGGGCTCAATGCAACCAGTAACGGCTGACACTCCGGCATCGCCAGTAGTATCACGCCACCTCCAGTCAACACAGACAGCTGTTAGCAAGACAAAATACGCAAACAACTAAATAACTGCTGCAACAAGAGCTTGCGGCAGTTATTCGAGCATTCACATCGATACCACCCGCGATACCAGATCTAGCGCAGCCACGCTAACAACAATCCAGCAAAGACCTTACTATAGCCGCCATTTCTCTCTACTTTTTTAGCTATTGCACTGGCAAACAGTCATTGCACTCTGCTTATAGTGGAGTAAATCCAATTTCTTTTTTCTACACAGGCACGCAACAAACACCTAAGCAGCATCCACCCGCTCACCAAAAGCCAATCTCCAAAGCCCCAACTGCGCTTTGCCTATAACACCAGCACAGGAGCAGTCCATGAACGCCACCCAAATACACAGCCAACAACCGCATTTTGTCTTTACTCAGAGCACCAGTCATCGCCCAACCGTGATCCACATCGGTGTGAGAGAGCGCCCCTGGGCCAATAAGCGTATGCAGCACGGACTGGGACAATTCAGGCTTGAGCCCACCTCCTGCATATATTTTGAGGAGCATATGCCACAAGCAGACTGGTTGCTTTTAGAGAGCACCCTAGCTCTGGTACCAACTCCCCTGCTGGACTGCGCCCGTGACCTCAATTTGACCATGGCCACCTGTAAGGGTCTGACTCCAAACGGCAACTCCTCCACCTGCTACGCTGACTTTCGCAGCTACAACAAAGCTGGCATATCACCGCACATCGTGATGGGCTCAGGTAGTCTGACAGAGTTGTATGTATTGCCACATCTGGTGCACGAGCTGTGCCATCTCTACTATGCCTCTTTGCCGCTTGCCCTGCGCCAGCTCTGGACTAAGCTCCTGCTTGGCGACAAGGCTGACATAGTTGAAATCACCGAGTATGCAGAAAAGCACAAAAGAGAATGGCTGCACGTTGCACACGAAGACCAAAGCTATGTCGCGCGCAACCGTTTTGACCAGTATGCTGTCGAGACCTTTTGCGAAACCGTAGCAGCACTGATAGAGCCACCATACCGACTGGATAAGTCCACAGTCGATCTCTGGACGCGCCGCAACCTACTGGCACAACTTGGTCTGGTACTCGATATCAGACTGGCTACCAGCCCACTAAACGCCTGACTTTATAATCCTGAGCGCTAGTGCGCTCAGGATTTGCTTTATCTCTAATGAAAAAAAACGCCGTTTTACACTATATGCCTTAATAGTTAGAGTCTCAGAAAAAAGAAAACCTCTCAAATAAAAGCATCAAATGCGTTATACATCCCTTTTAGCTCACCGAAGAAAAACAAATCGCTGGGGAGCAGCAAAACAAGCAAAGGCATTTGCCTTTAACTTTGCTTTGCCGCCCCCCAACATTGTCAGTGCTTCACTCTGAAGCGACCATTTTGACTCCAGTGCGGCGGGTCCGAGACCAGCTTGATCACACCATAAGTCTTGCCCACCCTGATTAGATCGGTGTTGGAACCAGACCTGGGGCTAGAAGTAATGACGACCTTTTTGCCCGAGGCATTGACGATGCTCAAGCTACCAGACCAACCAATCGACATGTCTACAGCAAGACGGGCGGTATGATTGCTTCTTAGAGCGGGTTTAAAAGCAATGCCATAGGCTGCCACCATGTCTTGAGCGGCGCGCCGCGATGCCACGATATCGAGTTTGCCGGCGCTATCAAGATGGTTCCATTGGATATCGACACCGTCCATAGCAGGCACATCCAATGGGCTCAAACCTTCACGAGCAATACGGAAGGCATAGTGCATCAAGTAAGCGCGTTCCACCGGACGATAGGTGGCATTGATTGTGACACTAGCACCAGCCTTTGCAAGCGCTGAAAGAAAGGCTTGGAGATTTTCACGAAAAGGCGATATCAGGTCATCGACACTTTTACTTGTGGGGAATTGACTGACCCACGATTTCCCTGAAGGAAGCATTGGGAGTTCCTCTTTTAGCTAGTCGAACAAACGAGATTAATCCGCCCTCCACCAGGTGCTCATAGCCACACAAGCAAAAACTTGTCAGTTGAGTGGCAAATGCTAGATAGGTGAAATGGAGAGCTGGATAAATACCGGAGAGTGGATTGAATGGAAAATAGGCCATCACCTTATTGGACACAAAGCTAACATTGCCACCAGACTGGCTAAAACCTCGCTAACGCCAGGCAGGAGGGGTTGCCAGGCGGCGCGCCACTGCCTGTATTTGCCAACTAACTGGCGGCGCTAGCGCTAACCGTAAAAGCAAAACTGATTAAAACGCGCTCAAACAAACGCTTTGCAAGCCTGTCAAACAACCTTGACTAAAACCAAATCAAAAGACAAAACCGCTCTCACGCTGTTACAAAAGACAGAAGAACGCACAAATCATTCTCACGACTGATAGCGCGGTTGGCGCAGCAAAGAGGAGCATTGATTTGCACCTCATTTAGTGGCAAATTCCAATTTTTTACCGGCGGCGGCCTAGCGAAAAACCAGAAGGATTAGTCCTCAAGTAGCATATAGAATATAGCCATAAACAGGCTTTTACTCAGTTTCACTTCACAGAATAAGCTCTCTTATTTCTTTAGATCAGTGCCTTGCTCTAGGTTCTGGTCATTCTTCCAATTCTTTTTTCCAGAGGCTCTTTCCACTCAAATTTACGTTCTCGCTGCCATTTCAAGCCAAACACCACCGCCATTTGTGGTGCGGCAGTGACTATCAATTTGAGCAACCAGCCAACCACAGTAACCAAGGAGTAAGCCATGCTTTGTCCCTACTGCAGTTCACCTCGTCACACCCTCTGTGCCGCTGGCTTCAACGTCGATGTCCAGCTATCTACCTTTGACGCCGGTGCCAATGCCGCCGAGTCGCTTTGCGGCCTGGCTGCTGCATCAGCGCAGACTCATTTGCTCGGCAATCAAACGACCAACACCAATGCTCACACCGATGAGAGCGTGCTGGTTGTTCTGCCTGTCTTCACCAATACTGGACTGGGAGCGTTCGGGCGCAGTATCTGCCAGGCATTTCTGCCTCAGTGCTATCGCTCGGAGCCCGTCGCCACTCTCCATGTGGACGGAGGAGACTTTATCGCCCATCCCGGGCAGGTACAGTTTGTCCAACTGCCTGTGCCAAACGCCCGTCGGGTCAATGTCCTGCTTGTGGGCATGGGCACAAACATCGAGACTTTCCGCAAAAACATCTGCGGACTGATTGGCACCGCCATTGACAGTGCTGTCTCCGGTCAATACGCCCAGCTTGTCGTGGCCCTGTCCGACCTCACCGGTGCTCAGCTGCCTGGTCAGCAAATCGCTGCCACGGTGCGCTGCCGACTCTCCACGGCGATTGTCGAGGACAAGGTCGACAAAGTGCTCCGCCAGCTCACGCTCGTCGCCAACAGCGATCAAGTCGATGGCATTTGCCACGGCATCGACATCCAGGGTCCGCTATGCAGCAACTGCACGCATCCGCGTGCAGCATCGGTACGTCTGTCCACCGACTGATAGCGATTTTTTCAACAGCATAAAACAGCTAGCAAAGGAGTCATAAAATGACTGTCTCTAAGCCTAAAGTAACTTCCCCAAACAGCTCATCCAGAGCCGCGGGCGATTGTCAGGGCTGCAACGGTTGCCACCTTGCGGCGCCAGCCAATCAGGTGAGCATGCCTGCCATCAAGGTGATCCCAGGCATCAGCCCCAAACACGAGCATGGCGTCGAATACGACCAGGCTGACCTGCTTGTCCTGACCATGGTCTCCGGCTCAGGTCTTGGACCCGGCCCGGCAAAATTTGACGCTCATCACGGCGGAGCAATCAGTCAGGCTCTGGCCAAAGCGCAGTTTAAGGGTCAGGCTGGCGAACATCTGACTATTGCGCTGGCACCGCAGGAGGACCGCCCAGGAGCCCCGACACGGCACATTGCTGTGGTTGGTCTTGGTGATGCCGAGGCCATCTGCAAAAAGCGCATTTGCGCCTTCTTCAACTACGCCATCGATCTGGCTGTGAGCTATCAGGCCGAATCGATGGTGATTCCGATTTTCCCCTATCGCAGCTCAAGCGGTCAGCTCAGTCTGCGCGGTACGGGGGCGATCTTGTACTGCCTCATGGCAGAACGAGCAAGGCTTGGCACCACAGGAGCACTCAAAGAGCTGCGTTTGCTGTGTGCGCCTCAAGCCAAATCCCATCTGCAGATTGGTCTGGCGGTGGAACGCAGTCTTTGCGCCCGTTGCCACATTCCGCAGCTGGGCTAACCAACAGCCTATTTCTACAGCAACAGTTGAGCGACTCTCTCGGCAAGCCCCAAGAGTCGCTCCAATCAAACCTGAGAGGCAAAGACAATGAGTATCAAAATCGACCTGCAACAAATCCGCAAGAGCGTCCTGCGCTCACAGCTGCTTGCCCTGGAAGCCCAGGCCCAAGCGATTTATTACCTCGGCACTGAGCACCGCGAAGGCATCGATCTCGGTCGCAACCCCGAGATCTACCTCACGGTCCAGAGCGTCAAGGACCTGGCCGCCAGTGCTCGCAAGACCACTGAAGACGCCAAGGATCTGACCCCGGCCGATGTCCTCGACCGCCTCAAGGCACTGCAAGCGCTGGCTCACAGTGCCATCGATCGCAGCGAAGAGGTCTATCGCCACATCCAGCAAGACGCCGACGCCAGGCTCGACGCCAATCTGGCGGACAACCTGAACAAGGACGAGAACCCGACCGAAATGCCCGAAGTGCCGGCGGACACCCCCCACCTCAAGGCACGCGCCGGCCTCGCCTGTCACAGCGCCGAGATGGAACAACACCAGACCTTCAAGCTGCAGATCAAAGCGATCTGCGATCTGGCTCTGGAGCTGGCCTTTACCGCCGCCGTCGAAGCCGGTCACGACTATCCGCAGGACGAGAACTACTGGAAGTAGCGCCATCGGAGTCGAGCGTTAACTACGCTCGACTCCGCCTGTGAGCATCAATTAGAACAGCAAAGCCTAACTGACCCTTTTAGCAGAGCGATACTGGCAACAATATCGCTCTGCCTTTTTACGCTTAACAAGACCTAGAGACACTTTCCGACAGATATTTTTAGCCCAACCTCCTACTACCGCTTCTAGTGTTATATTGGTAGCTTTAGCGCTAAAACAACTCTCAAAAACAGCCAAAGCAATCACAGCCCTTACCAATAGCGACTCTTAGCGCAAGCGTAGCGCTTTGGCACGCAGTTTGTGAGACGCTCTGAGCTTATTTGGCATAAAATCGCCTTACGCCCCACCAATAGCACCTTTCGGGCACCCACACCCAGATGAGTCCGCGCTAATAGAGTTTGCTACGTAGGACTACCACGTCCTATCGCTCACAAATCAACAAAAAAACTTTCGGACTAACCCAAAAGCCCCACCGCTAAAGGCTTGTGGCACTCGCTGGAGCCTTTTGTCCGAGACTGGGACTGTCAGGCACAATATCTTGCCACCTTTAGATCATCTCTGTTACCAGTAATAGACTCACTTTTTATTTCGCGCATCCAAGGACTTTATCAACTACAAAAACCCGCCAATAAGGCTATCGAGTTTTCTTCCATGCAACTTTGTTGTATTGGAGACGACTCGCTTTTGTATTGGGTACTTGAGCCAAACAAATGGGGAGCAATGCTGGTCTTTACCAGTTTAGTAACTAAGACATTCACTATTTATCTATTGGAGAAAACAATGAAAACTGCAAACGCAAAAGTAAACAACGGCGGCAACATCAACAACGAACTCGCAGACCAAAAAGCAACACTCATCAAAACTCTGTCCACCCTTTTTGCAGCCCAAGGAGCACATCTTGAAGCAGTCTCGGCTTTGTTAGAAGTAAGACGCGATGGTAAATTCGTCAGCAACTATCATGCCGACTGCATGCTTATCAACAGCGATGGCAAAACCTACTACTTCACTTTTGGCTATGACCGCGCCAAAGAAGCTGAGCATCCGTTCTTCATCAGAATCTTTGACACATGGTTTCAAAACAATGCTTTCGTCGCCAGAAGCCATTCGCTCTACGCTCCTTTGAGCGAGGTGATGAATTTACAAGGTGAATTTGCGGCAAGAGGAATCACAGTCAACGTCAAAGAAGTAGAAACAGCAGTCGCAGCCTGATCTGCAAGAGCAATATAAACACCAACCCTGGTGGCTTCTGCCTCCAGCCTTTGAACCCGCCACTGCATGGGAGGTGGTTATGTACGTCTGTATTTGTACACCTGTCACTGATTCAGCTATCCGCGATGCAGTGGCAAAAGGCAACACCAACTGGAAAACACTCTGCAAAGACCTGCACATCGCACAACAGTGTGGTAAATGCGGCAATTGTGCCAGAGCGCTCTACCAGGACATTTTATCTAAACAACAAAAGCCGTCATCTTGTTGCCAAAAATAGCCATCACAAAGTTGTGATGACTCACTATCTATCATGGACAAAAGCACTCACCGAGATGCCCAAGTCCTCTAACTTTGGAAACTACTATGAACCAGATAGGTCAATTTAAACAAATCAACTTTAGAAGCAAAATCACAGCCGACATCATGGCACAAGGCAAATATGCTGCTTTTAAAGAAGCGGTGAAGGCACTCAACCCTCGCGGTGGTGTAGCCATTGCCTGGTTCAAGCGCTCCAAGAGCGGCTACATCTCGCTGCAAGACAAACACGTCACAAGACGCATCATGATTTTAGCCAAGCAATTTGGCTTTAGCGCGAGCCTCCCAGCCAGCTTGAGCTGTCAGCTGTGAAGGGAGTGGGTTCTGCGCAACTCGCTTTAGAAACTTGCGGACTTTGTGGTGCGACTCTAAAAGGCTAGGCAAAATCAACACATCCTACCGCACAGACAGGACTCATACCATCAAGGATTGATTAACATTCAACATTCAATTCGGAGAAATTTATGACAGGTTCACAAATGGCAGGCTTCGGCGTGTTTTTGCTCGCACCTTCACTGATAGTGGCAGCTATCTTTACTTTGCTAGGCTTAGCTTTTCCAGGCATTGGCGCCTTCTGCTTCATAGTGGCTCTCATGTGCGCATGCTTTGCCGCATGGATCTGGGGCTCGATAAAGGCGGCCGAAATAACCGCAAGTCTACGCGAAGAGCGTGACCGAGCAAACTTTGCCACAAGCAATCCGGGCTTGCACACCGCCCTGGTGGCTATCGCAACGCTTTGCTCAAGCAAACCAGGTTACAAGCGAATTCGTTTCCATACGGAAACTAGTCGAGGCATGCCCGGTGACGAAGACATCGTGGTGTACGTGGTTGCTGATACTTGGTCCGAAGAAGGCGCCAATATTCAGCCAATCTCAGTAGCTGGCGTGCCAGCCGCAGAGTGGAAGAACGGTTTTCCAGCAATGATTGGCAGCCACAGCGTCGGTATTCGCTTTGTTTCATCCCCGATATCTCTGGGCTGGCCTGGTGGCGTTAGCGCAGGCATCTGGCAATAACCAGCACTTTAAGCCTCGTGTTTATGCACTTCATACACTCGAGGCATTTCTAACACAACCTATCAAGGACTTTATGAGCGAAATAGATGATCTAGATTTACCTGCGCAGACAGCCTTTAAGCTGTACATGTCGCAGGCGAAAAAAATACCTTTGCTCAAAGCAGAGGAAGAAATGGATCTGGCGATACGTTCCAAGAAAGGTGGTTGGGACGGCAAGAGGGCTGAAGAAGCTTTGATTGTCGCCAACTTGCGTCTTGTAGTGTCGATGGCATGGAAGTATGTCCGGCAGGATCTTGAGTTGGACGACCTGGTACAAGAAGGCAATTGCGGCTTGATGAAAGCGATTGCTAAGTTCGATCCAAAACGAGGACTACGTTTATCAACTTATGCCAGTTGGTGGATTCGGATGAGCATCACGCGTTACTCAAAAAACAATGGTCGTTTGATAAGGCTGCCAGTGCACAGAGTGACTAAAATTCACGACCTGCACAAAGCCATCAATACTCTCAAACAGTATGGACCAGACCCCAATATTGCTGAAGTAGCTGCGTATTTGAACGTCAGCATCAAAGTGGTCAACCAGCTGTTAAAGGAGTCAGAGTACCCATTGTCCCTATCGGCGCCGCTCTCTGGTGCCACCAGTGACGCAGGCGACCAAGAGCAAGAGCTTGGCGAAAACATAGAGGATAACCTATTTGCTAGTCCCTATGCAGCAGCGCTTGAACGCGAATTTACAGCCAATCTGTATGGTGCTTTTGCCAAGTTGACTGATAGAGAAGCTGACATCCTCTCCTTACGTTTTGGTCTCGGTGAAGCCGAACCAGAGACGTTGGAGTCGATCAGCCAAAAGTACGGACTCACTCGTGAGCGTGTTCGCCAGATAGAAGTCGCAGCCCTCAAGAAATTGAGGTCGGGTGAATCTGGCAAAATCTTGCGACAGTACCTCTAGCATTCCAGACAAGACGACTGCCAGAGGTCGACCACAAATAATGCATCACTGGAAGTGATGGCTCGATACTCTCAACTGAAAGTGCCAGGGACGGCACAATCAGTTAACCAATGGAGAAAGCCCTCTAGATGAGTGCTTCCGACTCCTATTACTGAGGCAATATTTATGAATACAGAACCACCAACTATGCCACCAAACATTCACGAACTGGCAGAAGCATACCGCAAACGAACATCGCTAGAGATGTTTGGTCACGAGAATGCAACTCCCGCTGAAGTCATCGTATATGGCAATGAGAAAAGTCGCAAGGATAGCTCGATGAGGATGTTTGGTCATGAGAATGCAACGATGGCCGAAGTGGTCGCTTTTGACAGGCAAAAGAAACTCACCCATCAAATCAAATACGTCACAGCGTCCATGTTTGCTCTGAGGCAATTGAGAGAAGACCAGCACAATAGAACGAAGGCTTTGAACGTTATAGAGCAAGGCGTTGCGTCAGAAGAACTGCAAATAGCAGACATCAATGAAGCAGATCTAGCTATTAGTGAAGGTGACTTCGAACGACTCATAATGGAAATGAAGTTTGCAGCCACTCACTTTGCAAGCAAGTTAAAAACTGGCGCTCGCCTTGGCTGGGACGACAATGACTTGATCAACAGTCTGTTTAAAACGCTTGACCAAATCCGCAACCTCAACAACAACGAGCTGCCTTTGTGCTTGCAAGATGTACAGAGCTTGATCAACGGAAAACGCACCTACAACTGGCAAGTCGACAACTAAGATTTGCGCTCTACTTTTTAATCGCACAGCGGCTCCAAATGAGCGGCCGCGGCAAATATTATAGAGGTAATAAAATGAAAGCAAAAAAATCAATAGCTCAGGGATTGCTCCTTTTACTTATAGGACTGGCATTACTTGTCTTGAACTACTATCTATTCAAGATGAATGATCTGGGAATACACCTCATAGCGTTCTCCGCACTAGCTTTTGCTGGTGTATGTGTCGACAACCATAAAGACCACCGCCACATAGTTTCATTCTTCCTTGGGTTGTTTTGTGCCTTTTTCGTGTCGGTGAGCCAGCCTTCAGTATCGATTATGTTTTACACAAACGAGCTAAAGTTTTGGATTGCAATTTTCCGGCTAAGTATTATCTTGCAAATAGCATGCTATGGCGGCATGTTAATTGCTCAAGGCATCAACAAAATCCTAAGGTCAAATGATAAGTTTGGAGAACTAATTGCACAATTGCTCGACGCGGCAAACGAAAGGCCGCTGTTGATGACCGAAGTACAGGAAACGGCATCTGCACTACAAAGCATGTACCAGGCGCAGGTACAGCGCTCTGACACGGACTCCGATGAATGCATCAGAGAAGCTGCACCGCTGGCATTGAAACTGATTGACTGCACTACTCGCCTGCAAGCGAACGATGAAAAGCACAAAGAACTTAGTGAGAAAATTGTTTCTCGCTACGAAGACATACTCAGTATGTGAACAAATCAAAACCTCTCTATCACACCAGGGACGGTGCCATTACTCTTAACCGGAGAAAAATCATGAAAACCAACACAAACAAAGAAGGCTCAAAGCTGTTATGGCAAGTCACTTTAATTGGCGTCATTACTTATATAGCCTTGTACATACTCAAAACTGCTACCCGCTACCAAGAATGGAAAAGCGAGTAGTTAGCAACATTGTGTCAAAAACAACAAGCAACACATTTTTTTTAACAACGCCACAGGCGCTCACCATGAGCGCTTGAAGCATTTATTTTTTGAGGCACTAAAATGGAACACACAGCATTTTCTTATTTTGCAACAATGATGGCCGGTATCGCTGTAGGACTTTTGATCGGTCTACCTATTTTGACTAGATACCTAACAGGTGCCATGGCAAAGCAGTTTGATTTACAATGCAATCAAGCTCAAACCACGCTAGAACCAATATCAAGTGAGTTGGCAAAATCAATCAAAAAATACCTGGCATTAAAGGAAACCGAGAAACAACGGGGAGAAGCGCAAAAGCTAGCCCGTGAAAAGGCTCAAAACGAAGCAGAGCGCCAGGCAAATCTACCAACTGAAATTGAAAGAGCCAAACAGATCACCAACCAAATTGCCACTCTGGTTACAAGCAATAGCGACGGTCTTTGGCATGTAGTAATGGAGTTGACAGATAAAGAAGTTATTTCCCCCGAAATCTTCGACACCAATTACAAGCTAGCACCAACGGCCGACGCCGCAAACTATGTAGTTAAATTCCTCAATGAAGCTAATCTGAAATACTTAGTCCATCGGGTTGACAGTAAGAAATCCAACTCGGATCCGACTGTGTTTGAGATGAAAATCCTTGCATAGAAACACTGTTAGGTACGCATATTTAGACACAGAAAAAAACTGCCTGTGCCTTAGTTAAATCTGAGGCACTAAAGCAAATTGCGCAGTCTCTATTAAGGTCGACAAGGATGTCGACTCGGGACACAACTAACTCAATCAAAAAAATTTCCCTTCTATAAGTAGACCGGTCTCTTAGCAAACAAAACACTCATGCTTGCTAACAATCCAGCCGTTTGACACCTGGTATCAGCCAGCAACAAATCAGACTCACTACGACGCCTGGAGACCAATCTAAGACAGTTAGCACCGGTAGGGCGGGACACTTTTACCCCTGACAGTGATTTCGCAATAACAGTTACTCATAAAAGAGCAGCCACGATTGTTAGAGCAGTAGCTAATAGAGCAGGATATACAGGACTTTTCCTTTCACTTTCACCCAGCTAACACAATCAAAGCAAACCCGTAAACATCACAGGCATTAAACATCCAAATCCATTTTGGTTGTACTGATCTGCCAATAAGCTCTCAATCGACGCGACTTGGTCTTGGCCGAGTTTGCAACTATCAACTTACAAACGGAAACTAAAATGCGCAAAAGGACACGAATACTCTCTTACTTAGCCCTGGCAATAACTTTAGCGATTGGCATTTATGTCACCCCCGCCCATAGCGACACAACCACATGCACAGCCCAGCCACCCGCCGCGAGTGCTGCCCCTGTCTACTCCGGTAGACCCGGCATAGACGGCTTTAAGGTGATGTATCACAGCATGTGGGAGTTTATCCAGGACAACTATTACGACCCCTCCAGACTGCAAAATTGGCAATCTTTCGAGCACGCTTTTGACGACAAACTCGGCACTATGAACGACATCGAAGTAGCTTTTAAGTCTCTTGCTGAAGCCACCAACGACAAATGGACGACGTTTATTACGCAGCAAGACATGCGCGACCACGCTCTATTAGAAAAACAAGGACTGGTCACTGGCGGTCTTATGCTCTATCCCCGCAGTGGTCATTATCAACTAGACGTGATCCACTACGGCAGTGCCGCCTACAACACCAATTTGCGTGAGCGCGATACAGTTGTCTGCCTCAACAATGTCGCCATTCAATCTCTCAGCCGCGCGCAAGTAGATGTCCTGTTACGAGGCAATCCTGGTGACAAGCTGACAATCAAAGCTATCGCCGCAAGCGACAAAACCGAATACGAAGTAGTCTTGGCACTTACGACCTTTGGAAAACCCAAGGTAGAAGGCAAATTATTGGCAAACAATATCGCCTATATCCGCATGCCATCTTTTGCCGGCGAGTCATTTATCACCGACTTTGTGGAACAGTTTACAGCTCTTGCCACTGAGACAGGCGGCACTATAAACGGTCTGGTGCTTGACCTACGCAACAACCATGGTGGTGAATTACCGGCGGCAACTAAATTCTCCTCACTGTTTTTAGACGATAGCAAAGTCGTCACCCAGTCAGTTTTGCGGGGCAAACCAATCAAACCGATCTACGCAGAAAAAGCCGAAGAGTTGACTGCCGACAGAAAACCAATCGATGCTAATACTGTAAAAACATTGCGCCACCTGCCCATGGTCATCCTCGTCAATGGTTCATCAGCAAGTGCAACAGAAGTCACTCTCGGAGCACTAAAGGACAATACTCGTGGCACTATTATTGGTGTCACAAGCTTTGGCAAAGGAGTCGGCTACAAAACCCAGAGAGGACCCGTGGGCGGCTTGATGAGTATCACTGCCTTTAAATATCTCACGCCCAATGGCAACGAAGTGCACGAGATTGGCATAACACCTGATATCTCTGTGTTAGTGCCACGCGGAGAGACAAAGGACGTGCAACTGGAAGCAGCAGTGACCAGGCTCCAAGGAGAACTGCTCAATAACCACTGAATTAACCAACACTGACTCAAAAAGTCTAACTCCAACTTCTTACCAATTACCCGGCTGTATCCACCATGGACGGTGCCTACAGCCATAAAAAAATATCGAACACACCAGTAGACCGGTCAACTAGTTCCGGGCAAAAAAAGAGAAAATGAGCGTCCATGCTCATTTTCGTCCCTTCAACTATGGTTGGTAAAACTCCACACCTACGTTGGCTTCAACTGTGATCACAGACTGATCCGTTGACACATCCACCACCTGTACCATCGGCACAAATGCATTGGTATCAAACAGTCTGGCGGCAAACACGCATGGCTCCTGCACAGCCGCATAGTGACGGTTGTAAGGATTCAAACTGCCGCAATGTGACTCTAAGTCAACAACACATGCCATGTAGGTGCCCGGCTTGTATTGCTTCAAATCGCTGTCAATGCGGACCTCAGCAGTTTGCCATAGCGACTCGTTAAGATCACCGACAGGACGTATGTAAACAGGCTTACCTGCAGTCACAATGGCAGTCTGCCCCGAGCCGACAAAACCCACACCTGACTCAAAAGCAGTTGCAAAAAGACGGTCAATTGGTACGCCTATATTGCCAAACGCCTTACGAAACAGCACATAAAGCTCAGCATGAGAGATAAAGGCAGATAGACCAATCGAATAATCATAGTCTCTACCGTGCGGATTACCAATCTCACGCATAAGACAAGTACAGCTCAACCACTTACCAATTTGATTGGCGTACTTGCCGTCGATATCGCTAAACTCAATACCAACTACTTCAGACTCACCACGATGAATTGCACCACAACCACAGCTCATCGCCCCCTGACGAGCACCGGCAAGGCGCTGCATCAATTGTGTACCTAATAAATCAGCAGCCTGACGAGCTTGCAACAAAATTGCATAATCGATTTCTTGTGACATAAATTACTCCTCAATGATAAACAACGCGGCTAGAGAAGCACCGCACCAGTGGTACCATCGCTGTGCAAAACGACAACTCGATGACCTTGAGCCGTAGCTTCGGTAGCCGCATCGAGTAGGTTCAACGCACTAGTAATAGTGTGTTCTTGCCCACCATAAACCTCTTGCAATTGGCGGAAGCGCGCCGACCCTTCTTCATTGAGCACAAAGCGCAATTTGATTCGGGGGTCCACACGAGGCACAGGAGCAGGCTGCTGTCCTTGAGCCGACCTTGAGCAGGAGCGCTCCTCCAAGCCTCTACGGACAGCATTGGTAAGTACACCAGCAATAATAAACATGGACACCATTGCAAAAAACAGTGTGCCCAACAGTTGCTTGTGCAGTTGAGAATCCTCGCTCGCCGCAGGCGACTGCAAGCTGTATAGAATCGCGAGAACTGCACCAAATGTCAGCACCAGACCCACGAGCAAAAGCAATTTCTTAAAATCAATCATAACTAACTCCATAACCTTTCGAAGAATGAAGTCTTTCACTGTGAGTAACAGTGCGCCATACCATATAGACAATGGATAGACCAAGCACTGCGATCGTTAGACTGGCTAACCACTCGTATCCAGCAAAAAACTCGTAACCAAACTGCAAGACCAAAACGGTAGCAGTGCCAAGCCCAAAGCCAGCAATAGAGACAAGCCCAAAGGTATCTAATCTCAGAGACCCAGACCGTCCCTAATCTTGCCAGCTTTCTTCTTGACCAAAAAATCACTGACATCAGTAAAGTTACTAATCCTGACAACACGCCAGAACCACTCACCATCTGCCCTGGCCAGCTCGACTTTGACGGCGATATCGTCATTGTCTTTATCGCTATGAAAATTCAACGTCAAAACTTTATGCTCGCCAATCTCCTCACGGTGAAAATAATCCATGCCGATATAGCGATAGTCATCAAACCCAAGTTGCTTGCTAACTGCAATTGCAGAAATAAGACCGCTCTGGGCAGGAGATGCTGGGGCATTACTGCCAGCAGGATTAGCCATTAAACCGCCACGAGTAACCGCCTCGCGAATCTCTTCCTTAAATGAGTTTTCTAGCGGTCCCTGCACAACACTACCCAACTGATTAGACAACCAGTTACCCACACTACCACCGCCAAACATTGCCGCCAGCGGTGATTTAAAAACATCCTCAACCAAATTGTGAGAGACAGCATCAACATCCACCGCTCTTTCAAATGTACTCACTGACTTTGACTCAATGGCATAGCGAGCCTCGACGATGGCAAACTCAGGGGTGGACGTGGAATAGACAAGGCACAACACAGCCGTTATAAGACTCAGCCACAGAATAGTTTTCCAGGGAGCAGAGCCAGTTGTAACCGGAGCACCGTTGCCATCAGATGGAGTGTTTGTATCATTTTTATCGCTCATAATAATCCTCAAAAACAAAAGCCCCGCGCAGGATAGACACCCTGCGACGGATAAAGGAATTGCTAACCACAACCATGGATTAGCAAAGTGAGACTGAGGGCGATACCATGTAATTCTCTGATCATTTCAAATCCTCAAGGTAAAAGCCAGAGGTCTCCATTAGAGCCCCTCCAGCTGTGGTTTTAGATGCGTGTCTGCTATTACAAAAGCAGGCGCAATTAGTTAGTCAATCACCGCTGCTCTGACACCCAGCAAAGCGCTTTAATAAAACAAACGCGCCAGCACAAACAATCACCAAACCTATGGCGCCGAGTATATAACCCGATACTGTGTGTACATAATTAACAAGCAAGCCCAGCCAAACGGCTATCAATAGGCATGCTATACGAGCCAACAATGCTGTTTTTGATTTATTCATACATCTAGAGATCCATTAAACATGCCATTTGCGTCAAACCGCCCGCATCTGGCATGGGTTATAGTTATGCCACCACTCGTAATGGCAGCTGTTAAGAGTCAATTCATTGACTTGGTACTGCATGTCAACTAAGGCAGATGTCCTATGCCCTGACCTCAAAGCGACTATCCAATTGCAGTCACACCAAAAACCGCTGGATGAGCGCAGACAGCATCGACCTCTTCCTGGGTCAACTCGACCTCAAATTCGGTCTTATCCTGGACATCGTTTGTAGTTGTTACAGGGATGCCTAGAGCGCGCAGCTCTGCGACTTGGCCGTCGTGCAGTGTAATCGCTTGGACTTTGTATTTTGCTTTCATGTTGTGCCCAAATAAAATAAGTTGCTAATTAAAACCAGCACTAGCCGCTGGTCTTGCCGCCCTTTCAGATCTTCCAATCATATGCAAATACTCAGTGCCACTAATTCTTCTTCCCAGCAAAAGTAACACAACGCGTTCAGCGTACTCGCCCAAGAAGCGATCTGCTGCTTCTGCCGCATCGAGACTAGTACATAGCTCATCGCCGATAGAGACAGCAGTAGCCGATTGCATAGCCATCGCAGCATACTTACCAGCGGAGGCTAGTCTTTCAACTAGTGTTTCTGTAATTTCCATAAATAACTCCGCAATTCAAAAGAAATAAAAGATTTCAGATCAGAGACCACTTTTCTTGACCTGGCCTGAAATGACTCAAAATGATTTCGTCACCATCCCGAGGAGCGCCAAAACCGACGTCTTCTCGATAGTGTCCATCAAACACATAAGCGCGCCCAATCCACTCCCACCTCGCCCCAAACTCTGATTTGCCGCCATTCCACGCCTCAAACTCAAAGCGATGAGAATACAGCGATAACAGCACGGCGCAAATGATAGCTGGCACAAGGCATGACTTTAAAAACATAGCGATGACCAGCAAAACCACAATCTGAATACGGGAAAAGAGCACAAGTCCCTGGGTATTGCTTAACTTAAATTTTGACATTTGATTCTCCACAGCTGGCATAAAAACAATGTGATCACTACTGACGCACAACAAACCGGTTTACCACTCAAACTCAAGTCAATTGACCAAATACAAATAACTAGAGCCCGGTGTTCCCATCTGCACAAATATCTGCACCACACTTTCAGCAAAGTTATTCAGCATTTGTTCAGCCGGAAGCCGTCAAAGTGACCGGACTATTTGCCGCTCCTGTCAGTGAAATACCAGTCAATGACGAAGATACAAATACCGCCGATGATGGCAGAGCCCCAACTATCAATAGTGATAACCGACGGCGCCAAACTGGCCATAAGCATCAGCTGTATGCCAGGAATAAGCATCTGGAAAACCCAAGCCAGTATCAAAGCAAGGCCCAACGTGCCGATAGCAAAGAGACTCACCAGAAAAGCCACAATCCAACCGGCGACAACAAACAATATGCTGCAAACAAAACCAGCGACAATACCACCATGGACCTGAATACCAGGTACAAGGAGGGGAAGAATTACAGTAAAAAATACTGCGGTAATGAAGAAATGCCCGATTAGTTTCATAGGTTTAAACCTCTAAAGTTGTGATTGAATGACAAGGCTCGTTCACATTCTTAGCCCGCGGATGACAGGCAAGTACTGCTTGCAGAGCACGTTCCAGAGAGAATGCTTGACTCACTTTCACTGCTTGCGCCCAAACTTTGCTGGATACAGTTCGGCCAGTATCAATAACTACATTCATAAAAACTTCCTCCAAATAGACCAGAAGCGCCCACTAGCGCGCCTCTGGCATAAACAAAACAGGAACACCAGTACTGGACTGTACTGGTGTCAGGATCCTGCGACTATGTCAGCGCAGAACAACTTCAGACATGCAACACCATCGGCAACAACATCATAGTCGCGACAATGGCTATAGCAGCCACAAATGCTCCACCAAAGCCTCTCACGTACAGGACTCGGTCGAACAATCTGCCAAATATCAAAATAGATGCGGCAAATAACGCCAACTTGACGAGCCAGATCCAGGCATATAAATCTTGACCAAACACCTGATAGAGACCCAGACTATTGCACAAGAGCAAGACCACTTGATAGACAAATCCTATGCAAAAGGTAGCGATACAGCCATTAACAAAACTGCCATAAGTAGACACCGCACTACTGGTCAACTTTGGCACAACATAAGCAAGCACCGCAGCTATAGCGGCAAACTGCAACAAGCCAAATAAAGTCATAAATCACTCCTGTCCAGTTTAATATTGGCTCTGAGGCAGACTCTGCCCCAGGGCAACATAGATGCAGACTACCGTCACTGGCATAAGTAAAACAGCCAAAACTGCTATCGCCCGCACAACTTCCACATTGACACCGGCATGCCGAGCAATACCGCCACATACACCAAGACCCCAGCGCTCACTCGTGTTAACGCGAGAGATGTTGCGACTGCGAGCATATTGAACAACAAAAGCACAGACAAGGAACAGAATCAGAAGTTTAAAAATCATGATAATCACCATTTGATTTGGTGTTTAGTAAAATAGTCCCACCGCTATGCCGGTAGGACCGCTAATAATCAAGCCACAAGCTTAACGCTGAGGCGTGATTTTTCATTGCGCCTGACACTAAGGACAGTGGCAATTCGTCCAACTCTTTCATCAACGTGGAGCTGACATTCACGCCGCAAAGTCTCAAATGTGTCGTCTTCGAGTTTAGCTCTGTGTATGTATGCTGACTGCCCAACAGCACACTGAGGTGACAAAAGCCTTACCGCCACACCTTCTTCCGCTACGTTCACGACGTAAAACTCTACACTGGCGCCACGACTCAAAGCCATTTCAGCGCGGTATTCGAGGGCATCGACTTCACTGGCAGTTGGCCTTCTCGAAATGCCGATGACTATCGCCTCCATAGTGTCACCAATACCAATTGAGTCATAACGCAAGAAGCGCTCCTCATTGGTGTAACCAATCAAATACTTGATTGGCACAAAGCACGACTCACCATCAGCAAGGCGCAAAACAAAACCCGTGTTTAGTTTAGCTCTTACAACTCCCTTTACCAGTGGTTTTTGTGTGCTGCTTTTATCAGTTTGAGTGTTCATTGTAGACTCCAAAATATAGAATTAAAGTTGCAGCGCAAGGCACGCGCTGTCACAACACAAACGACAGCCACTCGCCGATTTTAATCGTCGACGACTGTTAAAACTTCCTCTTCCTGCGTACCGTCGGCACTACGCAAAATGACCTTGGCACCGCCTTCCTTTGCTTCGGTAGCAATCTCTAGCAAGCGCAAAGCACCAGCAAATACCTGTTCCGCACCACCGTATTGCTCTGCCAGTTTGAGAAATCTCTGAGAACTATTACCGTGCAAAGTAACCCGAATAGTAAGCGACTGCTTGCTCTGCTTTACCACAGGAGCATAAAAGAAGAACAGCCAAATGGCACCAGCGACCAGCGCTATCAACAGCAAGAGGCCCAATACCAGTGGTATTGCGCCGGCACTGGTGGCATATGACATAGCACAATCTGATTCGACTGGGCTCAAGGTCAATTGCTCTACATGATTGTCAGCGCTGGCTTGCGGCAGCCAGGTCAAAAGAGCAAGACCGACAAAATTCACAACGATAAATCTACCTATTCTCGCAAACATCTTAGACTCCAAGATAAAACAAGCACACCACTCCTGTAATGTGCCTGCAAAAAACATCCGCAGCATCTAGCCGCAGTAAATTATTTTCTAGCCTTGATAAACCAATGCAGCAAAGCGCATCAGACGATGGCTCAGACTCATTGCACCGACAAAGTCTTCAACCGATTCCTTCGCTGGTTTTGTTTGATGCACTTCTAACAACTGCTTCCACCCGATATCACTGAGCAAAAACAATCTCGCTACATAGTCACTACCACAGTGCAGCTGCTCTGGCACGATCATCAGAGTTTTGCCACAAGGCAACCTGTAGTGCAGACGCTGTTGGCTCCATTGCCAGAGGTGTCCGTCCGATTCTTGCCAGACATCTACAGGTTTAGCCAGACCATCGGGGTACAAAAACTTAGCGAGATCCATCAGTCGGTTGGTAATACTCATCGAGGCGATAAACTCCTCGTTGGAGAGCTGATGCGGCTTGATAGCAGTTAATTCCTGCTGGCAGGCCCATCCAGTCTCAGTTAATACCATCAACCTGGCATCAAACTGATTGCCACAGCGCAACTGGTCAGTCTGTATCATCAGAGACCTTCCATCGCTCAATTGGGCAAATAGAGCGCCCTCTGCTTCCAGCCAGATCTCACTATTCTGCTTACAGGCACTGCTCGACTCTGTAGGCAGACGCAAGAGCCCGGGATAAAGACTCTCAGCATAGTCCATAGCGCGTCCAACCAGAGGTCTTGCCGCCAACCAATCAGCTTCAGCAATTTGCTCAGGTCTGCTATCGCTATGCTCTACGAGTGTTTGCCAGCCATGGTCAGTCAATAGCAAAAGCTTAGCCACGTATAGATTACTACGCCAAAGCACTTCAGGCTGCACCATCAAGGCTTGACCATTAGCTAGCATCGAACGATAGCAACCATCTATCCAGAGCCAATTAGCTCTCTCAAACTCTCCCACTGACCCCGTGTTTTTTAATTTTGCATCAAGCATAATTGCTCCAAAAGTATTTGAATAAGCAGCGCCAATCTAGGCGATGCTGTAATTGGCAGAGCCGTATCAAACTATTAACAGCACTGCATTTAGACCAAAGCGTCCTTCAATGCACCCGAGCAAAAGCTCTCTCAGGTGAAATCAACGTCCGCACAATGGCAGCCGTGCATTCGCTAACATGACCGACCATTGAACGATATGGGTCGCGGCCAGAATAGATAGCCTGAGTCGCCATATGCACTCTTTGCTCAAAGGCAGCTACGGCGTCTTCAATTTTGCCATCCGGTCCTATAGCTGGAGGTCCACCATTGGACGAGATACTCTTGAGTACATTGACAGGGATAAGATGCTTGAGCTTTTTAAATACCGCGTCAATGTCATGCTCAAAAGCCTGCACACGTCCGTTTGCCGCAATAAGTATTTGCAGCGAGTCGATAAAGGCATCAGCATATTCTCGCTGAGTCTTAGCAACATAGACAGGCAAGCCATCATCTTGCACGTAAAACATAAACTTAGGACAGCTATGACCAAGATGCGGTCGATTCATATCCTTAGCCACTTTAAGCAAGACTTTATCGACGCCGACATTAGATGCTCCATCGGCAAAGCGAATATCAATGCCAGGAAAAGTACGCTTGATTGACTCACAAACCGCATCCAAAATCCCTTCGCAGGCGGCCTCATATGCCCCCGGTTTGACTCCCCAAGTAAGACACTGCGGCTCACTTAAAGCACTGTAACCGTTCATACCCAGCACAACCACATCATGGCCAGTTAACACTTCCTGCACAGCTTGCTGATACTGGTTGTGCAAATAGATTTTCTTGTAACTAAACTTCTTGCAATAAATTCGTTGTCCTTCAGGAGCATTGGGATTTTCGCAATACACACCAGGCAAATCCGCTAAGTATGCCTTACCCTGCACCTTAACAACAAAGCCATTGCCGTCTCTTTCGATAATGCCATTTTCAACAATCGGTTTCTGATTCATTTTGATTCCTCAGTTAGCAAAAAAACAATGGGCGACTTCAAAGCCAACCCTTGATGGATTTATCTGGTTGATCTGAAATAATCTCCCCAAAACACAACTGCAATGCCGGTCCAGAAGCTAAACAAAAACCAAATAATATGTGGTCCTCCGAGTAACACGGCACTGGCGCTGGCAATGACATCGGACCGCTCAAAGAGCCACAGTAGCAGCGCACCAATACCGAATAGAACCAGTACTAGTGCCCAGGCGAAACCACAAATAAATGTCAAAAACAAAGGAGCGCGATGCGTTTTGATAGAGCACCCAATGCCACCTAAAATCGCGCCAATTAACAAACTAACAACCAATCTTGCAATAAAATCTTCCATTTTATTATCCTCATAACAAACCAACTAAAAGACCTGAGCGACTACACACTCAGGTCATCCACTGCGATACAAGCGCTCAGACAGCACTTGGAGGCACCCGGTAAAGCCGAGTGCAATCAAAATTAAAGACTATGGACGAGGCCTATTCATCGCCCCAGTAATATTGGCTCCAGACCTCTCCAAAAATCACACCAGCACATCCAGCAAATGCCACTGCATAAGCCACAGCCAGATGCCCCAGGACAATAAGAGCCAAGGCGACAATAGCCAAAACAAATAGATTTAGCCAGGGATTGCAGTCACCGTCAAGATTAAGCAACCACAAAAGCGGATACATCACACCTAGCAATAACCCGTTTAAGGGCACCGCACCCAGCCCAATAGTCAAAGCCAGATAAAACATTATGCGCGGATACTGCACTATCAGGTCCAAGCCAAGCCAAAACGCGGCAACAGATAACAACATAGCAAACATGATTTCTACTGTCATTTTGCTAGTTTTTGAAATTCTTGTTTGAGCTTTTACTTGAGTTTTCATTTTAGTTCTCACTTAAGTTAATTTAGAATTTAGTCGCTGCAAATCGCTTGCGACTTACTTTTTGACTATCATTTGGACGCGTTCTTCCAGAGCATTGACTTCAACTTCAAGGCGAGCCAACAGCTCAACCTTTTGGGCTTCGCATCCAGCTTCCGCATCAAGCAAAATCAATATCTGGTCGACAAACTCTCGATCTGCCTCTGGAGTCTCGAACTTGCTCATACCGGCACCTTTAGCTAACATTCTCTGGTCAAAATCCAAGTAGAGATACTCCAGCTCCAGTTCTTCCAGTGCCACTTTCGTGCGAGTCATCTTTTCCTTGTGTTTTGCCCGAGCTTGGTCCAATGCCAATTGCAAGTCTGCAGCCTCCGCCACAAGCTCTTTGTCGACCCCTACACCTTGCGCTTTGACCAACCTTACACTGCGAGCATAGGCAAGCGTTTGTAGCTTTAACTCCCGCGCCTCGAATTTTCGACACTCCATTTCTTTGCGTGCTGAATAAAGCCGGTCGGCCAATTCATAGTCAACCACCATATACCGTTTTGTCATAAGCTGAGCCAAGCGCTTTCCTTCGGCGCAGACTAAATCAAATGTGCTCATGGTACTCTTCAGTGTTTCACGCAACTCGCTAGCCTGGGCGTCACCATCTACGGCGCCTTGCAGATAGCCCGTTAGCAGATTACCAAAGGTGATTTCCTTTGGTTTGACCAGCCAGCTCTCGACCCTTTGCAGGAGCGCCGTGGTGTGGTCATTTGCAATCACGCTGGTCTGCACTCCTGCTGCGTCAGCCGTAAGTTGTTTCTCCGCAATTGCCACATTGGTGAAGTTTGCGGCATGGTCTACAGCTTTAGGCTCCTTAACAGCAGCAGCCACGAGTTCGATGCAATTGACAAAATATACCGACTTAGCCGGATTTTCGCCCGCTATCGAGACAAGCCATGTCTCGCCCAGTTTTGGAAATGGACGCCCGCGAGATGGAAAAGCGCGACGACCTCCTATTCTAATTCCAGTCTGCATGCCCTTTTTGGCTGCCACAAATGTCGTGACAAAAGTTTCTTCAGAACCAGATTTCTGTGTTCTTGTAGTCATAAATATTTCCTCGATAAATTAATACAAGTTAGAACAAGCACGCGCAAAAGGCTTTGACGGTGCGGCTCAAGACCAAGGGGTCAATTGCCAATTTCCCAAAGCTGGCTAAACTCCTCACTGGAATCAGCTTTAATCTCAAAGTCAGACCAGTAAGGCTCTGGCTCAGGATGGTGACGCCAACGGTCTTCGCCGCAGCGCACAGGGTGTACACCCTTGTGCAAGTAAAAGACCTTGATGCTCTCTAAACCAGCCCAGACTTTGCCTGCTACCACATCAGCGGGCAGGACATTGCCAATTTGCTGGGCACAAGGTCGGCATCTACAAGTGCAGCCGCAGTCAATGTTGTTTCTAAAGTTGGCTCCTTCATATCGAACTCCAATTAAAATACATGTTTAGATAAGTGGTAGCTGTTCATTGCTTCACTCTGCGCAACGGCTTCAAATGTCCTTCGACTGTAGCTATGAGATTCCAGAGCACACCATCACTAAAGGCAGCGATAGCGTTGTCCAGGTCTAACATCTCTGCCAGCTTTTCCAGTCGGGCTTGATAGGCGACAGGCAATTTACCTGACAGCGATGTCACTTCCAATCGTTGTTGCAAAAAGCGCCACCAGCCGCAACTAACAGCAAATGCAACTAGCAATATCAGGCTGACAAAAAACACTTGCAGAGCGCCTGTGTCTGCGGCAATAGATACTGTGTCCATGACAAACACCTCAAATCAATAGTTAAAAATAAACATCGTTTACTCATAGAGCAGCGTGAGCAACAGCGCTAAAGCCAGCTCCGATCAAAACATAATCAATCACTTCCAAAGCACCATCCAACCCGATGCGCCAACTAGCGGCCAGCCCAGATGTGCAGCTAAGGTCGCCAAAAGACACAAACACGTATCGGGCAGCCTGGTCAATACAAAACTTGAGCTTGTAATCAACCGGCGTTATCCGGATAGAGTCCGACTGTTGATACACCCTGGCGGGGTCAAGAGGGGCAGACTGCACTCCAGTAGGAGTCATTAAAACAACACCAACCGGTTTACCAAGCATGATGCCATGCATTACATTGGCAAATTCACAGGCTTCAGTCTCGCCCAATTGATCAGCCATTTTGTGCACATGCGCCAGCAATATATCGCGATTCTCCCCGTTTGACTCCACCACATGCAAATGTTCAGCGCCGGGATACTGGCAATCCATGAGGATCTGCAACAACTCCTCGACATACTGATTGAGAATCTCATAGCCAAACTCCTCGCTTGCAGCAACTGCCAGAGTAGCAAGATGTCTGGCATATGAGAGCGGTTTGACACAAGCATAGGCACTCAAATAGTTGAGTTGAGAAGCCAACAAATCGCTGTATCTAACATCAGTCCAAGACTCATCACTCTCAAAATCAAGCTCACTATTGATTCTCTCAATAGTCGCCGCCGCTGCTGACAATGACTCGATACTGCCCAGACTCTCACAAACACCGGCTGCCGCCAATAACTTTGTACTCGCGCAGACAGGATAGCTCAACGCTACTCTTCTCAACAGCTTTGACAAAAACTGCTTGATCGTCATCTGGGCAAAAAGCACCATAGACTCAGGGATTTCATTAACGGCACAAGCGCCGAGCTGAGCCACTATAACTTTGAGCATGGTCCTTTCGTTTAGTTCTTCCCGACACCATGGAGCATCCAGCAAACCATTTATAAACGCTCTCTGCACTGGCGCCAAATAGACATTCAGTGACTTCACTTTTCCGCCGTTTTCGCGATTAGCAATCAGTACCTCAAGTTCACTGACCATAGATAAAACAGTTGCTTGATTCAAATTAGTCATATTCAATTCCTCAATAGTTAATGACCTGAAGCACCAACAGATGCAACAGGCTCAATAAAAAACAGCTATCAATGACAGCTTTACTAATGCTTCTCGATGTATTACTTACCTGTAGCTATAAATGAGATAGTCATCCTCAGCACAACATAGTTGTGTCTAAAAAGAAGCATTTGCTCAAGCTGGCTTGTTTAGGTATTTATAAAAGACCAAAGTAAGAGATATAAAAAGAGAATCTCCTTGTGGTATCAAAGACCCTTAAAGACAAGCAAGAGCAGAAGATTGCTCAAACAAATAGCAAACCGCCAAGCCAATGCACCCTGTAAGTACCTAGCAGTGACACTTTTGGGCTATCCCTAAAATACAAAAGACAATTTTGTTGACGTAAAGGCATACGTAATCTCACGCATAAAAGATAATTAGCGCGCCTTAATCCGGCACATCAAGCAAAACGCTCACAGGCAGACAATCTTGAGCCACCAGTATAAAAATAGCTGACAGTGTCCCAGAGACGCAATGCAAAACCACACTAATGATGTCAAAAAACGGACAATAATAACGAGAAACAATCATGCCTTATCTCGGTTATAAATCTCTGCTATCATCAGCTTTCAAATCCAGTTTATTAGTGATTAAAACTAGCCAGCGGCGACTATAGTGACAACCAAATCCACCTCAGTATTGATTTTTACTGACGGAGCATGCTCCGGCAATCCTGGTCCGGGCGGCTGGGGCAGTATTGTTGCGATGCCAGATGGCACTGTCAAAGAAATTGGCGGTGGTCAAAAAGAAACAACCAATAATCAAATGGAATTGACAGCCACGATACGCGCGCTGGCACTACTCGAAACAACAGAGCCATCGACAATAGTCTTGTATACAGACTCTACCTACGTTATTAAGGGTATTACACAATGGATTTTTGGCTGGCGCTCTCGCGGCTGGAAAAACGCTGAAGGTAAAGATGTAGCCAATCGGCACCTCTGGGAAGAGTTACTAAAACAGGTTATGCGACTGAAACCTTCTACGATTGATTGGAAGTACGTGCGAGGACACGCTGGCTATCCAGGTAATGAGCGCTGTGACGAAATTGCCGTATCATTTGCCAAAGGCAAGAGTGAGCCACTATACATTGGCCCACTGGATGGTTATTTTGTTGACCTTACTCATCTGCCCGCCGAAGAAGCCTTGCCAGAAATGAAAAGCGCTGCAAGCAAAAGCAAGACTGGCAGTGGCACTAGCAAAGGCACCACAGCAGCAGGACCAGCTGTTTATTTGAGCTATCACAACGGAGTTTTGATGCGCCACAAAACCTGGGCAGAGTGCGAAAAACACGTCAAAGGCCAGTCCAATGCCAAATTTAAAAAAGCCAAGTCGGCCCAGGAAGAAAGAGAAATATTAGCAGGCTGGGGGCTAGATCCTGCTGGACGCTAAGCCGCGAGTCCTGGACTCATCTTTAGTTAGTGCAAGACACAGAAATTGCTACTACCGACGGTAACAGACAGCGGCAAAAAAAAGACCTCAAATGAACATCCAGCTCACTTGAGGTACAAAACCAAATACTACTTCCTTATAGTATTTAATGACCAGTCAAATAGCGCTAAGTTGCCGCCTTTGATTGGTTTATGACCTAGTTACTTTGGTAGGTGGACTGCTCTTGTGAGCTGAAATTGTGGTTACCAGTTTGATGGATTGACTGGTAGCTGTCGGCATTATTAAAGACACCGTGTTGTACTGTTTCCTGCCCCTGTACAGCATGATTGACAGCACCGTGCTGATTAATCACTTGATCCAGATTGCTACTATTAAAGCCGCCGTTTTGCAGATTTAACTGCAACTGAGCAGCATGGTTATTACCACCCACCTGATTTGCCAGTGCACCAGCCTGAGAATTATTGACGAAGCCATGCTGAACAGTCAAAGCCTGCTGCTCCAACACATTGACACCACCGGTTTGCCCAGACAATTGCACCTGATGGCTATTGTTGAACAAACCTGATTGACGGCTACCGGCCAACTGCTCGATATTGTTGACGTGACCACCAACTTGTACACCGCTCTGGATTTGGGTAGCGCTATTGCTCCAACCATGTTGATTGACGATGCCTGTTTGCTCCAGCACATTGACACCATGGCGTGTCAATTGAGCAGCATCTTGCTCTTGAAAGGCAGTGTTGTGACCACCAGACTGATAAGCACCTTGTGTTTGTTCAGCCCAGTTACCAGCCATCGCAGTAGTGCAAACAAGGCACAAGCCAGCCAGGATTAAGCCGATTTGTTTGGTTGCTGCGATGTTTTTGCTGTTGATTTTGCTTTTGGTCATGATTTTTTACTCTTTGTTTGATTTGGTTTTGGCAGATAAAGGACCTGCCCTAAAGCCGCAACAGTTACCTACCTGTGCGACAAAAGCATCCTTGCCAATTTTCCTACTGCAATGCACTAGTCTGCCGCTTGGTTCGACAGTGCTATTCTTCCTCGTGCTCATCTACTCCTTGGGGAGCCACTTGAGTGTTTCTGGCAGTGGTTGGTGGTGGTACATAAAATGTACGACCGTAAGCCTGACGCAGTTCCAAATTAATGGGATTGGCTTTGAGACCCATCATACACATATCGATCATATCGATTGCCTTATCAAGGATACGCCGTCCAGCAAAACTCAAATTGTTGTTTTGCGAGAGTATGGCGCCGGTCTCGACAAACTGCCGAGCGTTTTGACAGGTCATTTCAATCGTTTGATTAGTACGACAAGTCTTGCTCTCTTCAGCATGACTGTAGCCTATACCAGCCATAAAGCTAAAGAGCGAAATACCATTAGCCTCACCAGCGCAATCTCCACTACGGATAGCGTTGGCCGGTGGACCAAAGGTGGTGAAGTTTTTGCTCACAGCATGACTGTCAATCACGGAAGGACCGCTCTGACCGCCTACGGCAACGTTATTTTGGTTTTGTCCCTGCACAGGCGCAGCTATGGCCTGATTATGACTGTCGTTTATCTGTCCTTGCTCCTGACCCTGGCCCTGTCCTTGATGCTGATCGTAAGCGCCACTTGTAAGACCTAGATTGGTATTACTACTGGTGTTACTGTCAGCAAAGGTCGGACTGGCAAAAAGAGAGGCAAACAATACAACAACATAAGCTGTCTGATTTCGAGCTGCATTCATATGATATTTATTCCTGGCTTAAAATTACTGACCGTGCCATACATCAACGAGTAACGCTCCCATTGGGTGCGACTACTCTAGCGGCGATGTGCTAGGGCACGGGCTTAACCTATCTCGTCAACTTTGCTTCGCTGTCAGTTATCGCAGTGCTCATGCACAGGGGGATAAAGACTGATGGAAGCGGCTGATGCGGTGGTAAGGGGAATTCCTGGTTGAATAAGTAAAAACGAGATAGGTCTGCATCCTAACAACCAGCACTGCTGCAAAAATAGCGATGTAAATGATCGCAAAGCAAACTGCCATAGCGCAGTTACAACTGAGCCAAAAGCGCCAAATACCGACTGTTTGACAGCCTGAGTCTTTACGACAGCAAGCGGCTCTCGCCGTCTCGGTCGCCAAACACAAAAGCGTACCACCTGTGTTGAGAGGCTGTTCATCAGGGGTTACTCAACAGATCATCAAGAAGTATTGCAATAAAATCAAGGCAATTTGCAGATTTTATTATCAATGCCAACATCCCAAATGCCCTACCTGACGGGCTTTTAGCAAACAACAGCAAGTGTCTCGCGATACAAAAGCAAAGCGTGTTAGCGCCACCAGTAATATGCATATATTATCGGTCTTGACAATCTCCGAGGACCGCTGCATGACTGCACCTGATCAACTGGCACAAACTGATATAAATGATCGCACTCAAGTTCCAGCCGATGCCCAAGACGCGTCTGCTAAATTTCGCTATGAGTTGGAGGCAGAGCGTCGCCATCCTACTAACCAGCAGGAGCAGCAAGTGCAACCAAAGCTCGTGGATAGTGCCAGCGATATGATCGATAAAAACGGCAGATATACAGTCCAACCAGGCGAATCTCTCTGGTCGATTGCCAGAGACTCACTACAAAATGCCGGCTTTGATGACATTGACGGCCGCATGATCAAGCACGAAATCAAACGCTTGATCTATCTAAACAAGCACGAACATCCAGGTCTTGTACGCAATCCAGGCTCACTTAAAGAAGGCTGGCAGCTACAAATCATAGCCCCGGAAGATGTTGCCGACAGAAACGAACGCAATGCCAAATACGGCGACCTGAGCGGCTACAACAGGCATCAAACAAAGCTAAATACAAAATCTGACGTAGCAATAGAAAAAAGCTATGACGAAGACAGCTATCAACCCGCCAAAGTACTGGATAAATACGGCTGTCCTCTTGATACACCATGGAGAGACGCCCCGCCAGACCAAAAGACCCATGTATTTAATTGCGAAAAAATCAGAGCTGTTTCCAACTCCACAGTAATTGCTCATCAAGGAGCAGAAATACAAGCGCAAAGAGGTAGTCTGGTCCTGGGTTTGCCTGGCTCCAGAATAACTGCTCTCTATCAATCAAGAGTAGCCTCATACAAAGCCGAAGTCGATGCCTGGAAAGGCTCAGAAGTAATGGACGTAGCCCCATAAAGGAACCATCCAAAATTGATTAAGCCGACAAGACTTATCTTGTCGGCTTTTTATCAGGATTGAGAAACCAGGGCAGCGCTCTTTTGCACTACATACTGACTGGCAAGAGCACTAAAGGTGCGCACCTGCTCGTTTTGCCAACGCTCATCCAGACCCAGCTCGTCAGCCATCAGGCGAGCCACTTGCGGAGCCATATCGATAGCAGCTTGAGCATTTAGGAAGAGTGCCCTTACTCGGCGCGCGAGGAAGTCCTCGACAGTACGACACATTTCATGACGCACAGCCCAGACGACTTCAGCCGCTCTGTAAGGCAGTTTGGCATGCAGTGCGGCGGCAAGCTTTTGATCTTCGAGCATCATCGCTTTGATCAAAGCAGCGTCAGATCCATAGCTAGCCAGCTCGCCTGAGCCAACTGCAGCATCAGGACCTCCATGTATTTTGAGATGCTCTGTTTGACAGGCTACCGGAGCCAGTCCAGCTAATGTTATAGCTTTGTCCACGCCGTCTTTAGCCATACGTCGATAAGTGGTCCACTTGCCACCACAGACGGTGAGCAAACCGGCGTCGTCCACATCAATAGTATGATCACGAGAGAGCGCCTTTGTGCTGCCAGTGCCAGCCTTAACGAGCGGTCTGACACCGACAAATACGCTGAGCACATCCTGCATTAGTGGTGGTCGACTGAGATAACGACTGGCTGTCTCCAAAATAAATTCAATTTCTTCAGCGAGCGGTTTTGGCTCCAGCTCTGGCTTTGGAATAGCAGTATCAGTAGTGCCGACCAGGACATGATCATGCCAGGGAATAACAAACATGACGCGACCATCACTAGTATGAGGCACCATGATAGCTGTATTGCCAGGCATAAGTGCGCGATCAAATACTAGATGCACGCCCTGACTGGGCGCTATCATCGGCGTTGCCTGAGCATTAGTCAATCGCCTGATACTATCAGTAAATGCTCCAGTGGCATTGATTACCACTTTGGCTTGTACGGCATGGACATTGCCACTCTCACTGTCGATAAATTTGACACCCGAGACTTTACCTCCGGCATCTTTATCTAGAGCAGTGACAGAGGCGTAATTAAGTACACAAGCGCCTTTATTTACAGCAGTAGTGACCAGATTGATAAGTAATCTAGTGTCGTCAAATTGACCATCATGATAAAGCACTCCACTTTTGAGCCCTTCGCTTTTGATCGTCGGTATACGCTCCACGACTTTGGCCCGGGGCAAGATATGAGATTTACCAAAACCTGCCTTACCAGCCAGTAAATCGTAGACAGTAAGACCTATGCCATAAAACGGCGCTTCCCACCAGGCATAAGTCGGCACAATAAATGACAGGTCATGCACCAGATGCGGAGCATTTTGACGTAACAAATCGCGCTCATGTAGGGCTTCCATCACCAGAGGCAAATTGCCCTGCTCCAGATAACGCACACCGCCATGTATTAACTTGGTCGAGCGACTGGATGTACCTTTACCAAAGTCGCATTGCTCCAGCAGCAAGACTTCATAACCGCGGCTGGCAGCATCAACCGCCAGACCAACTCCAGTGGCGCCGCCACCGATAATAACCATATCCCAGGGTGTCGAGCGAGCACACACCCGGTCGAGCATCTCTGCTCTTTTCATAACAACCTCCAGTAAAGATAGACTGTGACAACAAGTCTAACCTGTCCAAGTCTGACAATTATATCTAGCCAGACTGCAACTGTCTCAACAAATTCACCCGTAAGCGCTCCAGGTGACCCCAGATTAATTAGCAAGAAGCAAGCCAGATAAGGCTTCTAGCTGCGCCCTCCTGCACCATAGCAGGTTTGAGCCATCTAAATTTTGCTTGTGTCTGACATCTTCTCTTTGTTACCACTAATTACTCTATTTTTTTACAACACAAACAGGACCTTTTAAAACACGCTCTCTCCACAACAGATGGACACAGGCCGAGATATCTAAGCAACATTTGTTGCCTGATTAACGCTGTCTTTATCCACCAAAACTTTACTCCTAAAAACGAGGCAAAAACCATGTGCAATAGCAACAATTGTGTCAACTGCGGCAAAGACGTAAGTATGTATATCGAGTTTGGTGGACCGATAGGATTTCAGTCCTTGAGCCATCTAGGTGACGGTTGGGTTTGCTCAAAACACTGCAAAGACAGCCACGACAAAAAGATCAAAACCCAGCTCGACCAACTCGCTGACCCCACAACCGATCTCAGTGCCTGGCTCGGTATCCCCTCTTTACCAGCTGCACATAACATTCATTCACTCTGGAGCCAATCATGAACGCCTTAGCCCTTTTGATAACCGCACTCTTCACATTTATGGCAATGTCGATGAGAGCTTCTACCTGGTGTTTTTTGTTCGCGTTCATTGCTCTGATGTGCGGCAAAATACTCGCTTTCATCTTCTTTCTTGTACTGGCAGCCCTGACCAAACGCCACTGCTGCTGCCGCCACTAAGCACCACCAGCTGTCAACTTTAATCAAATCAATTATTTGAGGTTTACCATGTCATCTATTATCGCCTTACAAAACGGTCACCTAAAAGTTGTGCGCAACCGCTACAGCAACAACTACAAACACTTTGGCTCATTTTTTAGAAGACAACAAAAACACGCAAAACGTCTGCACACTGAGCAAGTTTTGCTAAGCGAAGCAAGACTGGAGCTTGACGAGACACTGACTGCATCTAACGCATGTGGCTCATTTAGCAACATTGAGCGCGAAGCAAAACATCCGCACAACCTGGGCTTACCGGCAATCTCACTGGTCGTCGATCGCATCAATAGCGGCGATAACCGCTGCGGTCTTACCAGTGTTTTGCAAGGCGCCAAGGGTGTCTCGCAATGGGGCAAACAACGTGTCGAGTTTAGTCCCAACAACAACTTTGGCAAGCGCATCATGCTAAAGCTCTCAGATAGCGGGCGAATCACAGCCGCCATCTTTGTTGACCGCGCTTAAGCAACTAACCTGTCACGAATAGTGTGTAAACGGGGCTAATCTTGAGAATTTCCAGGCAAGGATGCCTGAATTCTTGAGATTGTTTTTTTACCGCCCACTAGTCGACCAGTCTACTTTAGTCCGACTCAAAAGATAAAACCCGGGCAAAAGCTAGGCTAGTTGCCCGGGCAGATGTAGTCAGCTTGGGTCAACCAAGTCCGTTTGTGATTTTATAAAGTCGCCAATTTTTAAACCAAAAATCTTCTGCGACTTGCTCATTTCTTCCAGAGCAAATGCTTTCTCTCTAGTGAAATTGCTCTTCTTCAGTGCTACCCGATAGCGCAGCAGTAGATGAAGTACCAGCAGTGATACTCTGCAATAGATTATCAAACCAGCCTGCACCAACCTCTGCCTGATGTTTCACAGCGGTGTAGCCAGACGATGCCAGGGCAAATTCTTCTTCTTGCAAGCGCACATAAGCTGGCATACCTTCTTTGGCATACTGACGAGCCAGGTTGAAAGCGCTGAGATTGACAGAGTGCCAGCCAGCCAAAGTAATAAACTGGAATTTGTAGCCCAATTTATTTAGCTCTGCATTAAAGGTCGCAATGGTGGCATCGTCCAGATGCTGCTTCCAGTTAAACGATGGCGAACAGTTGTAAGCCAAAAGTTTGCCTGGAAATTTAGCGTGGATGGCTTCAGCAAATTTTCTCGCTTCTTCCAAATTGGGACGAGAAGACTCATACCAGACTAAATCTGCATATGGAGCATAAGCCAGACCACGAGCGATAACTGAGTCGATACCGTTTTTAACGCGATAAAAACCTTCTGTAGTGCGTTCACCAGTTAAGAACGGTTGATCGCGTGGATCGATATCAGAGGTCAAAAGAGTGGCATCTAGAGCGTCTGTACGAGCAATGATGATGGTCGGTACATCCAATACATCAGCTGCCATACGTGCAGACATCAATGTGCGAATGAATTGAGAGGTAGGTACTAACACCTTGCCGCCCATGTGACCGCATTTCTTTTCGGCCGCCAGCTGATCTTCAAAGTGCACGCCTGCCGCACCTGCTTCGATCATCATTTTCATCAACTCATAAGCTTGCAATGGTCCACCAAAGCCAGCTTCAGCATCTGCCACAATGGGCAAATAATTAGATAAGCCGCCTTTGCCTTCCAATTTAGCGATCTGATCCAATCTGGTCATGGCGTTATTTAGCCGTTTGACTATTGCTGGCACGCTATCCAGAGGATAAAGACTTTGATCTGGATAAGTGTTGCCAGACAAGTTGGCATCTGCTGCCACCTGCCAGCCACTCAAATAGATGGCTTTCAAACCAGCTTTGACAGCTTGCACAGCTTGTGAGCCATTGAGCGCACCAAGAGCAATGACAGGGTCTTCCCCATTTACCAGAGCCCACAGTGCAGCGGCACCATGACGAGCAAGGGCGCAGTCACCATTGATTGTTGGTCTCAAGCGCATCACATCAGCACCGCGGTAGACACGCTCAACACCTTGCCAGCGAGGATCTCGGGTCCAGTTAACTTCCATGGTCATTGCTGGATCTGGATTGATTGCCTGCACCCTTTGCTCGATGGATGCCCGGTAGGCCTCGTCCTGCGCCGATGCGGTAGTCTCAGTAGCGACAACGGTTGGCTCTTCAATGACGGCACTGACAGCGCTTGGTCCCTGGATTGCTTCTTGTGTGCTCTGTTCCTGTGTGCTCTGTTGCTGTGCGGTCTTATCCTGTGTGTTCTGTTCTTGCATGATTGTTTCCGGTTGATTGGTTGGAGGGGACTCAGCGAGAGCCTTTTGTGCTGACTCACGTTCGTTAGCCAGCAATACTTCGTAGGCTGGCAATGTGAGGAATTCTGTAAAGCGTTTTTGAAAGACCAGGTCTTGCAAAACCCTGGCAGCCTGCTTTAATTCCAGTTGCTGAGGCAAAGCAGTAGCAGCTAGCAATTTGTTCAATTCTTCTTCAAACAACTGCCGACAAAATGCCCGCGTAATAATGCGACCGTCATCGAGCCTTGAGCCGTGACGCAGCCATTGCCATAGCTGTGCCCGCGAAATTTCAGCTGTAGCAGCGTCTTCCATTAGATTGTCGATAGCGACAGCTCCTAGACCGCGCAGCCAGGCAGCGATATACCGCAGAGCGACACTGATATTGTTGCGCACCCCAGACTCAGTAATAGAGTCTGTCATATCATCGATATTGACCAGGCTTGAGGCTTTTACTACATTAGCTTTGTTCTTGCTCAAGCAGATGCTACTGTATGCCAGCCAGTTCTTTTGATGCGGCTTGTCTTTTAAGACCTCAGCAAATTCGTCAGCAGCGACTGTTATCAGCCCGGGATGCGCGACCCAGGTGCCATCAAAGCCCTGCTTAACTTCTCGGGCTTTATCAGCTTTGACGCGCTCAAGAGCCCGGGCTGTCACAGCGGCATCATTTTTATCCGGGATAAATGCGGACATGCCACCCATAGCATGCGCACCCCGGCGATGACAAATCTCTACCAGACGCTTGCAGTATGCCTGCATAAAGGGCACCTGCATAGTGATCAAAGCGCGCTCAGGCAAAACTCTGTCCGGATGGTACTTTAGTCTTTTGATAAAGCTAAAGATATAGTCCCAGCGCCCGGCATTGAGTCCAGCAGCGTGCTCGCGCAATTCAAAGAGTATCTCTTCCATCTGGTACGAAGCCATAATGGTCTCAATCAAAACAGTCGCCCTGATAGTACCACTTGCGATACCAATATAGTCCTGAGCAAAGTTAAAGACATCGTTCCAGAAGCGCGCTTCCAGGTGGTGTTCAAGCTTAGCCAGGTAAAAGTAAGGACCACTACCCCGACAGACTAACTCCTGCGCATTAAGGAAGAAATAAACACCAAAGTCAAATAGGCTGGCAGACATAGGCTCGCCACCAATGCTTACGTGTCTTTCAACGAGATGCAAACCACGCGGTCTGACAATCAGTGTTGTCTTTTTGCCACTCAATCGGTAGCTCTTACCCTGACCATTGTCATAGACGAGTATGCCACGGACTGCGTTGTAGAGGTTTTCTTGACCGACAACCAGATTAGACCAGGTGGGCGAGCAGCTGTCCTCAAAATCAGCCATAAAGACTTTAGCATCCGAATTCAATGCATTGATGATGGTTTTAGCGTCAACCGGTCCGGTAATCTCGACTTGCCGATTTAGCAAATCAGCTGGACAGTGCGCTACTTGCCAGTCAGGCTCAGAACTCCAATCAGGTGTCCAATCAAAGTGTGGCAGTTGACCTTGATCAAGGCGCGTCTGAATTCTTGCGCGTCTTTGCAAAAGCGCAGTCTGGCGGCTGCCAAACTGTTCGTGTAAGTCAATCAAAAACCTGATCAACTCTGGGGTAAACATTGTTTCTAAACGAGCATCTGGCAATGTTGCCATTTCAAATTTTGCATTTTGTGTCATTATTTTGCCCCCGTAATCGCAGCGCCAGAGCACTGCGATTACTAAGTGGTGGAGATGCCGCTAAGCGGGTAAGTGCAGATATCTGCAAACAATTACTCAGGTCTTTTGCCTGTGTAATACGAAAGTGGACGATAGATTTTGTTACCGACCATTTGCTCTCTGAGATGCTCAGCCCAACCAATCATGCGCCCAGTACAAAAGCTGCAACTAAACATATCGCGCGGGATGCCGACATGCTCAAGTACTACCGCTGTCCAAAATTCCACATTGACGCGCAAGGTACGGACCGGTTTATTTTCGGCCAGCGCTTTTGCCTGTTGCTTTGCGGCCAGAGCACTCAAAATGGCTTGCTCAGTCGCTTTGGCCAGTTCGATACGGGGACCGCTTTGTTTTTCGGCAACAGTGCGCAAGCACAATGAGCGCGGATCATCAGTACGATAAATACGATGACCAAAGCCCATAAATGTATGATGAGCAGCCACTTTTACTGCCACCCAGGCATCGACATTGGCGACATCACCAATACTGTCAAACATATCAAGCACCGGTCCAGGAGCACCACCATGTAAGGGTCCAGAGAGTGTGCCTATTGCGGCAGCCAGGGCAGCACCCACAGAAGGTCCAGTCGATATTGCCACTCGTCCGTTAAATGTGGATGCATTCGACCCATGATCCATGGTCAGAATCATATAAGTTTCCAGTGCACGTAACTGACTTTCGCTGGGTCTTTTGCCCAGAACACCCCAGAGGTATCTTTCGGCATAACCTTTATTGCCTCGTTTAACAAGGGGTTTGCGATGGTGACGCATGATTTCCATAACCTCTGGAGTAAGAGCCACCAGGGTCATCAATTCTTCAGTCACTTGTGCAGCATCACGGTTAAGCCAGGATTTCTGCCCACGATAGTTGGAGATAGCAGAAATACATGATTGAAAAGTCATCATTGGATCATTGAAGCTCAGCTTTTTGACCAGACCGACTTCAAGTTTGCTGAGACGACTGAGCGTCTCGATATGGTTGCGAAACTCTATGAGTTCCTGCTCATCAGGCAGCCGACCGTTACGCAAAACAAACCAGACTTCTTCCACGGTTTTAGTTGCAGCTAATTCCACCGCACTAAATCCATTAAAAATGAGTTTGCCGTTAATACCATCAACATCGCTGAGAGTGGTGTTACAGGCATAGACTCCATCCAGTCCAGCAGCGAATACAGGAGGGTTAGTGTTGTTTTTGACTTGTGAAGTTTCCATGAGAAGCTCCTTGAATTAAATAGAGAGGGCCGCCCTAGAGCCCAGTTGAAATTTCTACTCTCGAAAGTTACCAGGCCCCGCAGACATCACATCAAAATGCAATGGCAACAGGCGCAGTAACTAACTTTCGGTGCGTTCTGGAGTAGAAAAAATGCTTTGAAGAAAAGTAATTTGCAATAAAGACAACTTCTCTTAGCACAGTGCAAAGTACAGACTCAATAGCAAAAACAAAGTCGCAAACAACGCTTGGCAATTGTTTCACTGAGCCACTTCCAGTGATGGTAATGGTTAAGCACTCTGAGCCCTTTCAGCGGCTTGAATTAAGCACTTTAAGCCAGCTACAAAAGAATGGCTACTCTATCTATTCTTTTCTTTTTTCCAACTATCCACCTACCCACAAAAACCAACTACACACCATTACTTGCTTGAGCACTACATTTTGACGTGCAGCAATTGATGGTGCCCATAACCTCACAACTTTAGAGGCAAAATCATGTTTAAAGTCACCATTATTGGCGCGGGCAATGTCGGCGCTACAGCAGGTCAGTACATCACCATGAAAAATCTGGCGGATGTTGTACTCATGGACATCAACAAAGGGGCAGCCGCAGGTAAAGCACTTGATTTACAAGAGACTGGACCACTCACTTTACAAGCATCCAACTTGAGCGGTGCTGAGAGTTATCAGTGTACTGCCGACTCAGACATTGTTGTAATCACAGCTGGTGTGCCGCGCAAAGAAGGCATGAGCCGCGATGATCTACTCAAAATAAACGCTCAAATTGTGCAAGCAGCGGCCAGTGAAGCAATTAAACACTCGCCAGATGCCATATTTATCGTCGTTACCAACCCGCTCGATGTAATCACCCAGTTGGTTTATCAGGTCACAGGTCTACCCCCAGAGCGCGTCATCGGCATGGCTGGTGTACTTGATAGCGCCAGACTGCAGACATTTTTAGCATTAGAAGTCGGAGTCAGCGCTGCCGATGTCAAAGCCATGGTACTTGGTGGTCACGGCGACTTGATGGTACCACTGACCGAACAAGCCTCCATAAGCGGCATTCCAGTGACTCAACTAATCAGCGCAGAGCGCCTCAGCGAAATTGCTATCAGGACCAGAGATGGCGGTGCCGAAATCGTCAAGTTACTTGGCACTGGTAGCGCCTATTACGCCCCAGGCGCTTCAGTAGCACTGATGGTCGAAGCCATTTTGAGAGATGAATTCCGCCTGATGCCCTGCTCGGTTATGACCAGCGGACAATATGGCATCAAAGACACATTTGTCGGTCTGCCAGTAATACTTGGTGCTGGTGGTGTCGAGCGCGTCATCGAGCTGGACCTGGATGCTACAACCCTGGCGGCGCTGCAAAAGTCAGCGGCGTCTATCAAAAGCAATGTAGACACAATGAACAAACTAATAGGCTGGCAAACAGCACCAGAAGTGGTACCAGTGACCGCAGCGGCTCCGGTTAAAAGCTGACACCCCAATACCCGTGCCAGAGAACGCTTTGCTCAAACCAGAGACAAAAGCCGGAAAACAAAAACGAGAAAACCCCTCCCCCATAGATCCCCAAAACTTTTATCTAAGGATGGCTGCCAATCTAGCTCTTGTCAGAATGACCAATATCAGCCCTCTGACTCTGTCAGAAAAAATATTGCTCAGTCATCTCTACGACAATGACGCAATCGCGTACTCGCCGGAACGAGGCAAAACGGCTGTGCCGCTGAGACCAGACCGAGTAGCTATGCAAGACGCTACCGCACAGATGGCAATACTCCAGTATATGCAAGCTGGTATGGGTACCGTGGCAGTGCCTACCAGCATCCACTGCGACCACCTGGTAAGAGCCAGCGCCGGAGCTGCTCAAGACTTAAGCGAAGCCCTGGGCAGCAACCTGGAAGTGTATCAATTTTTGCAAAGTGCGGCGTTTGCTCACGGTATCGCATTTAGTGCACCAGGACGCGGCATTATCCACCAGGTCATCCTCGAAAACCTGGCTTTTCCTGGAGCACTCCTGATTGGCACAGATTCGCACACACCCAATGCCGGCGGCATCAATATGCTTGCTATCGGTGTCGGCGGTGCTGACGCTGTGGAGGTCATGGCAGGTGAGCCCTGGAGTTTGACCTGGCCAAAACTGATTGGTGTCAAATTAACAGGGCAGTTAAACGGCTGGACTTCACCCAAAGACATCATCCTCAAACTGGCTGGCATACTGGGCGCAGCTGGAGGTACCGGAGCAATAATCGAGTATTTTGGTCCCGGCACACAAGACCTGGGTGTCACCGGTCAATGCACCATCACCAATATGGGAGCGGAGCTAGGAGCAACGACTTCGGTATTTGCTTATAGCCCGAGTACTGATCAGTATCTGCGTGCCACCGGTCGACAAGATTGGGCGGACGCAGCCAGACAGCATGTCGATTTGCTGCAAGCGGACAAAGCCGTATTAGAGGAGCCTGAGCGGTATTTTGACCGCGTCATCACCATCGACCTGGATACACTGGAGCCACACATTGTCGGTCCCTACACACCAGACCTGGCTCGTCCTCTCTCCGAGTTTGCTCAAGCCGCTAAAGATTATGGCTATCCGCTCAAATTGAGCTATGCATTGATTGGTAGCTGCACCAACTCCAGCTATCAGGATATGAGCAAGGCAGCTGATATAGCCAGGCAAGCAGCACAAGCGGGACTGCAAGTTAACTGTGGACTTTTGGTCACACCAGGCTCCAACCAGATCCTGTCTACAATCACTAGAGACGGTCAATTAGCCGCTCTCGAGTCCATTGGAGCGACAGTGCTAGCTAATGCCTGCGGTCCATGTATCGGTCAATGGAGTCGCACTGACACAAAACCAGGTGAGGCTAATTCAATTATCAATTCATTCAATCGTCCTTTCCAGAGACGCAATGATGATAATCCTGCTACTCATGCCTTTATCGCCAGCCCCGAAATAGTAACTGCCTTTGCGCTCAGTGGTAGTTTGACTTTTAATCCATTAACAGACAGCTTGTCTCTAGCGGATGGCAGCTCACTAAAACTGACTGCTCCTAAAGCCGACGCCCTCCCTCCGCTGGGCTTTGTCCATGACCCTGAGGCCCTTATCGAGAGCCAATCTGATCAGGTGCAAACAATCTCGGTGGCAGCCGATAGCAAACGCCTGCAATTGCTCAAACCTTTTAGCGCCTGGGACGGCAAAGATCTGCTCGAACTACCGATCTTAGTAAAAGCACAGGGCAAATGCACTACTGACCACATCTCTCCTGCTGGCTCTCAATGGCTGGTTTACCGCGGTCATCTCAACAATATCTCGGATAATATGTTTAGTCGGGTCACTAACGCATTTAGCGGCACAGTTGGCAGCGGCATCAATGTATTTACCGGTCAAAGCGATAAGTTGCATCTGATTGCACGCGACTATAAAGCTCGCGGCAAAGACTGGATTGTCATCGCAGACAACAACTATGGTGAGGGCTCCAGCCGCGAGCACGCCGCCATGTCTCCACGTTATCTGGGAGCTAGAGCGGTTATTGCCAAAGCTTTGCCCGTATCCATCAGAGTAATCTGATCAAGCAAGGAGTGCTGGCTCTAACTTTTAAAGATGCTGGAGACTATGACCGCATCGTCCAGGGAGACTGCATCAGTTTAATAAATCTGGACAAACTGGATGTAGATGCCACGGTCACGGCCTTGCTTACACACCAGGATGGCACCTGTCAAAAGCTGGAGTTATGGCATGGCATGACTGGTGAGCAAATCGAGTGGTTCAAGAGCGGTTCGTTTCTTAACTACGTCAAAAACAAAAGAGCGAAGCAAGCAGCAGAGGTAGCAGTAACCGCAGTCCCGGTCAGTTGCTCAAGTGCTGACGGCAACTGCAAGCAAAGCAATAAGCCGACGGGTTGTACAGGCTACCTGAGAGATCTCTGGCGGCGCTTACTCAGCACTTTATCTGGTGGCAACAAATAACATTTTTGAGATAGCAATTTAGCTATCTTTAGCCGGGGCAGGGGTTTTAGCTCATTACGAGCACCCTGCCCCAATATTGCCATCTGTGCTTTTGCTATTTGTTTTTTTTGGCAACTTATCTTAGTTTTCACCCTACTACATTTTATAGTATCTCACCAGAAAAGAAAAACTGCGCAGAATGGTAAAGCTCGAAAGCTCGACATCCTGCGCAGTGGGTTTAGAGTTGGTGCTGACCTTGTGGGCGGCAGCCGCTGGCTTTGTTAGAAGCACAGCGGCTGGCCGCCATTGTTATTGCCCGTAAGGTCTAGCTGTTGAGGTCAGCCTTCGTTGCCGAAGACCATCTCGATCAGTTCGGTGCGCGCGCACGGGCCGCCGCACGAATTGTCCTGCCAGGCGCGGCCACCGACGATGAACTGTTCGGCGGTGCGCCTGGTGTTGCCGTGGTCATGCCGGGTGCCCTGAAGCATCGGGGCAGCCAGCAAGGAGGGAATGACCGGAGCCTTGGCGCCGCTCTTCCCACCGTAACAAGCATTCGTATCCATGGTTTTTCTCCAGAGAGATATGGTTGATGGTTTACTTGTCCACCTCTTCCCAGTCCTTGTTGTCGAGGTTGAACAGCAACGACAGGAACGTCGTTGCATAGGACCCGCGACGAAGGGAGAAGCGAAGGGTGATGGACTCATCATGGGCGTCCAGTTTCAGGTTGCCCACGGGTACGTGCGAGGGGCGGCGAGGTCCGGGGCTGCCGTCCGTGTTCGTCAGGAAGTGCTTGCACACCACCGGATCGATACGCGACGGAATGGCCTCGGGCAGCCACTTCTCATACCATTGCACACTGGCGACATCCCCTGCGAAGTACAGAGGAATGACCGGCTCACCAGTACGACGGTCCTGTTCCAGGGCGGACTCAGGAATCTGACCACTGAGCACCATCGCCAGCGCCTGATTGAACCAGTAACCCTGATACGCACCCACCCAGAGAGACACGTCATCACGCATCAACTGGAAGGCGGTCTCGATGTTACGAGTCTCACAGATTTTGGAAATGAGCTTGTGCTCAATGAACATGTTGGCCGGCTCGTAGGACGGACGACGACGCCGACCGCGCCGGAAGCCAGGCTCGGGCTCATCGAGAAGCTTGAGCATCTCCATGAAGTCCCAGGTCTGTTCGGCCACGGACTGACCCTTTTCTTCAGCAGATTTCTCCGCCGAAGCCCACAGCACTGCCAGCTTGCGCCGCAGCTCGGTGGCCAGGTGGTGGTCGTTTTCTTCGACCACTTCGCAGCAGAACCGCTTCACGCCAGCCTCGGACCCCATGGTGATGAAGTCGAGACCCACACCCAGGAGGTTCTGCCGACGCCCCAGGCGCTGACGCCCGAAGAAGTTCGGCATGACCACCGTAGGAGTGCCCTGCACGTCCCGACGAATCGATTCGAGACGCGGCTCGAGATAGGTCTCGAGTGCGTCCCGCGACATGCCGGGATGCAGTGTCTTGAGGGTGAAGCAGTTGCCCTCCAGGAAGCCCTTGCGGAGCGGCCTGTTGTGCCTGCGAATGTCCTTGATGAAATAGCCAACGTCACGCAGGTTGCGCTCATCGGGCTCGGAGTGCCGACGGACATCGTCGATGGTGAGCCAGGGAGCGTTGATGACGATCATCTGCGCGGTGACAGCGGTGCGGTCCTTGTTGCCAGCCATCGTGATGAGATGGGCCGGCACGCCGAGGTCCTTGGCCAACTTGCGGATTGCTGCCGCAGAAGTCAGCCGGGACTTGACGAGGGTCGCTGCCACCAGGCGCCCGGAGAAGCGCTCGAGTTGATCAGGCGTGAAGTCGGAGGCAGTCGACACGGTCAGTTGACCGTAGCGGTGCCATTCCTCCACCCTGAAGTGTGTCGGATCGGCCTTGTGCTGAGCGGGCACCACACTGTGGTTGCCAGCGTAGTTGCGCAAGGCTTCCATCGACACGAACCCGAAACCGTTGCGGGCTGCGCGAATAGAGATAGCGGTTTCCATAATTACACCTCTGCTTGGGAGGGTAAGCTGAGCGGGATGCTGCCTACCCCCTAGTTCATGTGCGAGAGACGAGAGCAGCTTTGGCTTCTCGTTTGTGCTGACTGTCATTCGGGATGGATGGCGGTGTAAGCCACATCCGCCCCAAGTAGCCAGTTCACTCTCCCAACAAGGGATTGATACAGATGGTGCCTTAGGACATGGGTCCCACAGGCGACAGGTAGTCCAGTAGTGCCTGCATGCCGTCGATGTGCAGCACGTCGTCAGGGACCATAGACGGGTTATAGACATGCTCGCGGTCGATGAGGACCGTCCGCATGCCGAGCGCCCGCGCTGGCAAGATGTCGTTGGCAAAGCTATCGCCAACCATCAAGCAGTCTTCCGGAGCCACGCCAGCACGCTCGCAAGCGCGCCGGAAAAGCTCCATGTCAGGTTTGGCGTAGCCTTCTTCGAAGCTGTAGACACGCAGTCTTTCCGGGATGAGGTCGCCCAGGCTGTCCTCTTCGAAGAGCGCCTTGACGGGAAAACCCCAGAGGTTGGAGATGAGACCATTGACGTAGCCGCGCGCCTTGAGAGCCTTGAGCACCTTCCTTGCATCGTTGAAGGTCAGTGCACACTGGGCTTCCTTGCGGGTGACTTCGGCAAATTCCGGCATCATTTCAGTGGTGACAGGCAGACCGAAGGTCCGTGCCACCACACGCATGAAACCAGCCGGATCCTGCTCATGTGCGTTGACCGGATGTGGGACATTGGTGGTCAGGCACTTGCGCAGGAAGTCAGGGTCGACAGAATCGATGTTGCGCATATCGATCGTGTCGGAATGGAACTTGAGAATCTTTTGCAGGTGGAGAACCGGCTCACGATTGTCGGACCGTGCGAGGGTTCCCCAAAGATCCCAGAAGATAACCTTGGGTGTCCATGACCCCAAAGCTAACGCTGTACCGTTGGGAGCGGTCATAATTAGGCTCCTTTATTGTCAGTTGGCAGCGCCGAACTCGCTTGGAGCGCGGAGCCGCGATTGTCAATACTTATGAGATACGCTGTGCTCAAATTGCACGTGTCGTCATTGACGCGTACGCAGAGAGCGTTTCGACACCGACCGCGGCAAGGGCAGCAGTCAGTATCCGTAGTTCGTGTTCAGCGCTTCAGAGATACCAGGTGCATTCCGCCTTGATCTTCGGAGCATTGCTCGAAGGAGCGGAGGCATCGGCCTCGAAGCAGAGAACGACTCGGCGCATGAGAGCGTCGAGCTGCTTGGTCTGGACTGCGTAGCCGGACACCGCGAGGCGCCCGATGGCCGCAGCCATGTCCGGAGGGCAGAGCTTGGCCACCAGTTCGGCTTCGAGAGCCGCGGCGGAAGCATCTTCCTTGGTCTGCCGGTGGGTGCTGCGCAGGAGAGCGCGGTACCGTGCTTCGGTGTGTTCGCCGACCTGGCGATTGTCGAAGCTGAAGGTCAGTTGCGCCAGCGGGTCAGCGCCGGAGAAGGCCACTTCGACACGAGCATCGTTTTCGGCGACGGCATCGAAGTTGAGGGTCATGGCGGCGACAGCATTGCTGCTTTCGCTACGTTCGCCGACGCCACAGCTGTGACGCTTGAGCGAGAGACCGGAGGCATTCTTGTCGCGACCGCGGAGGACGCATGCGACCGAATACTTCACCGACGTCGGCAGGCCACGGATGACCTTCATGGCGTCGTCCTCGACAGGGGATGACACTCGAGCAGTTGATGCACATGATGTTGCCGTTGGGGAAAAGCGTGGCGCGAATCTCGTCTCCGCCGTATCCTGCGATGAGGCACGCCGGGCAGACAGATGCGATGGACCCGTGGGCGCGTTGATTGGTTGACATATGTAGACCTCCTATCCATGGAAGAGTTAAGTCGTGTCTTTGTCCATAACGCGGTTAGCACTCAGCATGACTGCACTACAACAACGTCTCACTCGATACGACACCTACCAACTTGCGGAGCAAGAGGAGGAAAGAGAGCGAGAAGCTGAAATAGATGCTTAATGCGCTGAGATGGAAAACCTTTGGGATTACGTTGTGGAAAAGATAACTGGACCTTAGACCAAAGTTATCAAGAGAAGCAAGACTAATTTCTAAAAACGTTCTGTTTTTTACTCTATAAATGCCGGCGAACCCCACATGAACGCCCTCTAACAATTATGCGAGCCGCGCCAAATTGCCCCTTAATTGGTGCAAAAACTGGCTTTTCGCTCAAAAACGATTCAAACTGAATTGCGCCAATATTGACGGTTTTCCACCATGCAAGCCAGTTTTGTGCCAGCGCAAGCTAGCTCAGCCTCTAATAAATGCTCAATTTAGCGTTGCCAGGACCTTTACAGCCGCGCCGGTTGACTAGCTAGCGCAACTCAAAACGAAGTATTTTGCCGAGCAGATCTTGGTCTAGCGCGGCTCTGTCACTTGCGCAACAACCATGCTTTTTAGACCGGTCTATTAGATCAATGCGGCAGTCTGATTGCTCCAACAAACTAGGGCCATGGGCCTGCTAAAAGTGCACCAAAAACAGCCATGACTCGGCTGCGCGAATTGTATTAGCAGCAACTCATCTAAAAACCATTGCAGTAGAACGTTAGAAGTACCTACGGTAGACATACTATTCACTCTCAATAAAACAACTGGAACTTCTATACCTGCCTAACTAAATACTTCATCTACTCTGCCTTTCCACACTCTTTCTCGCGGACTTTGTCGTGAGTATGAGCGCGGATTTCACCAACCCAAGTTGAGGTTGATGCTCGGTAGATGAAGTGTGCAGCGGCAGGCGGTTGTTTTGGTGGATAGAACAGGCGCAGCTGTGCTGTCCTGACGTTTCTTTTTTCTCTGTAAACCGAGTGTTCATCTGGCTTTTGGCTGGCTGACGCTCAATAACTCGAAGAGGTAATCACATGAACATCATCGAATCCAAGATTCATCACATCCTCGCGGCCCAGCCGTCGAAGACCCCGAACCTGCCGAAGCTGCCCTCGGGCGACATCGCCAAGGCGATTCAGGTCATCTCGGGCACCACGCCTGCGGAATTCGAATTCGACCGCACCGGTCACGTTCGTCACTTCGCAGCCACGTCCAAGTCGCTCTTCTCCACGCCCTACACCGGCGACCCGCGCACTCACGCTGCGGCCTTCCTGGCCACCAGCGACGTGCACACGGCCTTCGACCTGGACAATGTCCAGCTCTCCGACGGTGTCGTGGACGAGACGGGCAACGGCAGCCGTGTCGACTACACGCAGATGATCACGCTCAAGGACGGCACTTCGATGCGCGTCCGCGGCGCCTATCTCAACGTGCACATGAACAAGGCCGGCGACATCTTCAACGTCACGTCGACGCTCAAGGTCTTCAATCCGCGCAAGGTGCTGGGTAAGGTGGTCGGCAGCGATGTCGCCATCGCCAACGCCAAGAAGCACGTTGAAGCGCTCTTGTCCGGCGTCACGGGGCGTGGTGCTCGCAAGCTGGTCACGGCTCTGACCAAGTCCATCGAGACCTGCTCGGCCAAGGTGGAGCTGGTGCTCTCGGAAAACGCCGGTCGCTTCGACCCCGTCTACGAGGTCAACCTCTCCATCTGCGAACCTCGTCAGCTCATGCACATCCTGGTCATGGCACGCACCGGCAAGGTCGTCTACCACGAGTCCAAGCTGCACTTCTCCATCGCCAGTCAGCGTCAGCAGGCTGGTCTCGCTCGCATCCCGGCTCGCGGTTTGCTCCGCATTCCGGACCCCAAGGTGGCTCTCGCCAAGCAGATCGTCGACCACTACGTCGATGACCTGCCCGACCCGACGGTGCTCAAGAACCAGCGCATGACCATGCTGGTGCCGAAGAACCGCAAGTGGGTCGAGGTCAAGGCCAAGGCGGACGGTTCGTTCAACTTCGACCCCGTGAAGGAGAAGGACGAATTCGCGGCGGTCGTCTCGTTCATCGCGCTCAACACCCAGCTTGTCTGGATGGAGCGCCTGGGCATGAAGACCAAGTACGAGCCGCTCAAGGTCTACATCAACGACCCCAAGGTCCGCGACAACGCCTACCTGGACCCGGAAAACTGGGAAATCCACCTCGGCATCGGCTCTGGCATCCCCCAGGGTCTGGTCGTGGAGATTTTCCTGGACCTGGGCGTCAGCTGGCACGAGAACGGTCACGGTATCGTCACCATCCAGGCGCCTGGCAAGGACTTGCCTGGTGCTGAAGGTGGTGCCTTGCACGAAGCCACCGGCGACGTGCTCGGTCAGATCCTGATCAGCTACCTGTTCCGCCTGGAGTTCGGCCACCTGATCGGTTACCCGCTCACGGCTGCCGACATCAAGGCCGATGCCCGCATCATCGGTGCCTACGCTCTGCCGCCGGATGGTATCCGTAAGCAGCGCAACGGTAAGACGATGCGCGACAAGACCGGTGAAGTCCACGATGACGGCGAGATCGTCGGCGCTGCGCTGGCGGACATCCTGGAATCGTTTGCGACGGCTGCTGGTATCGGCGACGATCAGGTCAAGCTCAAGGCCGCGCTCGAAGACTACGCGCGCGTCTACCTCATGGCTCTGTCCATCGTGCCGGCCGCCAAGGTCACCTTCCGCGACACGCGACGCGCCTTCATCACTGCCGACCAGCAGCTGTTGAGCGGTGCCAACCGTGCCGTCATCGAAGCTCACTTCGACAAGCGTGGCATCACCAACAGTGTCGCGCCTGTCTCCGGTGGTAAGACCCGTCGTCGCCGCAAGGCGTCGTAAGTCGCCGTCAGGCGATGCAAGGAAGAACGCCTCTAACAGGGCGTTTTTCAAACGGTCGATGCAGTTATTCGACCGCTGGTGAGGACAAAGGAGAGCCGATTTAGCGCACCTGGTGCGTTAGATCGGTTTCTCCCGAGTCTTCTTTTTTTGACCCTGAACGCTTGGCAGCCACAACAAAAATGGCTTGCCGTCAGGGAATTACTCAAGGAACAATAAAATGGCTACATCCGGTCTAAAAGTCCACGCCGAAGAAGGCGACCTCATGAATGGCGAAGTCAAAGCGGTGCTTGGCGGCGGCGTGCGTGTCGAACTCGACACCTGCGAATTCGCTTACATCCCGCTGGGACAGCTTGCCGGTCGCAATCGCGACGACAAGTCCAATCGTCACGCCGGCCTCCGCATCGGCCAGGAGATTGCTGTGGAAGTGGTGAGCGTCGATCGCTCCACCCGCAACCCCAACATCCAGGCTCGCGAGGTCTACGACGCCTCGGCACAGACCAGCACACCGCGCCGCACCGGCCGCGTGCTCACTGCCCGAGCCAGCTAACAATCTTTGAGCAGTAGCACAAGTTGCTATTGCTAGCTGGCAACAACAACGAAGAAGGCTGGGAGTAACATCCCGGCCTTTTTCATTTTTTACAGTTTCTATTATTGCATTTAGTAACACACGAAGCGAAAGATGCCCTGGACTTGGAATTTGTCCTGGCCACTCCGAATTAAACGATGCCACACTCTCTGATATGATTGACTGTCACTTAGTAAAAGCCACCATTTGCCATGCCCAACAACAGCGACAAAATTCAAGCCATAATTTTTGATATGGGTCATGTCTTTGTCGATTTTGAATGGGAGCAAGTCTGCCATGGTTTTTGTCAGGTCTTCGAAATCGACGCAGAAGCCTTTAAACCTATCCTCAGGCATATCTCTACCCTGGGCTACGAAACTGGTCATATAGACACAGCAGGACTGCTCAAAGAAGTGGAAAAACTAACACAAAAGACCATTGCCGAAGAGCACTTTCATACTCTCTGGAATGCAACTTTTCGAGAGAATCAGACAATGGCTGAGCTTTTACCCAGACTAAAGGAAAAATTTCCCCTTTATCTGCTCTCCAATACAAACGAATCACACTGGAATTATCTCGAAAACACTTATAACGTCAGTCGTCACTTTGATGAGCTAGTCCTGTCCTACGAAGTTGGATACGCTAAGCCTCATGACGAAATTTACCTTGCCGCCATCAAACATACCGGCAAGCAAGCTGTCGAGTGTCTCTTTGTCGACGATCTCACTGCCAATATCGAAGCAGCTGACAGACTGGGTCTCAAGACGCATCTGTTTACCACTCCAGAAAAATTTCAAGACAGCCTCAAACAATTTGGCATTGATCTTTAGCAAGTTGCAAACATCGTCGCGCAAACCGCGCTAACTAAACTCGACTTTGGGGCACTTCCATGAAGCCCGCCTCATCGCGCAAATAACAGCGCCTTAATCATGAACAAGCCTTGTCAGGCGCTCCTTCAGGACGATTAGAGCTAGATCTTTAGCTTTTATACACGCGGGCAATGAGTACAACCTAATTTAGTCCCTCTATAAGCAAGAGAGGTTTTCTTATTAGGCTCCAGATGTTTTTCCAACTGTATTTTCTTCACCCACTAATTCCCGCACACAGCATCCACCCGAGCCTATCTTCAGCAATCAATGCAGTCACTCAGTGAGTGACCGGGCGGACGTGTGCAACTTCAACCCAACCTCAACGGAGTACCTGATGGACAAGTGTCAACGTCAACGTATCACCCTCAACACCATGCACGGCCTGCTCTCGCTGGCTGTCGGTCTGATCACAGGCTTCGGTGCCTACTACGCTGCCAATCACTTCGGCGTCGACCTGCCCTACGGCAGCGAAGCAGCCGCTGGTGTTTTCATGACTGTCATGACCTGGCTGGTCAGCAAGAGCAAGTTTCAGTTTACCGAAGAGTGCATGCACATGGCTCGTGGAGCTGATTTGCGGCAGGTGTCGCCGGTCAAGCTCAACAAAGCACGCCCGGTCCGCGCCGCTGTCAACCCGCAAAAGGTCAAGCCAGCAGCCGCCGTCGCCACTGCCGAACTGAACATCGGCAAGCTCTTCGAACGCGGTCGCGTCACTGTTTCGGTGGAAGCCGGTGAAAACAACAGCAAGCGCGTCGTCTTTACCACCCGCGGGCTTTCGGGCAGCGACTTCAAGGGCAACAACGGCCTGCGCTCTCGCCTCGAAAACATTTCTGGCGTGCAGTGGGAAAACCCCAAGAACGAACAGAACGGCACGCGCTCCATGGCCGGCTCAGTCGTCAGCACCGCCAACGAAGGTGAAATCGCCGCCAAGCTCAAACTGGCTGCCGAGAAGTTTGCCTGAAGACCACTCGACCAACTGACTGATTGACTGATGCAGAGGAGCTGTCGGCATAAGCCGCGGCACCTCTGCAAAGCAGCCACAACAGTTGCTTATCTCTCATACAGATGCCGCACCACTTGCGGTATCAAAAAAGGCGAGGTTCTTCATGCGACAATTGCGCAAGATGTTCACCTTTTCGCTCCACATCTTGTTTGGTTTTCTGGTCTTTCGCTTTTTCTTCCAACCTTCGGGCTTGGCAGTTGGCTTCAGACTGGTGATTTTGCAAGGGCTCTTGCTCGTCCTTGTCTACAGCCATTTCACGCACATTCTGCGCTCCTATGGCAATATCTTCACCCGCATCATGGCGATGGAAGCCATGGTCCTGGGCGTCCCCCTGGCAGCGGCATCGCTCTACGCCGGAGGCGAGCCCGCCGTGCCCTTCCTGTCTGTCGTGAGCCTTTTAGCGTGGAGCTTTTTTGCTTACCGCTACTGGTGCAATACCGACCGCTACGAAAGGCAGGGCTGCGGACCAGTGCCAGTCGATACCTGCATCAAAATCCCCAGCGAGCTGGTACGCCCTGGCGATGCAATCGGCACTGGTGGAGCCATGGCCAAGCTCTTGCGCCAGGGTGTCGCCCACACCGAATGTGTCATTCCCTGGGAGGGCAAGTTGATGCTCTTCAGTTCATGGTTTGAAGAAGGTGCCTGCCTCAACGAGGTCAAACGCATCCTCAAACCGGATCCGAAGTACCCCAACTATCTGCTGCAACGCAGACCGCCACTGACTCCTGAGCAAATCACGCTGATGGAATATGTGGCCCGCAGCATGCGCGCCCAGAACAAGCTCTTCATCGAGCGTGTCAAAGCCCAGCGTGAACGCATGCCGCAGTGGCAGCGTCGGCTCTATGACAAGCATTTCCCGGTGACTGGCTATGACTGGGTGGGCCGCTACAGTGGACGCCGAGCCCCAGACCGCTGGACTTGCAATGTGGCCTATCTCGAGGTGATGCGACGCACCTGCGTCGATGTCGTCAGACTCGGGCATGGCGCTGCTGGTCTCCGTACTGGTTGGTTCGACTTTCCCAACACCGAGGATTTACGCGGCGATCCGGCACTGCATCTGGTGCGCAACGCCGAAGTGCCAGGACTGCTTGCCGGTCAGACCTTCAACGACCCGGATCAGTCAATCCCAGGCTTTGCTAAGCGTCTGGACTCTCTGCTCACACGCAGCAGTGAAGCTAGTGACGTCTATGGCAAGGCTCTGACCAGCACAATCTCAGCTGAGGCATCGACAGTCCTTGCCAGCCAATTTGCTCCCGGCACTACCCTGCGCTTTAACAAAGGCGCTGTCAGCGTGGGCATCGTGGTTGGTCATGGTAATGAGCGCTTTGTTTTTAGCGCCCATCCTCGCTATGGCATCACTCTCAACTCCGTCGCCCAGGTGCTCGCTCAGAGCGCTCAAAACGGCTTGCAGTTGACGGCCACCGCCCCCGGAACACCGTGGAGCGATGAACAATGTCAGATGTCACTGATGGTGGCAAAGGGCATGCAAAGACAAAACAAAGTCTGGATTGTGCGACAGCAGCACGAGCGAGTCTCAGCCTCTGGCAAGCTCAAGCTACCCAGACTGGTCAGCAGACTGATGGACAAGATGTTTTTACCGGTCACTGGCTATGACTGGCTAGGAGTGGTGCTCACTCGCCCCAAGATGTCCATCTTTACCAGCAAGACAGCGGTAAAAGAATTGATTTGGCGCATGGGCTTGACCCCCGCCTGACCCCTGCCTAAAAACGAACGAGCAAAAACTTCAGGAGACGGAGAAGCGGCACAAAGTGCCAGCTTTTCCGTCATCTTTTTCCGCCCATTCTTCTACTACCGCATATCATATAAACCCATTTACTTTCGAGCATCAATCTCAATGCCTGACCCCCAGACAGCGCCATGCATCAGGTATAGTTATCTATCAACATGCAAGCCAATAAACAGACATGCCCCAAATGCCATCTGCCAGTAGCTCCTGCTGAGCGTATTGGTTCATTTACATCTTTTGTCTTTATGGATTTGCATTGTCAGTGCCACAAAGGCGCAAAGCCTGAGCTTAACGCAGGCAAGGCTAAAGCAGTCAGCAACAGCTGCAAAACATGCGGCAAAGTTATACCGTCAATAAACAGACCGGGCAGCATCACCAGTTTTTTGCTAAGAGACTTGCGCTGCATTTGCCCCAAAAGTAAAAAAGGTCCCGATGATGTGCTGAGGACGCGCTATGTGCCTGCACGCGCCACTCTCACCCGCAAAAGACAACTACTCGAAACCGCCATGCGCACCAGGCAGGCCAACCTGACAGCTAGCGACGCACGTCTCATCGATCTCAAACCAGGTGAATTGATTGGCGGCTGCTACAAACTGGACTATCTTGTCGGCAAAGGCGGCATGGGGCTTATATACAGAGCCAAACACCAGAGCCTGGACCGCACGGTAGCCCTCAAATTCATTGCACCATCATTAGTATCAAAAGAAAACTGGAACCTATTTAAGAACGAGGCAAAAATCAGTTCCACCTTAAGTCATAGCACGATTTGCCAGATCTATGATCTAGGCTTGCATGCTGGTGTTTTACCTTTTTATGCAATGGATTTTATCGAGGGGCAGACTCTAGAAGAAATAATACTGAACAGTGGACCACTATCAGTAGGAGCAACTCTAGAAATTTTTAGCAAGGCGGCCGAGGGGCTCTCTTACGCTCATCGGCGCTCAGTCGTGCATAAAGATATAAAGCCAGCAAATATTATGGTGACAAACACAGCACAGGGACTACAAGTCAAAATCCTCGACTTCGGCATTGCCGAACTCAATGAAGGTCGCAAGGACAAGAAGGAAATCGAGGTTATTTACGGTAGTGCAGCCTATATGAGTCCTGAGCAGTTTAGAGGACAACCACTGGACCTGCGCACTGATTTGTACAGCATGGGTTGCGCCATGTATGAGACGTTAACAGGGATGCCACCCTTTCAGGACGCAACTTACGAAGCTCTTTGCGAGAGCCACAAACGTGCCGAAGTCCCACTCTTGAGTGACTCTACTGGTATTGAATTTGCGGTAGAACTGGAAGCAATTATCCAGAAGTGTCTGCAAAAGCAAGCAGAGAAACGCTACCAGAGCGCCAATGAATTAGCTATCGATCTACAAAGACTGATGGACGGCAAGGAATTGCAATTTGCTCGTAATCAAATAGCTGACATTAGAACATCAGTTCATGGCGATCTAGCAGCGCCAGCCCACAAACAACCGGTTATTTTCATTTGGGTAGCCGCATCAATACTACTAGCGAGTGCGGCTAGCTTGATTTATTTGCAAGTTGCAAATTTAGACCGGACCTCTTCAGATCTTAAAGATCCTGAGCAAAAAGTTAGCGCTGAGGCTGTAGCGCCAAAACGTAGTGAGGCGCACATCCAATCCGACACTTCCATTTCAAAGTCAACGTACAATCTTGAAGACACTTTTGTTGACATGCAGACCGGTCAAAACGCACTAAACAACGAGTTTTTCGTCAAAGAAGATACAGGTCCTGACAATACCAAAAGATTGATCTATAAATTTCCACCCTCATTTAATAGTGCCGAGATAATACATTCAAGCAGTGATTTTGATAGGTTCAGCATAGATCAACTAGATTCGCCTGTGATCAGTCACCAGAGAAGTTTCAGTCAATCTAATACCAAGCAACTTTGTGTAGGCAAAATAGAAGTTCCAGGCAACAAATTCCTCACTTTGAAATTTTTGCCCGGAACTGCGATATCACCAGACTTCGTAAAGGGATTTCGCCAGAAAGACATAAGAGGACTAGATTTCAGCATGTATGCTGACGACACTCAATCGCTCAATCAGTCCTGCGTCAATCGCTTTGTCAACCTGGAGCGGCTCATACTGAGCAATACACAAGAAAACGACCAGACAATCAAAAGCCTATCTAGCTTTAAGCATCTCAAGCAACTGGCACTCATAGACTGGTATTGCTCAAAAAATACAGTGCCATATATTTCGCTATTTCCAGAGCTAACAACACTTTATGTCAGCACCAACGGCTCCCCCCGAGGCGCTGCTTAGGTTTTATCTGGTTAGTTGCCCGCTACAAAACATTATCCTCAGGTCGACAATTCTTTCACAATCAGATATCGACTATCTAACAAATCTAAAGACGCTCAAGTCAGTGTCCTTTGGCGGCTGCAAATTCCCTAAGGGTTATCTCAAAGAACTATTCAATTCCAAATCAATTACGCAAGTCAACATCTGGAGCGACTATTTCAACCCTTATGAGCAAGACCTTAGAGCAATAAATGCCTCTAGCGCACTAAAAGAAATCCATTTTTATTCGTTCAAGGCGCCAACAGTAGCAGCACAGCGCATGATAGATGAACTTAAAAAGCGCAGCATCAAATGTACTTGGGAAATTACAAAAACCTCAAGCAAGGGATTTACCGCAATGCCTGCCACTAACAGTCTCGACCAACTGTCACCCAATTAATGACAGCACCGCTTTTAGTACCAAGGTGATCCAGGCGAAAGGGTAAGTAGCAGCCAAACCCTCCTGATAAGCCGCTTTTAATATAGCCCACAGCCATTTGACATATACATCAGCGCAAAATATTTGCCAAAGCTACTCTGAGCGCACAATCCATATAAACACACAAGCACTAACCATAGCCAGACAAACCCCGACGCATATACGCGAGGTCCGCTCTGTGAAGGCATTTCGATAACTTTGCCTTAACCTTTAAAGTGATATACTGATAATGTATTCGGTCCTTGAAACCTCTGTCCATTCTATTACCGTGACTGTTTCAGGTCCTCTAAATTGGCAGAAAACACCTCCCAATCTCAAACCAACGACACGCCAAAAGCGAGTGATATAGAGCATCGAGTCAAAAGCTTGCCGCCACTTATGCAAGCAATGCAAAAGCACCGCCTTAGCGAAAAAATTTCTTTTCACACACCTGGACACAAAGGACGATTGGCTGAGCTATCGCCAGACTTTGAGCTGACAGGTGCCATGGACCTGACCGAACTACCCGGTCTCGATGACCTCTCCCAGCCAGACGGGCCGCTCCTCGCCCTGGCAAAGACAGCCTCCGCAATCTATCAAAGCGACCAAACTCTGCTCTCAGTCAATGGTGCCACTCTGGCAATAATGGCTGCCATTATCAGTGTTGGTCATGCCCAAAAAGGAGAGCGCGCCGCTATCCTCGTGCCTCGTAATGCTCACCGCTGTGTCATTGAAGCTCTTTGCCTGACAGACCTAACACCAATTTGGTACGAGCCAGAATTTGACCATCAGTTTAATGTCTGGGGTCAAGTCAATACAGACCACCTCATAAGCGTTATCCAGGAGCACAGTACAACCAACAAAATAGCCATGCTAGTGGTGGTCTCGCCCACTTACGGTGGCGCCGTTTCAGACATCAGCGCCATAGCTGAGCTGGCTTTTCGTCATAACTTTGTACTCCTCGTCGACGAAGCCCATGGAGCACATCATATAGATGGCGATAGGCACAAACCAGCCTGCCAGCTAGGCGCTCATCTGACGGCACATAGTCTGCACAAAACTCTCAGTGGTCTGACTCAAACCGGACTTTTGCATATTAGCAAAGATTGTCCAGTACCAGCCTCAGTCTTACACGAGACAATGATGCAGTTAACCAGCACAAGCCCCAGTTATTTGCTGATGGCATCCATAGAGGCCGCGCTTGCGCTAATCTCCAGCACAAAAGGCAAAGAGCGCATCAACAGCCTCTTTGAGCTGGGCACGGATCTAAAGGAGCAAATCAAAAACCTACCAGACTATCAGCTTTATGCCACCACATCAAATACCAATAGCCATGTCCTGATCAAACACAAAAACGCTGATTCAGCCAGTTTAATCCAGCATCTAGTCAACCATGGCATCTATGCCGAAGCCGAACTTGGTGCAGGTATCCTGTTGCTCCTTGGTATTGGCACAAAGACTAGCGACGTAACCAGTCTGCTTAACTGTCTGCAAAACTTTACTGCCTGTGGCAACCAACAAGCCAAGCCCAACAATAAGCCAGTAGCTTTAATTGCTGCCATGACGCCTTATGCCGCCAGTCGGCAAGCCCGTACCACTATTCCCGCCAAGCAAGCCCTAAACCGGGTCGCTGCTGAGTTTCTGGCTCCCTGCCCGCCAGGTATTCCACTGATTATTCCGGGGCAGCTAATCACCAGGGAGGTCTTGGAAAGCACTCGAAAAGAGCTGATTTCGGTAGTAGTTTGATGTGGTGGTCTATAATTTATTTGACCCTTACTACACTTACTGCTCCTCAAAAGCTTGTACAAAAAACTTGCATTTAAAAACGTAAGCACACTAACGGCATAAAGCCGGTACATCCCGAGATAAGCAAAGTGAAAATATTGAGCCAAGAAACCGTTGCTCGTCCCCCACGGAGAAACCCCATGGATCAAATCGCACCAGCCGATGATCTTTCTTCCTTTCTAGAGATCTTGCCACCAAATATCCGTGAGACCCTGGGAAGCGACACAGTCGGTCTCTATGAAGTAGTCCTGGACCTTGGCCGTTTGCCCGAGGCGCGATATCTCGACCGTGGCGCCACTTATCTCTCTGATGAGCAAATTAGCCAGGACGACCTCGATGCTGCCATTTCACTTATAGGCGAGTTTTCGGGCGACAACCGCGCTGGTATTGAGCGCACTTTGCACCGCATCTCAGCACTGCGCAACCGCTCAGGCAAAATCATTGGTCTCACCTGCCGTGTCGGTCGTGCAATTTCTGGCACCATTAACGTTATTCGGGACCTGGTAGAGTCCAACAAATCAATTCTCTTCCTCGGACCTCCTGGTGTAGGCAAAACCACCAAACTGAGAGAAATGGCTCGTGTACTATCTGACGAGCTGGGCAAACGAGTAATTGTTATTGACACCTCTAACGAAATCGCAGGCGATGGCGACGTACCTCACCCTGCTATTGGACGCGCTCGTCGTATGCAAGTAGCTCGCCCTGAAGTGCAGCACTCCACCATGATCGAAGCAGTGGAAAACCATACCCCTGAAGTAATCATCATCGATGAAATCGGCACCATGGAAGAAGCACAGGCAGCTCGCACTATTGCTGAGCGCGGTGTGATGCTCATCGGTACAGCTCACGGTAACGCCCTCGACAATCTGCTTAAAAACCCCACTCTGGTAGATCTGGTCGGTGGCATCCAGACAGTCACTCTAGGCGACGATGAAGCCCGCCGCAGAGGCACTCAAAAGACTGTATTAGAGCGCTCCAATCAGCCCACATTTGATGTTTGTATCGAGATTCTTGATAGACAGACCCTGGCGGTGCATCGCAACGTGGCAGAAGCCGTTGACCAGCTTTTGAGGGGTTGGCAAATTCATCCCGAGATTCGCAAACGCGACGAATCAACTGGCGACTTTGCTGTGGTGCAAAAACCAGAGCCCACTGTCACTGTCACCATGATGGAAGGATTAGAACCCTTTGCCTCGGACTGGGCCTCCCCCAAAGAAACTCACCTCAAAGTCTATCCCTATGCTGTCAGCAAGGGCCTCTTAGAGAGAGTGGTCAAAACATTGCAACTGCCCGTGGAAGTGGTAAAAGGTATCGACGAAGCTGATGCCATCCTGGCTCTACGCAGCTATGCCAGAGCCGGCGCCAAGATCTTTAGCCTGGCTGAAGCTCAGGGTGTGCCAGTGTATGTGGTTAAAAGCAATAACTTGCCGCAAATTCAGAAAGCACTGAGAGAAGCTCTGCATCTAGAAGAAAGCTCGATTGGCTCAGTCGACATCGAAGGCGATATCGACGAAACCGAAATAGCCCTGGAAGAAGCAAGACAGGCGATAAGCAAGGTGATGGATCGGCTCGAACCATTTGAGCTGACCCCACGCAAAGCCTATATCCGACGCTTGCAGCATCAGCTTGTCGAGAGATTCAATCTCTCCAGCCGTTCAGTCGGTGATGAGCCCCAGAGAAGATTGCGCATTTTGCCACCAGCTGGTACGCAAAAAAATCTTGGCTACATCTAGCTTTTAAGCAATTAAAACAAAAAGGTCAGGGTGCAAGCTTTGACCTTTTTTGTTTGCCATGGTGCTGCTAGACTGACCATCGGAAGCCTACGATCTAATGTCTTTTACTAGCGAGATATAAATTAGATGATTTCAAGAACTCACCGAAACAACCGCGGACTGGCACTCTGGGCTAAGCTTTTGATTGGCTTTTTTGCCTTTTGCATGATTGTGTTTTTGACCATATGCGGCGTCATGGGCTTTTTCTGGTACCAGGCAGTCAATCCCGACAACATCAAAAAGGTCATAGCTGAGATGGCGGAGCTAGGACCCTTACCAGCTGATATAGACTATACAGTTGGCTTCGATTTCCCCGGATTTGTGCGTATCGCTGTCCTCAACGAAAAACAACCAGGCAGCGATGTAATGGTCCTGGTAGGCTTCCAAAACAAAAATCAAATGTCAGCCAAAGACTATATTCAGGGTTTTACTGGCAGCAACAGCTTTAAGTCCGAAGAAACAGAAAACAAAAGCAAAGACGAGCTAGCAGCACAAAAGCTCAAAGACAAAAGCAACGATAAGAACAAGTCAAAAACTAAAGACAAAGAAAGCGATGCAGATCAATCTACTAGCTCGACTGCAAAAGAAGAGACTGACAAAGATTCAGACAAAGTCTCCAGCTCAGATCCCGATGATAAAACTGTCGAAGATCTGCATAAGCACACCCAAAGCCCACGCGGGACCAATCTCGATGTACAAAAGCAAGGCGAAATCACAATTGCCGGAGTCAAAACTCCATACATGATGGGTCAAACTGTTAACAGTCGCAGCGGCGACACATCAAAGCAAACCTCTATCCTGGTCTGTGCGACGCTCTCTCCGGACACCAACAACATCATCATGCCTGTGGTGGTACAAAACAGCAGCACTTTTGATATGGACAAGGGTCAAAAATTCCTCAATTTGATCAAAGCCTTCAAAAACCCCACTAGCAAAGCATCTCAATAGCACCGTTTGGCGCTGTTAAACAAGATAATTGCTGGACTTTGAGGATTTATACAAAACAAAAGAGCCGCCTGAACAGGCGGCTCTTTCTAATTCTCAATACAAGGTGGGGTTTAGCATTCGAGATAGCCGTCGTTCTTCATTGCCTGGTCGGCGATGTGGCGTTGCACCACCTTACCGCAACGATACTCGGTGCATGCGCCGAGGACGGTGTTGTTGTGCATCCAGCCGAGGATGTCCTTAGCTGATGCATTGGGCAGCTCTTTTTGTTGATAGTTGAGCCTATCAAAGCAGTGATTGTAAAAGCCTCTGATGCCTCCTGCCGGATAGTTTTCCGGTTGAAGAGCATACTCGGGTTTAAAGAGCACTTTGAACTGTTCAGGTTCAACTTCGGGCTGCGGATTGGGAATACCAATCGCCTCGAATTTGCTTGCGCGCGGTTCGTTTCTTTGCTCGACCGCTTCTTTAACCTCTTGTATCTCTTTAGGATGCTCTGTTTCCATAATATTTCGAGCCATGATTTACCTACCTACCTGTTTCCCTATATACCACGCCGTATTGAGAATATATTGACAACCCTCTGGATTTTCCTACTTTGGACTTCCCGGGAGCCGCGGCTCAGACATCTCAAACTTTTAGATAAGACCTGTAATGGTTATTACATCTTTGGTTTATTTAAAAGCTCTGGTTGAGTGAGTAAGTAGATGTTATGTGGTCAAGGGGCGAGCGTCAATTCAACGCGTCTCATGATCGACGTCTCTTTGGGGGAGGACCACCACTGAGACCGGAAACTCCCATGCTGTTTGCATCTTGGGAGTCCACTTGGAAATAACCTGGAGACTCCTCTTGATAACCACCCTGGTTTGGTTGGTTTGCAGTGGTCGAATCCCCACTGACATTGGATTGATCAGATGCTGATTGCGCCCCGATATCATCTTTTGCAGAGCTTACAGGCTCAGCCTCAGAGACCGGTATCGCACTTGGCTGTGAGACAGAGGCATGATTGGCATCTAAAGCAGGCTGGGCAGGCACCAGAGCGCTAAGATCATCCTGATTGACAGCAGCTGCAACAGCGACCGGACTGTCAATTTGCTCCAGCTGCAATTGCTCCGGTGCTGCTGCCAGTGCAGCGTCCTCGGACATCTCGGCATCCAGTGGTCCAAAATTTTCTATGTTTTGGGCATCCTGCTCATAATTGCCAAAAGGCAAATCCACCGCAAATGGATTAGTCTCTCGCGGAGCATGAGCCTGAGCTAATAAATCACCATCCAGCAGATCATCTAAGAGATCGTCTTCAGCAGCCATGAGTGGATCAAAGTGGACAGGCTGGTGCATAGCAGCGGCCTGAGGCAAAGCACTGCTGACAGCCGGTACACTCGCCTCTGGCTCGTTTAAGGGCAAGGTGGCTTGGACTGGAGTCAGGGTTGGAATTGGAATTGGTGTTGGCACTGATGCCACTGGAGCTGCAATAACCGGAGCGGCAGGCATAATCTCGGGTGGAGGCGCAGGCGCGGCAAAATTAGTAGGCTCAGGCTGCGGCTCAGGCTTTTGCACCGTTTGACTGGGCACTGGCGCGCTGTGATGTGCGGCTCTGCGACCGGCACCACCATCGGCAGCCACTTTTGGCGCTTCTGTGGCAGCATCAGGCTGCTCTCCGGCGTCTTCGGTGAGAGAGCCCAACCTCGGTGAAATGGCAAAAGCCCTGTCAGCAAGCTCTTCTAAATCATCGAGGATTTCTTTATAGCCACTTAAACGATCACCACCGGCATCACTTGTACCGCCAAAACGCGCTACAAATGAGTTACCACCAAAGTTTGAATAATTGCCCAAACTGTAGGCAAAACCGCCAAGATTACTATTACTGCTAAAAATTGCCTGATTGCTCTCAGTTACTATTGATTCGGAGCCACTTTTAGCAGCCCCAGTGTTAAAGAAGGCATCAGCAGCCACTTGATTGGCCGCACGATTATCAACTGTCTGTGCTTGCTGATCCAGATATTGATCATCGTAAAAGCTCTCAGAAGAAGTCGTAGAGCCAGCCAAAAAGCTGAGATCATCAGCTAGCGAATTGACGTCAAAAGGCGGCACAACATTGATTGGCTGATTACCACCAAGCCCCATAGCGAGGTCAAAAGCATCTTTGCCGCCAGCGGACTGAGCAGGCCAATCTGAGGCAATTTGGTCAGACTGGCTGTTATTTTGCAAATCTGCAGCCAGGACACCATGTGGCATTTGGGCATCAGCACCAAGCCCCAGAGACTCTTTGATAAATTGCTGCATCTCATTGTGGATGCGCGAAAGCTCTTTAACAACCTCACCATCAAGACTGACAGCGCCACTGGACTGACCCGCAGTCTGACCTTGCGGCTCAAGACCAAACGCCAGCTCCATAACTTTTTCACGAACAAAGGCACTGACTGACTTATAGCCTTTTTCACGCGCGAGTTTTTGCAGCAATTCAAATTGCTGAGCCTTGAGATTGATGTTGATCTGATGTTCGCGCAAAAAACAACTCCCTGATTACATCAATTCTATCCTACCCAAAAGCGCTTTGCAGCTCACATTACACGACCACAAAAGGGCGAGAAAGATCAAAATACTACTACCCCATACAGTATTTAACGGCAAAAAGAGGAAGGTCGGTACCATCAGGGAAATTACAGAAGAACCGCAGTTCTTCGCATTTCCCCGATGGAGCGACAACTTCCTCAACCACCTGTGTCAGAGACACAAGCAGTTTTTAGTGCACAAGTAAAACTTACTTGTTCTTGCTGGAGCGCGACTTGCGACCGGTCTTCTCGCCGGACTTCTTGCCAGCAGGCTTGGCGGTCGCCTTGACGGCGTCCTTTTTGCCAGCGGGCTTGGCACCAGCAAACGGCGGAGCAGAGAGCATATCGTCGGCAAAGCCGAGGTCAATGGCTTCCTGCGCCGAGAGCCACCAGTCCTTGCGGTGGGCTCGCTCCTCGATTTCCTCGGCCGACAAAACCGACCGGGCTGCGAGGATGTTCTTCAGGCTCTCCCAGAGGCTGCGGGAGAAGCCGACACGGTCTTCCATGGCATGGACAGTACCGGTGGTACCACCCGAAACAGCATGGATGAGCACGCGGGCGTTGGCGCCAATGAGACGCTTGTCGCCAGCCTGCAGCAGGATGCCGCCCATCGAAGCAGCCATGCCCACACAGATGATGGTGACATGATGACCATCGCCACGCAGCTTCTGCAGGTAGTCGTAGAGCGCCAGGCCAGCCAGGACAGAGCCGCCCGGCGAGTTGACGATGACAGTGATGGGCTTGCCCGGGAAGCGACGATTCCACTCACCCAGCTTGGCCAGCGAGGGCTTGATGCTTTCGTCGGTGACGCCGTCGTAGAAGGTGTAGGTCAGGTTCTCGTCGGCCGAAGCACGTTCGCGAGCCAGATCACGCTCCTTCTTGGCCAGGTCGAATTCGGCGGTACGCAGCTGCGTACGCGTCAAATCCAGCTTGGTACGGGCATCCAGAGCAGACGTATCCTTGTCTGCACGGGCTTTTTCGACACGCAGACGAGCTTCCTCGATCTGCAGTTCCTTGAGCTGTTCGTCGAGGAGCTGCAAGCGAGTCGACTTCACCGGAGCGGTGGCTTCGGTGGTCGCTGCGGGAGTGACGGTGGACTTGTCGGTGGTAGCCTTGGCAGACGCCGCAGTCTTACCACCATTCTTTTTGGAGGTACTCATGGTTTTCCTTTGCTCTGCGCCTTTGATTGTTTAGCGCCAGCTGTTAAAAACGTTGGTTGAAGGTTGAAATTGTCAGTCCTCGCCGTAGCGAGCGAGAGCACGCATGCCGGCGTCCGGACGATAGCGTGCGTCCTCTTTGGCCTCCACATAGTTCTGCAGATGGCCATCGAGGTCGCCCCCATAGGTGGAGAGCAGCTCGCCCACGGCTTCGGGAGCGAGACCCAGCTCGAGAGCACGAGTCAGGACACCGACATCGACACCAGAGGCGATGGCATCACCAAGTTCGGATGGTGTCATGCCGCTGACGAGAGCGCCGTGGAGCACTTCCAGATCAGCACCCTGCGCTTCGAGGTCTGCAGGACAGGGAAAGAGCTCATCGACAACATCGCCATGACGGGCGAGGACGATGTCGCAATCATCCCGGAAACGCATCTTTTCGAGCGCATGGTAAGCCAGAAGGCCACTGCCAGAACCCACGACGAGAACGATGGTGGGCTCTTGAGAGAGGGTTTGAGTTTGCGTTGACATCACTTACTCCTTGCCGGAAACGGCATTGATGACCTGTTCCAGAACCTGTTCTTTGGTCATGGCATTGGTCGGGTTGATGAACACCAGCACACCACCCTTGGTGCCCTGGTAATACACACGCAGAGGTTTGGACTCCTCCTTGTAGGTACGCAGCCGCTCCAGAACAGATTCTGGAGCGTCGTCTTTGCGCTGGTAAAGCGGGCTGTTGCAAGCATCGCAATGACCAGCAGCGGACTTGGGCGGCTCAAACTTGAGATGATACGAACGACCACAGGCGTTGTTGCTGCAAGTGCGCCGCAACGACAGTCGTTCGATCAAATCAGCCTCACTGAGCTCAAGCCAGACCGCCTTTTCCAGAGATAGACCCCAGTTAGCGAGCAGCTCGTCGAGCATCTGAGCTTGTTTGAGCGAGCGCGGAAAACCATCGAGAATCACACCACGACTGTTTTCCGGAGCCTTAAGGGCAGAAGCGAGCAAAGTCAGGGCCATTTCATCGGGGATGAGATGACCTTTTTCGACAAGCTCTTGCACCTTACGACCGAAGTCAGACTTGTTAGCAATCTCGCGCCGTATCAGGGCACCAGTGCTGACATGAGAGAGGCTGAGCGCGGGCGAGAGCTGACTTGCCACCGTACCCTTGCCTGCGCCAGGACCACCTAGTAAGGCGATATAGCGAGGACGAGTCGAGGGCAAAATCCGCCACACCAAATTACGCTTCAGCCAGAAGACAGTCTCACGAATGAAACTGTTACCAGAATGGCTCGTTTGAGCATTTGACCGGGGTTTCATACTGACTCCTGCAAAAATCTCCACCAAAACCACACAACCGGCATCTCAAATAGCACCCGCAGGAGCTAATCGAAGTCAATGAGAGCTGGATGAATAGAAGTTTTTGGTGAGAGAAAAGTTTATGGGGGAGAGAAAGAGTAATGTCTAACAACCTAAGTTTTTAGACAGAGTAAACGCAACCTAATAAGTATTTATAAAAGCTCTTGAGAACTAGCTTTTGAGCACTCAACAATTAGCGCAAATAAGAAGTCATTAGCTCGCGCAGGCCGCGCCATATTCAATGAAGCCCGTTTAAGCGCTTGACATATGCCATTTACACGCGCCCGTTGCTTTTCTTAAAAAGCTTACAAAGAGAGTAAGACAAGCATGTATAGCTTGCTAGACCCAGAATCTATAACCTCGGAACTCTAGCCCTTTATTTCTCCCTCTTTCTTCTTCGGAAACCCAACTCTCCCAAAAAATGATTTACTACTTTCCAGGGTTTTCGCGCGAGAAATGTTCTTGACGTACAGGGCTATCTCCATTAACGGAATTCAACACGGAGTCCAACTATGACCACTTCTACTGTTCAGGGCACCCTTCCCGCTCGCAGCGACGTTCCTGTCGCTTTGACCTGGGACCTGTCCATGATTTTCGCCACCGACGAGGCCTGGGACAACACCTTCGCCGCCGCCGAGGCTCTCATCACCAAGCTGCCTGAGTTCAAGGGCAAGCTCAAGCGTTCCGGCAAACAGCTGCACGCTTTTCTCTCCCTGCGCGACCGCATCGGCGAAGACCTGGACAAGCTCTATGTCTATGCCAGCATGAAGGCCGACCAGGACACCGCCAACACAGCCAATCAGGAGCGTGAGGAGAAGATTCGCGGGCTGCTCACCAAGTACAGCGCTGCTGTGTCCTGGTCCACCCCCGAACTGCTCTCGCTCAAGCCCGAACGCCTCGAGACCTTCCTGGCCAAGACGCCGGCGCTCAAGCTCTGGAAGCAGCAACTCGACGAACTCGACCGCGAACGTCCCCACGTGCGCACTCCCGAAGTGGAAGAACTGCTGGCTCAGCATGCCATGGTTTCGCAGGGTCCGCAGACCATCTTCGGCATGTTCGACAACGCTGACATCCAGTTTCCCATGGTCAAGGATGCCCAGGGCAACGAGCATCAGCTCACCCACGGCAGCTACGGAGTGTTTTTGCACAGCCGTGACGTCGTGCTGCGCGAGAACACCTATCGCGGCATGATGGAGACCTTCGAGAAGAGCCGCAACACGGTCGCCGCCATCTACAGCGCCCAGGTGCAGGCCAACATCTTCCGTGCTCGCGCTCGCCGCTATGGCTCGTCCATCGAGGCAGCTCTGGGTCCGGACAATGTGCCCATTTCGGTCTACAAAAACCTGGTGGCAACGGCTCACGAATATCTGCCGGTTTTGCAGCGCTACATGGAACTGAAGCGCCGC